>NZ_JAUEUE010000005.1:0-433040 GCF_032485055.1 Bradyrhizobium sp. SZCCHNRI20481
CGCGCCGCGCAACTGCCCATCTGGCTGCACCAGTATAATTGGCACCGGCCTCACGGCGGCATAAACTCCCAGCCGCCTATCAGCAGACTCGGTTTAACCGAGGACAACCTCCTGAGGCTCCACAACTAACAAGCCGGACACCGGGGAGAGCGCGCCATAACCGTTAAAGCCATCGCGCAGGGAGGGCCGGGTCGTTCCGGCTGTACCTGTGGTTCCTGCCGCCTGCATTTTTTTCGCAGGCGGGCCACGGGCCTCAGCCGAGGCCCGGCCTTCCCTGCGCCCTCGATTTCCAGAGGGCGGACGAATTTGCAGAGCTCGGACGCGTGAGGCGTCGCGAGAAGGTCAGGCCATGCTCCGTCATTGCGAGCGAAGCGAAGCAATCCAGAGTCTTTACAACAGCCCTGGATCGCTTCGTCGCGTTGCTCCTCGCGATGACGGTGGAAGTGTGCAGAGATCCTTACCTGATCGGCGGTGCATACTGGACGCCGCCGGCGTTCCAGAGCTGGTTCATGCCGCGCGGAATCTTCAGCTTCGACTCGCTGCCGACGTTGCGCTCATAGACCTCGCCGTAATTGCCGACGTGACGGATCACGCGCGCGGCCCAGTCCTTGGTCAGGCCGAGGTCCTGGCCATAGCTGCCCTCGTTGCCGACCAGGCGCATCACGTCCGGCTTCTTCGACCTCAGCGCCTCGTCGATGTTCTTGGAGGTGATGCCGAGCTCCTCGGCATTGATCATCGCGTACAGCGTCCACTTCACGATCATCATCCAGTCGTCGTCGCGCTGGCGCACCACGGGCGCGAGCGGCTCCTTGGAGATCAGGTCGGGCAGGATGTCGTGATCGCCGGGCTTCGACAGCGTCAGGCGCAGCGCGTAGAGCTGCGAGACGTCGGCGGTGAAGGTATCGCACTTGCCGCCGTCATACGCCTTGATGACGTCGTCGAGCTTGGGAAACTTCACCTCCTCGTACTTCATGTTGTTGGTGCGGAAATAGTCCCCGACGTTGAGCGCGTTGGTGGTGGAATCCTGCACGCAGACCTTGCTGCCGTTGAGGTCCAGCGCGGTCTCCAGCTTGCGCGCGCGCGGCACCATGAAGCCCTGGCCGTCGTAATAGGCGACCGCCGGGAAATACAGATCGTAATTCTGCTCGCGTGCCATCGACCAGGTGGTGTTGCGCGAGAGGATGTCGACCTTGCGGCTCTGCAGCTCCTTGAAGCGCTCACTGGCGTCGAGCGGCACGAACTTCGCCTTCTTCGGATCGTCGAAGATCGCAGCCGCCACGGCGCGGCAGAAGTCGACATCGAAGCCGCTCCAATTGCCCTTGTCGTCGGGAATCGAGAAGCCGGGCAGCCCGGCGTTGACGCCGCACAGCACCTCGCCGCGGCGGATGGTCCGCTTCAAGGTGCGGGTGTCGTACATCTCATAGGTGACGGCGAGCGCCGCGACGAGGACGGCGACGGCGAGCCCGATCAGCAGGCCGCCTCGGAAAGTGCGCATGGTCAATCTCTTTCGAAAAAATGTCAGGATGAAGCGATGGCTGAATGTCCGGCGGCGGGCGCCGCCGTCACAGTTCCGGCTTCTGCCGCACCACGATCTTGGTGCCGACCGGCACGCGGTCATAGAGATCGGCGACATCGGCATTCACCAGCCGGAAGCAGCCGGAGGAAATCTTGCTGCCGATGGTCCAGGGCTGATTGGTGCCGTGGATGCGGTACACGGTGGTGCCCAGATACATCGCACGCGCGCCCAAGGGATTGCCGGGGCCGCCGGCCATGAAGCGCGGCAGATAGGGCTGGCGCTGGATCATCTCCGGCGGCGGCGTCCAATCCGGCCACTCGGCCTTCTTGGTGATCGACAGCAGCCCCTGCCACTGGAAGCCGTCACGGCCGACGCCGATGCCGTAGCGGATGGCGCGGCCGCCCGGCTGCACCAGATAGAGGTGGCGTTCGGCGGTGGACACGATGATGGTGCCCGGCGGCTCGGTGGTGCGGAAATAAACCACCTGCTTGCGCCATTCGGGATCGAGCTCGTAGCCGTCATCGGCGACGAGGCCGGGCTGATCACCGGGATCCTCGGATTGGGCGAAACTGTGCGACGTAGACAGCGCCAGCGCGATGATGGCGCTGGTGGTACACAGCAGGCGACGGAAACTCGGCATTCAAAGCTCTCCTCAACGGACCCCTGCGAAGCTCGCCCGATTAAAATCACCCGCCAAATTTCAGGGGCATATTCGCAGCAAAGTCAAGGTGAGCGCGGGGCGCCCGCCGTCATCCGAGCTTCATCCAGAGCCGCAGCAGGAAGGCGACGGTGCCGACGGCCGCCACGCCGGCGAGCCACAGCACGACGAACCAGGCGAGGCGCTTCGCGAGCGGGGCAGGCTGCTCGGACGGCATCAATGATAGCCGCTGTCGTGCCCGACCTTGCCGCGAAACACCCAATAGGCCCAGCCGGTGTAGCCGAGAATCAGCGGCACCAGCACGAGCACGCCCGGCAGCATGATCAGTTGGCTGCGCTCCGGCGCCGCCGCCTGCCAGATCGTGATGCTCTGCGGCACGATGTAGGGGTACATGCTGATGCCGAGGCCGGCATAGGACAGCAGGAACAGCGCCAGCGCGAGAAAGAACGGCCAGCCGTCGGTCTTCTGGGCGAGGTGCTTCATCAACAGCACGGTGACGCCGATGACGGCGAGCGGCACCGGCGCGGTCAGGACCACGGCCGGCCAGGTGAACCAGCGCTGCGCATATTGAATGGTGAGCAGCGGCGTCGCCAGGCTGACCGTGGCAATCGCGAGCAGCATGGCGAACAGGAGATACCAGCTGATGCGATACGCCTTGTCGCGCAGGTCGCCCTCCGTCTTCAGGATCAGCCAGGTCGCGCCGAGCAGCGCGTAGCCGACCACGAGCGAGACGCCGGTGAGGATGCTGAACGGCGTCAGCCAGTCCCACCAGCCGCCGGCATAGTGCCGGCCCTCGACATGCACGCCCTGCAGAATGGCGCCGAGCGCGATGCCCTGCGCCAGCGCCGCGACCCAGGAGCCGCCGGCGAAGGCGAGGTCCCACAGATTGCGCTGCGCGCGGGTGCGCCAGCGGAATTCGAAGGCGACGCCGCGGAAGATCAGCCCAACCAGCATCGCGATCAGCGGCGCATACAGCGCGGGCATCAGGATCGCATAAGCGAGCGGGAAGGCGGCCATCAGGCCGCCGCCGCCGAGCACCAGCCAGGTCTCGTTGCCGTCCCACACCGGCGCCACCGTGTTGGTGATGACGTCGCGGTCCTGCTTGCCCGGGAACAGCGGAAACAGGATGCCGAGCCCGAGATCGAAGCCGTCCATCACGACGTAGATGAAGACGGCGAGCGCGATGATGAAGGCCCAGAGGGTCGCGAGATCGACGGCAACGCTCATGATCCGACGGCTCCCTGCACGACGCCCGCGGCCGGCGTGATGCCGGCCGTGCGGACCGGCTGCTCGCTGCTCGGGCCCGGCTCACCGGGATGCGGCGGCTCGGCCATCAGGCGCAGGATGTACAGCACGCCGGCGGCGAAGATGATGAAATACACGATGATGAAGGCGAGCAGCGAGGCACCCACGGCCGGGGCCGCGAGCGGGGAAACGGAATCGGTGGTGCGCAGCAGCCCGTACACGGTGAACGGCTGCCGGCCGGTCTCGGTGGTGATCCAGCCGGCCATGACGGCAATGAATCCCGCTGGTCCCATCGCAATCGCGAAGCGGTGCAGGCCGCGATTGATGTACAGCCGGTCGCGCCAGCGCTCCCACAGGCTGAACAGGCCGAGCGCCAGCATCAACAGCCCCAGGCCGACCATGATGCGGAACGACCAGAAGGTGATCGCCACCGGCGGCCAGTCCTGCCGCGGCACGGTGTCGAGGCCGGCCATCGGCGCGTCGATCTGGTGCTTGAGGATCAGCGAGCCGAACTTAGGGATCCCGAGCGCCCATGTCAGCTCGCCCTTGGCCTGGTCCGGCCAGCCGAACAGATACAGCGGCGCGCCGTCCTTGTGGCTCTCGAAATGGCCTTCCATGGCCATGATCTTCACCGGCTGGTGCTCGAGCGTGTTGAGGCCGTGCTGGTCACCGACCAGGATCTGCAGCGGCGCCACTAGCGCCGCCATCCACATCGCCATCGAGAACATCACGCGCGGGCCCGGCAGGTGCGGATTGCGCAGCAGATGCCAGGCGCCGACGGCGCCGACCACGAGCGAGGTCGTCAGATAGGCCGCCAGCACCATGTGCACGAGGCGATAGGGGAAGGACGGATTGAAGATCACCTTGAGCCAGTCGACCGAGACGAACTGGCCGTCGGCGTTGACGGCGTAGCCGGCGGGCGTCTGCATCCAGGAATTGGCGGAGAGAATCCAGAACGCCGAAATAAGGGTGCCGACGGCGACCATCAGAGTGGCCAGGAAATGCAGCTTCGGGCCGACCCGCCTGAGGCCGAACAGCATGACGCCGAGAAAGCCGGCCTCGAGAAAGAACGCGGTCAGCACCTCATAGGCCATCAGCGGGCCGATCACCGGTCCGACCTTGTCGGAATACACCGACCAGTTGGTGCCGAACTGGTAGGACATCACGATGCCGGAGACGACGCCCATGGCGAAGGTAATGGCGAAGATCTTGAGCCAGTAATTGAAGACGTTGAGATAGACGTCGCGTCCGGTCCACAGCCACAGCGCCTCGAGCACGGCGAGGTAGGACGCGAGCCCGATCGAGAAGGCGGGGAAGATGATGTGGAAGGTGACCGTGAAGGCGAACTGCGCGCGCGCCAGCTCAACCGCATCCAAACCGAACATCAGCACCGTCCGTCATTGCCACGGGGTTTGTAGCATCGCCCCATGACGGAAGATTGCACCGGCGCCGCGCGATATCAAATGGTCAAATCGCCCAAGGCGGCGCTGCAGGACCATAAACGACGAAGACCCGGCGGGGGCATCCGCCGGGTCTTCGGAGCAACCTTGGGAGGTGGAGGTTATCCTTGAATTTGCTCGCTCCAAACCGAGATCAGCTGGGGGACTGAGGCTCAGTTCATGGGTAACGTTCTAGCGGCCGAAATTTTCCAGGTGATTTCGCCGATTGTTTCAATTGTTTCGTTCGGCGATTTTCGTGCGTCGTCTTTGGAACCCGTCGGGACATCAGCCCCGACGAGAATGAACCTTGGTCAGGCGGCGAGGCTGTGGACGCCGGCACAGCGCAGGAGCTCGGCGAGGTGCTTGCGGGCATAGAACATGCGCGTCTTCACCGTGCTCTGCGGAATGCCGATGATCTGCCCGACCTCCTCCACCGACTTCTCGTGGTAGTAGATCAGGGTGATGATCTCGCGATGAGCCGGCGACAGCTTGGCGACGCAGGCGCGCAGGATGGCACTGGTGGTGGAGCGCTCGAGCGAGGTCTCCGGCGTGTCGGAGTCGTCGGCGATCTCGCGCACCTCGTCCTGGTCGATGTCCTCGAAGCGGCGCTGGCGCAGCGCGGTCAACGCCTTGAAGCGGGCGATCGACAGCAGCCAGGTCGAGACCTGCGAGCGGCCCTCGAACTGCCTGGCGGTGCGCCAGACGTCCAGGAACACCTGGCTGACGAGGTCCTCGGCGATCGTGGTGTCGCGGACGATGCGCAGGATGAAGCGATAGACCCGCACATTGTGGCGCGCATAAAGCGTGTGCATCGCGGTGCGATCGCCATCGGCAATGCTCTCCAGGAGCATGCCGTCCGTGGTCGCCTGGGCTGCGATGATGCCCTGGCTGGCTGCGGAATTGATGGCAACGACGTTCTGCATGGCACTCTCCCGTTCCGCCGCCCCCTTGCGGCGTTTCGACGGGAGGGATTGTTAAGGAGCGCCCGTTTCGGGACGTCTGCACGAAAACAGGAAAATGGTTTCGTGCGCCTGCGGAAATGTTTCGTCGCGGCGCACATCGCGAAACACTCGTGGCGGAATTGTGCCCTATTCCAAGATACGGAACTGGATGTGGAAGCAGAGGCCGCTTCCACCGCCGCCGACCGGCCGTCCTCAGGCCTTCTCGCCCGCCGGCGAGAACAGGTAGCCGCCGCCGCGGATGGTACGGATCACCGCCGGCTTGGTCGGATCCGGCTCGATCTTGCGGCGGATTCGCATGATTCTCAGGTCCACGGCGCGGTCGAATGCCTCGGCATCGCGGGCATTCGCCAGCTCGAGCAGCCGTTCGCGCGACAGCACCCGCTTCGGGTTGGCAGCGAACACTTTGAGCAGGCCGAATTCGGACGCCGTCAGCGGGTGCTCGTTGCCCTCGTCATCCCGCAGCGCCTGGGCATCGAGATCGAGCCATTTGGTGCCGAACCGCACCAATTGCGGGTCCTTCGCCTGGGCGGGAGCGGAGTCCGTAGTGGCCGCCGCAGTCTTGGCCGGCCCACTGCGGCGCAGCACGGAGCGGATCCGGGCCATCAATTCGCGCAATTCGCACGGTTTCGCGACGTAATCGTCGGCCCCGAGCTCGAGCCCTACCACCCGGTCGATCGGGCTGGCGGTGGCGGTCAGCATGATCACCGGGATATTGGTGCGGCCCTTGAGATCGCGGATGATCGACAGGCCGTCCTCTTCGGGCATGTTGAGATCGAGCACGACGAGATCTGCCGGGCCGGTCTCGATGGCGCTGCGCAGGCTCTTGCCGCCGTCGCACAGCGTCACCGCGAAGCCGTGCATCTTGAGGTAATCACCCACCATTTCGCGGGCAGGGGCCTCGTCGTCGACGATGATGATGTGCTGGCTCTGACTCATGACAATTCGGCCGCCGGCAGTGTGATCGTGAAGGTCGATCCGGATCCCGGCCCATCGCTCCTGGCCGTCACCTCGCCACCATGCATGTCGACGATGCGTTTGACAATCGACAGGCCGAGCCCGGTCGAGCTCTCGCCGGCGGTCGGCTTGGCCGACAGCCGCTGGAACCGGCCGAACAGGCGGCCGAGATCCTCCGGCGACAGCCCGGCGCCCTGGTCGGTGACGCCGATGATGGTGTTGTCGCCGTCATCGGCGGCATTCACGGTGATCCTGCCGCCGATCGGGCTGTACTTGATCGCGTTGCTCAGGAGGTTGTCGATCGCCTCGCGGATCCGGTCGATGTCGCACATGGTCGACAGATGCGGCGGCGCCGACACGGCAATGACCTGCTGCTTGTTGAGCGCGAGCGGCTGGTTGGCTTCGACCACCTCGTGGACCAGGGCTGCGATGTCGACCGGCTCACGACGGATGGTGATGTCGAAGGCGTCGGCCATCGCATCCGAGATCAGGTGGTCGACCATCGACGTCAGCCGCCTGGCGGCATCTCGGATATGTCCGACCTGGCTGGTGATGCCGTCGGCGGAGGCGCCGGTCGCGATCAGCTCGGTCAGCATCTCCGTGCGGCCGAGGATCACGCCCAGCGGATTTTTCAGGTCGTGGGCGACGGTGCCCAAAATCTCGTTCTTGAAGCCGTTGGCGCGCTGCAGCCGCAGCCATTGCGCCGACAGCCGCCGGTTGGCCTGCATCAGCGCGCGGGTGCGCTGGGCGACGCGGTCCTCGAGCTGGGTGTTGGCCTCATGCAGCTGCTGATACAGGATCACGTTGTCGAAGGCGATCGACAGCCGGCTGGAGAAGATCTCGACCAGCGAGCGATCGGTCTCGGACAGCGGCCGCTCCGCCTGCAGCAGCACCACGACCTCGCGCCCCGAGCCAGTGCGGACATAGAGCACGGTGCGATGGTCGGCAAATTCGTTGCTGCGCTGCCTGAAGGCGGCCTCCACCATGTCGCGCAGATCCGGATCGAGCGAGCGCGAGGTGACGGCGCCGGAGAAGCGGCTGTAGCAGCCGGAGCCGGCCAGCACCGAAAAATCGTCGGTCTGGCTGCCGTCGTCGCGCAGCACCAGGATGCCTGCGCAATCCACGTTCAGCAGCGAAGCGATCTGGGTCAGCACGCCCTCGGCCAGCCGCTGCATCGACTTGAAGTCGTACAGCGTCGAGGCGGCGTCGATGATGATCTCGAGGCCGCGGCGGGTCTGTACCATGCGCTCGAGCTGCTGGTAGCTGCGCAGCGCCGCCGTCAGCGAGGTGAACAGCTTGTCGGCGGTGAGCTCGGTCTTGGCCTTGTAGTCGTTGATGTCGTACTGGACGATGACGCGCCGCTCCGGCGCCTGACCCGGCTGTCCGGTGCGGAGGATGATGCGGACGGTCTCGTTCTTGATCTCGTTGCGGATGTATTCGACGAGCTCGAGCCCGGCGACGTCGGTCTCCATGATGACGTCGAGCAGCACGGCCGCGATGTCGGTGTGCTCCCGCATCAGCGCGCGGCCTTCGGCCGCCGAATAGGCGGACAGGATTTCGAGCCCCTGGCCGTTCAGGCTGTAATCCGACAGCGCAAAGCGGGTGCCCTCGTGCACGGCATGGTCGTCGTCGATGACGGCGATCTTCCATTTCCGAGCCGAACCGTCATCCTCGTCGAAACCGGCATCCTCGATCAGTTGGAGGACATCGTCCTGTTCGGCCATTGCGTCGTTCCGTCGCCCATTGCTGTCTCGGCGCCGCCCTTGGCGACCCGCGGCATGATAATCCGAAAGGTGGTGCCTTGTCCCTCGCGGGATTCCAGCATCATGCGGCCGCCGAGCTGCTGCGTCACCAGATTGTAGACGATATGCAGCCCGAGCCCCGTTCCCCCTTCGTTGCGGCGTGTCGTGAAGAACGGATCGAAGGCCTGACGCTGGACGTCGGGGGTCATGCCGGCCCCGTTATCGGCGAAAATGATCTCGATGTCATCCGCGCCGCGCGGCCGCGCCGTAATCGAGATGGTGCCCGCGCGTCCGTCGACAAAGGCATGATTGACGGCGTTGAGGAACAGGTTGGTGAGGATCTGACCGTAGAACCCGGGATAGCCATCGATGAAAAGTCCCTCGGGGACGTCGACCGCAAGCGTGATCGGCGCGCGCTTGAGCACCGGCTTGAGGCTGGTGATGATCTGATCGGTCGCCTCGCTCAGGACGAAGGTCCGTCGCTCCGCGTGGGAGCGGTCGACCGCGACCTGCTTGAACGATTGGATCAGCTCGCCGGCGCGCTGCAGATTGGCGACCAGCTGCTCGGATGCATCGCGCGAGGAGCGCACGAACTCCTCCAGCTGCGACCGGCGCAGGCCGCCTTCGGGCGACCGCAGTGCGGCCTCGAACATCTCGACCCGGCGCGCGAAGCTGGAGGCCACCGTCAGGCTGATGCCGATCGGATTATTCACCTCATGTGCGACGCCGGCGACGAGCCCGCCCAGCGCCGCCAGCCGCTCGGCATCGATCAGGTTGCGCTGCGCGGCGTTGAGTTCGAGCAGCGCGCTCTCGGCCTTTTCCTTCGCGGCGCGGAGCTCGTCCTCGGTCTTGCGCTTGGCGATTGCGTTCTCGCGGAAGGTCTCGACGGCGCGGGCCATCGCGCCGACCTCGTCACGCGCCTCGGTGCCCTGGACCTCGCGGTCGTAGTCGCCCAGCATGATCGCGCGCATCGAGGCCATGATCTGCTGCAACGGCAGCCGGATCGACAAGGCGATCAGCACCCCGGCGGACAGGATGACTCCCAGGAAGATCACGGCGATCGAGAGGACGCGACGGGAGATGTCCTTCAACGTCCGGTCGAAGGTCGCCTGCGCCTTCTGCTCGTGCTGGCGCATCTTGACCGACAGGCCGTCGATGGCGCCGATGGTTTCGGCCTGGCTCGCATCGATGGTGTTGCGCAGCAGTTCGGTGCGGTTGGTGAGCTGATCGGTGAGCTTGGAAAATCCTGCACGCAGCGCCGCGGTCCGGGCCGACAGTCGCTGCAGCGCCAGCCGCTGCAGATCATTGTCCGCAAGACTCGACATCACCGGAATGGTCTTCTCGATCGTCTCCGTGTTGCGGCGCGCGTCGTCGGCGGAGGCGGGCGCGAGCGACAGATAATAGGAATTGGCCGCGACCAGCATCGCGGTGAAGGCCTCGCGCGACTTGCCGAGCGAAGGCCAGATCTGCGCGTCGCGATGGCCGGTCGCGCCTTCGATCACCGAATAGAGCCCGGCGATGTCGCGGGCGGGGCCGAGAACCTCTTCCTCATAGGTCTTGGAGATCGTCGCCTGCAGACTGCGCAGCTCGCCGAAGCCGTCCAGGAAACGCACGGTGACGCGCTCCAGCTCCTCGACCGACCCCGACAGCATCGGGTCGGTCGAGGCGCGCGTCGTGAGCGTCCCGAGCACGGCCTCGCGCAGCAGCAGGATCTCGGCGAACAGCTCCGGGCTCGGCTGATTGATGTAGCGATGAATGAGGTTCTGCAGCCGGCTCGTCTCGCTTTCGAGCAGGGCCAGCACCTTGTCGGATTCCCGGACCTGGCGAACGTCGTCCCAGGCTGTGCCCAGCACCGTCGCGCCGTTCCAGATCAGCGCCGCCAGCACGATCACGACAGCCGAGTTGAGCGCGGCGATCGAGAGGATCCGCCAGCGGATCGGAACCGCCCGCAGCGCGCGAACGATCCGTGCCCGCCCCAGGACCGCCAGACTGAGCGGCCGCGCGACGGATTTCCGCTGCTCGGATCGCGCCACGATCGCTACCTCGGGCCGGTCGTGCGGAACCTGCCTGCGTCCGCTCTGCCGCCCGCAGCCGGGCTTGTATGCTGCGGCGCAGCCAGTCGCGCCGCCGAGCATGACGGGCGAGAATGGGACGAGCGGTACCGCGCGCCCGCCTCAGCGCGCATCAGCACCGGCGTGACGTCCACTCTCGAGATCGACGAAAGATGGGCGCGGTACACAGGCAACACTCTTCCCCCTGATGATGAGGTCGGCCCGGACATGAAAAGGTTCAATGCACTCCCGAACAGGTGCTATAACGTCATTCTGACGTCAAAGCGATACGCGTCAATGGTTTGTTGATAGTCTGTTGCAGCCTTGGGTTGTTAGGCCCCATTTTCGGTCCGATTGCGATCTCAGCCCGGGCAGATTCATTCATCGAATTGGAGTTGGCTCCCGTTGACGGTCCTCTTGCGTTCTGTTTCGTTTGCAATCCTGCTCTGGACGGTTGTTTGCGCAAGCACGGCCCAGGCCGCGACCGAGATCATGTGGTGGCATGCGATGTCGGGTGAGCTCGGCAGGCAGGTCGACAGACTGGCCGCCGACTTCAATGCGTCGCAGTCCGACTATCGCATCGTGCCGAGCTACAAGGGCAGCTATACCGAGACCGTGACGGCGGCCATCTTCGCGTTCCGCTCGCGCAGCCAGCCGGCCATCGTGCAGGTCAACGAGATCGCGACAGCGACGATGACGGCGGCGAAGGGCGCGATCTACCCCGTCTACGAGTTGATGCGCGACGAGCAGGAGAGCTTTTCGCCGTCGGCCTATCTGCCCGCGATCGCCGGCACCTATGCCGACGCCGACGGCAACATGCTGTCGTTTCCGTTCAACGCCTCCACGCCGATCCTCTACTACAACAAGGATCAGTTTCGCGCGGCCGGGCTGGATCCGGGCGCGGCGCCGAAGACCTGGCCCGAGCTCGGCAAGGCTGCCCGGCGGCTGCGCGACAACGGCGTCGCCTGCGGCTTCACGACGTCATGGCCGGCCTGGATCAACGTGGAGAATTTCTCGGCCTTCCACAATCTGCCGATCGCCACCCGCGCCAACGGCTTTGCCGGACTGGACGCCGTGCTGACGTTCAACAATCCGCAGGTCACGCGGCACATCGCCCAGCTTGCGGAATGGCAGAAGAGCAAGGTCTTCGACTATGGCGGCCGCGGCCAGGCAGCCGAGCCGCGTTTCCAGAAGGGCGAGTGCGGCATCTTCATCGGCTCCTCGGCGACGCGCGCCGACATCAAGGCGAATTCGAAGTTCGAGGTCGGCTACGGCATAATGCCGTACTGGCCTGACGTTGCGGGCGCGCCACAGAATTCGATTATCGGCGGCGCGACGCTGTGGGTGCTGCGTGACCGTCCCGCGGCCGAGTACAAGGGCGTCGCCAGGTTCTTCGCCTATCTGTCGCGGCCCGACGTTCAGGCCGCCTGGCACCAGAATACGGGCTATCTGCCGATTACGCAGGCGGCATTCGATCTGACGCGCGCGCAGGGCTTCTACGACCGTAATCCGGGAGCTGCTATCTCGATCGAGCAGGTGACGCTCAATCCTCCCACGGAGAATTCGCGCGGCCTGCGGCTGGGCTCGTTCGTGCTGATCCGTGATGCCATCGAGGACGAGATGGAGCAGGCCTTCAGCGGCCGCAAGCCGGCGCAGGCGGCGATCGATGCGGCCGTCGACCGCGGCAACCGTCTGCTGCGCCAGTTCGAGCGCGCGAGCCCGGATCGCTGAAAATGGCTTTGCCACCGGTCGCCGATGGCGCGCAGCTCCGGCGCCTCCGTGCCGACGCGACGCGCTGGCTGCCGGCTGCACGCGATATTGCGCGCGGCCATGGCTACGACGACGCGCGGCTGGTGCCGTTCGCGGCAGGCACCAATCTGGTTCTCGCGCTGAACGACGGACTGATCCTGAAAATCTTCCCGCCGTTTCATCGCGGCAAGTTTCAGTCCGAGCGGGCGGCCTTGCGCGTGCTCGCCGGTGGCGTCGGCGACGTCCGTACCCCCGACCTGCGCCATGAGGGGGAGCGCGACGGCTGGTGCTATCTGATCATGACCAGGCTCGGCGGCATGCCTGCTTCGGATGTCTGGCGGCAACTACAGGAGCAGGACAAGCAGCTCTTGCTCAGGCAGGTCGGTCGTCTGATCGCCGCCGTGCAGCGGGTCCCGCCTGGCGAGCTGCTCGCGCTCGGTCCGCGCTGGTCGGATTTTTTGAGGATGCAGATGGCCGGATGTCATGCACGCCATCAGAGGCTCGGCTTGCCGCCGATGCTGCTCGCCGGGCTGGACGATCTCCTGCGCGAGGCCGCAGCACTGCTGCCGAAGGATCCGCCGCCGGTCATCCTGACCGGTGAATACATTCCGGAGAATTTCCTCGTCACGCGCAGCGGTGATGGCTGGCAGCTGAGCGGGCTGTTCGACTTCGGCGACGTCATGACTGGTCTTGGCGAATATGATCTGCTCGGGCCGAGCGCCTTCATGGCAGCGGGGCAGCCCGGGCGCGTGCGTGCCTTGTTCGATGGTTACGGATTTGCCCTGGAGGACATCAACTGGCAGCTGAAGCGACGGCTGCTCGCCTTGATGCTACTGCACCAGGCGAGCGATCCCGTTCGCCACATCTGCATTCCTGATTGGCCGGCCAAGGTCCGCGACTTCGACGAGCTGCAGGCGCTGATCTGGCCGGAGTGATCCCCAACCGGGGCGGCGGTCCAACAGGCGTTGCGTAAATCTGTCGCAGGCTACTTAAGGTGATTATAAATGCAGCAAATATGCAGCTTTGTATGCAATACGGGGCATCGAGCTGTGCCACTCGGTGAAGGCGCGTCGATATTTCAATAGCTTAGCTTTTGGCCGGGCTTGGCACGAAGCTTGCGATCACTGTTCCCGACAGTCGTTATTCTCGGGAGCATTTGATGAAGCGTCGCGATTTTCTGAAATCCGTGTCCGGTCTGGCCGCGGGGGCCGCGCTGCCAATGGCGCCGGCCATCATGTCTTCCGCCAAGGCCGATGCGCGGTCCGAGACGCTGCTGATCGTGTCCGAAGGCGGTCCCAACAACCTCGACATCCACGGCGTCGGCACCAACGTACCGGGCTACGAGGTGTCCTGGAACTGCTATGATCGCCTGATCAGCCACGAGATGAAGAGCGGCCCCGGCGGGGTGCCGTACTATGACCGCGACAAGTTCAAGCCCGAGCTCGCCGAGGACATGACCATCGGCGACATGTCGGCGACCTTCAAGCTGCGCAAGAACGCCAAATTCCACGACGGCACGCCGGTCACGGCCAAGGACGTGAAGTGGTCGCTCGATCGCGCCGTCAGCGTCGGTGGCTTCCCGACCTTCCAGATGAGCGCGGGCTCGCTGACCAAGCCGGAGCAGTTCGTCATCGTCGATGACCACACCGTGCGCGTCGACTTCCTGAAGAAGGACCGGCTGACGATCCCCGATCTCGCCGTCATCGTACCCTGCGTGGTCAACTCGGAGCTCGTGAAGAAGAACGCGACCGACAAAGACCCATGGGGGCTCGAATATACCAAGCAGCAGACCGCGGGCTCCGGCGCCTACAAGGTGACGAAGTGGACCGCCGGTACCGAAGTGATCATGGAGCGCAACGATGACTGGGTGTGCGGTCCGCTGCCGAAGATCAAGCGCGTGATCTGGCGCATGGTGCCGCAGGCCGGCAACCGCCGCGCGCTGCTTGAGCGTGGCGACGCCGACATCTCCTATGAGCTGCCGAACAAGGACTTCCAGGAGATGAAGTCGAACGGCAAGCACACCGTGATCTCGCTGCCGATCTCCAACGGCATCCAGTATGTCGGCATGAGCGTGACCAAGCCGCCGTTCGACAATCCCAAGGTTCGGCAGGCGCTCGCCTATGCGATGCCCTATCAGAAGATCATCGACGCCGTGATGTTCGGCCTTGCCAATCCGATGTTCGGTGCGCCGTCCGACAAGGCGACCGAGGTGGCGTGGCCGCAGCCGACGAAGTATGTCACCGACATGGAGAAGGCCAAGGCGCTGCTGGCAGAAGCAGGCTACCCCAACGGCTTCGAGACCACGATCTCGTTCGACCTCAATTTCGCGCAGGTCAACGAGCCGCTGTGCGTGCTCGTGCAGGAGAGCCTCGCCCAGCTCGGCATCAAGACCACCATCAACAAGGTACCCGGCGCCAACTGGCGCACCGAGCTGAACAAGAAGGAGATGCCGCTCTTCACCAACATCTTCTCCGGTTGGCTCGATTACCCCGAGTACTTTTTCTACTGGTGCTATCACGGCAACAATTCCGTGTTCAACACGATGAGCTACAAGTCGCCCGAGATGGACAAGCTCATCAACGGCGCGCGCGACGCCGCCGCGACCGGGGACAAGGCCACGTACGACGCCGACGTGAAAGGCTTCGTCGATCTCGCCTTCGCCGAGGTGCCGCGCATTCCGCTGTATCAGCCGTTCGTCAACGTCGCGATGCAGAAGAACATCTCCGGCTATCAGTACTGGTTCCACCGCCGGCTCGACTATCGGGCTCTGGTGAAGGGGTGAGGACGTGGGTGACCTTGGTGGTGTGAGCCCAGCTCTCTCATTCCCTCCCCCCTTGTGGGGGAGGGGCAGGGAGGGGGGTAGCCGCACCCACTGCCGTCTCGGCTCGCCCCCCACCCTAGCCCTCCCCCACAAGGGGGGAGGGAGCAGACTGCGCCGTGCTGTAGGATCTGGGCCAATTCGGGCGGGGGGCTGCCCATGCTGAGCCTTATCGCCAAGCGCCTCGCCTTCGCGATTCCCTCCCTGATCGGCGTCGTGATCGTCACCTTCCTGCTCACGCGTGCGCTGCCCGGCGATCCCGCGGCGTATTTCGCCGGCCCTGCGGCGACCAAAGAGGCCGTCGAGCAGATCCGTAAGAAGCTCGGCTTCGACAAGCCGCTGGTCGAGCAGTTCTTCCGCTACACCGTCGATCTCGCCCATGGCGATCTCGGTAGTTCGCTAACCACAGGGCAGCCGGTCGCCAGCGAGATCCGCAACCGCCTGCCGGCCTCGGCCGAGCTGACCTTGCTCGGCCTGTTGGTTTCGGTCGCGATCGCGCTGCCGCTCGGCGTGCTCGCGGCGACCCGGCCGGGGTCGTGGATCGACCATACCTGCCGCGTCGTCACGACAGCGGGCGTTTCGCTGCCGGTGTTCTTCACCGGGCTGGTGCTGGTCTACGTGTTCTATTTCCGGCTCGGCTGGTCACCGGCGCCGCTCGGCCGGCTCGACGTGTTTTATAGCGCGCCGGACCCCGTGACCGGTTTCTACCTCATCGATACGCTGATCGCGCGTGACGGCGAGGCGTTCCGCTCGGCGCTGAGCCAGCTGATCCTGCCTGCCGCCACGCTCGCGATCTTCTCGCTGGCGCCGATCGCGCGCATGACACGGGCCTCGATGCTGTCGGTGCTGTCGTCGGAATTCGTCCGCACGGCGCGCGCCTCGGGCCTGTCGCCCGCGACAGTCACCGTGACCTATGCGTTCCGCAACGCCATGCTTCCGGTCATCACGACGCTGTCGATGGTGTTCTCCTTCCTGCTCGGCGCCAACGTGCTGGTGGAGAAGGTGTTCGCCTGGCCCGGCATCGGCTCCTACGCGGTCGAGGCGCTGATCGCCTCCGACTTCGCGCCGGTGCAGGGCTTCGTGCTGACGATGGCCGTGATGTACGTCGTCCTGAACCTCGTCATCGACATTCTCTATGGCGTCATCGATCCCCGTGTGAGGCTGGAAGGATGAGCTCTGTCGCGCCGACCATTGAGCCTGCCACCGTTCCCTCGCGAATGTCGGGACTGTCAGCCCTGATCGGGCACACGCGCTATGTGCTGGCCGAGAACAAGGTCACGGGCTTCGCCTTCGGCCTCCTGGTCGTGATCCTGTTCGCCGCGGTCTTCGGTCCGTGGATCGTGCCGTATGATCCGCTCGCCAGCGACACGGCGTCGGCGCTGAAGCCGCCGTCGGCGGCGCACTGGTTCGGCACCGATCAGCTCGGCCGCGACATCTTCAGCCGCGTCGTCGTCGCGACCCGGCTCGACACATTCATCGCGGTCGCCTCGGTGGCGCTGGTGTTCTTCATGGGCGGACTTGCCGGCGTCGCCGCCGGTTTCTTCGGCGGCTGGACCGACCGCATCGTCGGCCGCATCGCCGACACCATCATGGCGTTCCCGCTGTTCGTGCTGGCGATGGGCATCGTCGCCGCGCTCGGCAACACCGTGCAGAACATCATCATCGCCACGGCCATCGTGAACTTCCCGCTTTACGCGCGGGTCGCGCGCGCCGAGGCCAATGTCCGCCGCAACGCCGGCTTCGTTCAGGCGGCGCGGCTGTCGGGCAACAGCGAGCTGCGCATTCTGCTCGGCCACATCCTGCCCAACATCATGCCGATCATGATCGTGCAGATGTCGCTGACGATGGGCTACGCGATCCTCAATGCCGCAGGCCTGTCGTTCATCGGCCTCGGCGTGCGGCCGCCGACGGCGGAATGGGGCATCATGGTCGCCGAGGGGGCCTCCTTCATGGTGTCGGGCGAATGGTGGATCGCGCTGTTTCCGGGCCTTGCGCTGATGATCGCGGTATTCTGCTTCAACCTGCTCGGCGATGGCCTGCGCGACATCGTCGACCCGCAGCGCAGGACGTAGTTGATGGGTGCGCCACAGCAACACTCCGTCGTTGCCGGGCTTGACCCGGCAATCCATCCCTTGGAACAGGCCTTCCCTGGCTTGATGGACGCGCGGGTCAAGCCCGCGCATGACGGTCGTAACAAGCGGAGCCATGGATGACCGCCCAGCCGCTGCTCGACGTTCGCGATCTCACGGTCGAATTCTCCACCCGGCGCGGCATCGTCAAGGCCGTGCAGCATGTCGATATCTCCGTCGCCAAGGGCGAGACGCTCGCGATCGTCGGCGAGTCCGGCTCGGGCAAGTCCGTGACGTCCTACGCGGTGATGCGCATCCTCGACCGTGCCGGACGGATCGCCGAGGGCTCGGTGATGTTCTCGGGGATCGACGTCAAGGCGGCCGAGGAAAGCGCGATGCGCGATCTGCGCGGCCGCGAGATCTCGATGATCTTCCAGAACCCCCGCGCGGCCCTCAATCCGATCCGGAAAGTGGGCCAGCAGATCGAGGACGTGCTGAGGCAGCACGCCCAGGCGGCCGCGACTGATCGCGCCGAAAAGGCGATCGCAGCGCTCGAGCAGGTCAAGATCGCCCGCCCGCGCGAGCGCTACCACGCCTATCCGTTCGAATTGTCCGGCGGCATGTGCCAGCGCGTCGTCATCGCGCTGGCGCTGGCCTGCAACCCGCAGCTCCTGATCGCCGACGAGCCGACCACCGGCCTCGACGTCACGACGCAGAAGGCGGTGATGGATCTCGTGGTCGAGCTGACCAGGAGCCGCGGCATGTCGACGATCCTGATCACGCACGATCTGGGTCTCGCCGCTGCCTATTGCGATCGCGTCGTGGTGATGGAGAAGGGCCGGGTGGTCGAGACAGCCAGGGCCGCCGACATCTTCGCCAACCCGCAGCATCCCTACACGCGCAAGCTGATGCGCGCGACGCCGCGCCTCGGCGTGTCCCTGCGCGAATTGCTGCCGGAGGAGGAGGCGTCGCAGCAACCTCACTCCGTCATGGCCGGGCTTGACCCGGCCATCCATCCCGTTGCGCGAGACTCGTCGAAGGTGATGGACCCCCGGGTCAAGCCCGGGGGTGACGAGCGGAGTGGGGAGGACGACCGGAGTGCGAGGAGCACCAAGCCGCTCCTTCTCGTCGACAAGCTGGTCAAGGAATATCCCCGCCAGGGCGCCTCGGCGACGTTGTCGAAGCTGTTCGGCCGCAAGCCGGCGGTCGAGCCGGAGATGTTCCGCGCCGTCGACGGCATCAGCTTCACGGTCGGTCATGGCGAGAGCGTCGGCCTGGTCGGCGAATCCGGCTGTGGCAAGTCGACGACGTCGATGATGGTGATGCGGCTGCTCGACCAGAGTTCGGGCCGCATCAGCTTCGATGGCGAGGAGATCGGCAACATCCTGCCGCAGGCCTTTGCCCGGCTGCCGCTGCGCAGCCGCATCCAGATGGTGTTCCAGGATCCGACCGACAGCCTCAATCCGCGCTTCACCGCGGCGCGCGCCATCGCTGATCCGATCCTGCAATTGGGTGACATCAAGGGACGCAATGCGGTCCGCACGCGCTGCGAAGAGTTGGCCACCATGGTCGGCCTGCCGCTCGATCTGCTCGACCGCTTTCCGCACCAATTGTCGGGCGGCCAGAAGGCGCGCGTTGGCATCGCCCGCGCGATTGCGCTGCACCCGAAGCTCGTCATCCTCGACGAGCCCACGGCGGCGCTCGACGTCTCCGTGCAGGCGGTCGTGCTCAATCTGCTGCAGGATCTCAAGCAGAAGTTAGGTATGAGCTATCTGTTCGTCTCCCATGATTTGAATGTGGTGCGGCTGTTGTGCGATCGTGTGATCGTGATGCGGTCGGGCCGAATCGTCGAGGAGGGCACCTCCGAACGTGTGCTAGGTCATCCGCAGGATGCCTATACGCGCGAGTTGCTGACGGCGATTCCGCACCCGCCATTGCCGGCGCATTGAGCGCGAAAGCTTGAAGGGAAGAGCTGATGGCGGAGCCATTGGACGATTACATCGACGCGGTCGGGCGTGCATTGGCTCTGCCGATCGAGGACGCGTGGCGCCCGGCCATCCGCGCCAATCTCGAGGTCTCGCTGAGGATGGCGAAGCTGGTCGACGAATTCTCCCTGCCTGACGAAGCCGAGCCTGCCAGTGTCTTCACCGCTTGATCCTGCCGAGATGACCGCGCGCGCGATTGCGGCCGCAGTCGCCACCCGCAAGCTCTCCGCCGTCGAGGCCACCGACGCTGCGCTGGCGCGGATTGCGGCGCGCGATGGTGTGCTGAATTCGTTTACGGACATCACCGCCGAGCGTGCGCGAGCGAGGGCGCGCGCCGTGGATGCGGCCATCGCTGCGGGCAAGCCCGTCGGCCCGCTCGCCGGCGTGCCGTTTGCGGTGAAGAACCTGTTCGACGTCACGGGGCTGCCGACCCGGGCCGGCTCCAGGATCAACCGCGATCGCCCGGCGGCGACGCGGGACTCGACGCTGATCGCGCGGATGGAAGCCGCCGGCGCGGTGTTGATCGGTGCGCTCAACATGGGCGAATACGCCTACGACTTCACCGGCGAGAACGTGCACGATGGTCCGTCGCGCAATCCGCATGATCCGACGCGGATGAGCGGCGGCTCGTCGGGCGGCTCGGGCAGCGCCGTCGGCGGCGGCCTGGTGCCGATCGCGCTGGGCTCCGACACCAACGGCTCGATCCGCGTGCCGTCCTCGTTCTGCGGCATCTTCGGTCTCAAGCCGACCTATGGCCGGCTGTCGCGCGCGCGCTCGTTTCCGTTCGTCATGAGTCTGGATCATCTCGGTCCGTTCGCGCGCTCAGTCGAGGATCTCGCGCTCGCCTATGACGCCATGCAGGGGCCCGATCCGGACGACGCCGCGTGCACCACGCGGGCACCGGAGCCGGTCTCCGGTCGGTTCTCGCAAGGCATCGGCGATCTGCGCATCGCCCTTGCCGGAGGGCACTTCCAGAAGAATCTGTTTCCCGAAGCCGCCGAAGCGGTCGCTCGTGTCGCGGCCGCGCTGAAGGTCACCGAGGTGATCGAGGTGCCCGAAGCGGCGCGCGCCCGCGCCGCGGCTTACGTCATCAGCACCACCGAGGGCGCCTCGCTGCATCTCGACCGGCTGCGCACGCGCCCGGGTGATTTCGATCCGGCGGTGCGCGACCGCCTGATTGCGGGTGCGATGATTCCGGCGCCGATGGTCGACCGCGCGCAGAAGTTTCGCCGCTGGTACCACGCCCGGGTGCTGGAGCTGTTCAAGTCCGTCGACGTGCTGATCGCGCCTGCAACGCCCTGCGTCGCACCCAAGCTCGGGCAGGCGACCTTCGTGCTCGACGGCGTCGAGCTGCCGGTGCGCGCCAATATCGGCATTCATACCCAGCCGATCTCGTTCATAGGGCTTCCCGTCGTCGCCGTTCCGATTCCGCTCGAGCCGATGCCCATCGGCGTGCAGATCATCGCGGCGCCGTGGTGCGAACATGTCGCATTGCGTGTGGCCCACGCCTTGCAACAGCTTGGCGTCGCCGCTGCGCCGGCCCCGCGAGGAGTTCTGGAGAATGGAAGTCGATCTGCCTGACGTCGTCGCGGAAGTCACCGCGCAGTTCCAGCGTTATGAACAGGCGCTGATCAGCAACGACGTCGCCGTGCTCGACGAGCTTTTCAAGCAGGACTCCCGCACGCTGCGCTACGGCATCGGCGAGAACCTCTACGGCTACGGCGAGATCGCGGCATTTCGCGCCGCGCGCTCGCCGGCCGGGCTGATGCGGCGGACCGCGCGCACCGTGATCACCGCTTACGGCCGTGACGCGGCGGTCGCCTCGACGCTGTTCTATCGCGACACCGCGCCCGGCAAGGTCGGACGCCAGATGCAGACCTGGATCCGGTTTCCGGAAGGCTGGAGAATCGTCGCTGCCCATGTCAGCATCATCGATGAAGCAAAAGGCGGCTGAGGATGAGCCTGGACGATCTTCCGCCGCGAACGCGGCAGCGGCCCGCCCGCGACTCCGAGATCAAGCGCATCGACCGCGCGCCGCCTGCGGTTGCGAAGATCACCCGCGCCGAGGAGTTGCGCCTGCAACTCGCCGATGAGATCGTGCGCGGCGCGCTGGCGCCGGGGGCGCCGCTGGACGAGACCGAGATCGCCAAGCGCTTCAATGTCTCGCGCACGCCGGTGCGCGAAGCGCTGCGTCAATTGGCGACGTCCGGCCTGATCGAGGCGCGTGCACATCGCGGCGCGGTGGTGGCGCGGCCGTCGGCCGACCGCCTCACCGGCATGTTCGAGGCGATGGCCGAGCTCGAGGGCCTGTGCGCCGGTCTCGCGGCGCAGCGCATGACGCCGGTCGAGCGGCAGCGACTGGAAGCCATCCACGAGGAGCTGCGCAATCTCAGCCACGCCGGCAATCCCGAGCGCTTCCACGAGGTCAACGAGCGCTTCCACAACGCGATCTATGCCGGCGCGCACAATGCCTACATCGCCGAGATCACCTTGGCGACGCGGGTGCGTGTGCAGCCGTTCCGCCGCGCACAGTTCCGCAATCTCGGCCGCCTCGCCAAGTCGCATGCCGAGCACGACCGCGTCGTCGTCGCCATCCTGCGCGGCGACAAGGCCGGCGCGGCGAGTGCCATGAAAGCCCACATCGAGCTGGTGCGCGGCGAATACGAGATCTACGCGGTGTCGGTGTAGCTCTTCGTTCGAGCGGTAGGGTGGGCAAAGCAGCCGCCGTTAGGCGGTAGCGTGCCCACCATCGGGCCACGGACTCCGCGGCGAAACGGTGGGCACGGCGCAACCGCGATCTCGCTCGTTGGGACAGTACGGGCGCGCCTTTGCCTACCCTACGGCAGCGCACGCAATCATGACGCGCGAAATAGATCAGCCCTTCTGCGCCATATACGCTCGCCAGCCGCCGAACTCCGAGATGTCGCGGGCGCCATCGAGCGCGGCCGGCTCGACGAGGAAGCCCTTGGCGGTGCGGCCGTCCGCCAAGCGGATGGTGCCGACCGACAGCGGCGGCGGAATCAGGTTGACGAATTTGCCGAAGCTCGCCGCCGACAGCGCCCAGAGCTCGACCGCCATCGAAGTACCCTGGCCGTCGTCGATCCGCAGCATGCCGGGCTTGGGCGGCGTGGTCGACAGCGCGTAGAGCTTGTAGTCAGGCGCGGTGGTCGTTGCTTCCAGCAGGCGGCCGCCGAGAGCGGTCAGCTCGTGATTGAGCGCCATGCCAGAGAGATGCGCGCCGACGACGACGACGGCGATCTCGTCGCCATGCAGTGCCGGAGACACGGGCGCGAGCGGCGGAAGCGGGACCGGCTTGGCGCCGACCGGCAGCGCCGTGTCGGCATGGAAGGCGCGCCCGAGACTGGCGAGCGCCGCATCGCGGCCGGCTGGCGCAAGCAGGGTGATGCCGAACGGGACGCCGTCGCTGCGCATCGCAGCCGGCACGGCAAGCCCGCAGAGATCGAGCAGGTTGACGAAGTTGGTGTAGGTGCCGAGCCGGCTGTTGAGCTCGATCGGGTTGGCGAGCACGTCCGCGGTGGTGTAGGCGGTCGGCGCCGTCGGCAGCACCAGCGCGTCGACATCGGCGAAGGTGTGCTCGGCCACCTTGCGCAGCGCCTGCAGGCGGTACAGCGCAGCAAAGGTATCAGCGGCGCTGCCGCGCGCGCCGCCGATGGTGATCTCGCGCGTGACCGGATGGATGGCATCGGGATCGGAGGCGAGGAGATCGCGGATCACGAGATAGCGCTCGGCGACCCAGGGGCCTTCATAGAGCAGCCGCGCGGTCTCGTAAAACGGCTCGAGGTCGAACTCGACCAGCTCTGCGCCGAGCTTGACGAAGCGCGCGGCCGCAGCGCCATAGGCGGCGTCCGCTGCCTTGTCGCCGAAGAAGATCAATTGCCCGGGGCGGGGAATGCCGAGCTTCACGCCCTCGGGAAATGCCGTCACGGCCGCAAGCGGCCGGTCGCGCGAGAATGGATCGAGCGGATCCGGCGCTGCCAGCACCGAGAGCGCCGCGACGGCGTCGTCGACCGTCAGCGAGAACACCGAAATGCAGTCGAGCGTGCGGCAGGCCGGCACCAGGCCGGAGGTCGAGATCATGCCGAGGCTCGGCTTCAGGCCGACGATGTTGTTGAGCATCGCCGGCACACGGCCGGAGCCGGCAGTATCCGTCCCGAGCGCGAGCGGCACGAGACCCGCGGAGACGGCGACCGCCGAGCCCGAGCTCGATCCGCCCGGAACGAGATCGGCGCGCACCGGATTTTTCGGAATGCCATAGGGCGAGCGCACGCCGACGAGGCCGGTGGCGAACTGGTCGAGATTGGTCTTGCCGATGATGATCGCGCCGGCGGCGCGCAGCCGCGCCACCGCGGTGGAATCACGAGATGGCGTGTACGCGAAGGCCGGGCAGCCGGCGGTGGTCGGCAGGCCCGCCACGTCGATGTTGTCCTTCACCGCAACGGGCACGCCGTAGAGCGGCAACGATCTGTCCCTGTCGGCGAGGGTTTCGGCCTCCGCGAGCGCGTCCTTCTCGCCGCGCAGGCTGATGAAGATGGCGGGGTCGTTGTGCGCGCGAATCCGGGCGTAGCAGCGCGCGATCGTGTCGCTTGGCGTTGTCAGGCCGGCGCGATGGGCGGCGACGATCTCGGCAATGGTCTCGGTCACGCGGCGCTCCGCGTCTCGTCCGAGCCCAAACTCTGGCCTGCCATTCCCTTGCGCTCCGCTTCGCCAATCCGGCTGCGAACGTAGCAAGCCATGTGCCATTGTGTACATGGCGGGGATGCGGGCCTGATACGGAAAAATCTTGAAAGTCAGTGGGTTGGTGCGCCGTCCGGCAGGCCGTCGGGCGTTCGGACGGGGTTGCCGAAGGCGATTTGCCTATTTGGTGAGCAGGCTGGGCGCCGCCGCCGCCTAGTACCCGCGCCGCTCGGCCTCCCCGCCCGTGATGCGCGCGAGCCGTGCCTCGGTGGCCGAGCCGGCGCCACGGGCTGTTCGGAACGATGCAGACGGCGGGCGACTCATGGTAGCTCCCGACGATGGCGCGTCGTCAGCCCCGCTGGGGAAGAACAGCAGCGCAACGCTCAGGCCGAGATTGACCAGGGCGCCAACCCACGTGCCGTGGTGCGATGATGTCGCCGCGTATTCGGGAAACCGGCCGGCGATCACGTAGTCCAGCACCATGACGGCGATCCAGGCCGGGATCACACAGACCGGGTCCCAGCCGATGTCGCGAAAGCGCATCGCCTGCAGCATCAGGTTCGCCACCAGGCATAGGCCGATCAGCACCACGATCGGCAGGCTCACCGTCAGCTCCGACGTCTGCGGAGCGAGGGCGGCAAGACCGACGGCCACAACCACGATCAGGACCACCGAAACCAGCGCAAGACCGAGCGAGGCGAGAAAATATTGCAGACGGCCGAGACGCGCATTGAAACCGAAAATGAACCCCAACATCCGCCTCTCCCCGCAGGCCGCGCCGCAATCGGGAGCGCAGCCGACACGGCATATCAGGGCGAAATTGCCGCGCGCCTTCGCCGATAGCTAGAATTTGAAGGACCGAGTGCAACGGCGCTTTCGCCGCTGCGGGATCTCATGCGGCCGAAAATATATCGTTGCTAAAGCAACTAATATGTGGAACGATCGACCCGATCAGCAATGGAGGCGCGGGATGATCCGCGTCTCGAAGAAGGGACGGGAACGTCATGCGCAGCCTGCTCGCCGCAGGCGCGGCCGCTTGCGCGCGCGCCAACAGATTGCCGCAGCGAACGGGTCAGCCGTTCGGCGGCTCCTGCCTGAGTGGCTCAGCTCGCGCCCGTGACGGCGTCGAGATTGTCGTGGATTCGGCGCAGCAGCGTGATCAGGACTTCCCGCTCATCCTTGTCGAGACAGGCAAGCAGACGCCGCTCGCGTTCCAGCGCGGCGATGATGACCTTGTCGTGCGTCGCGCGGCCCTTGGCCGTCAGCGAGATCGAATGGCTGCGGCCGTCCTCCGGATCGTTGCGGATCGCGATCAGGCCGCGGCCCTTCATCAGCGCCAGCGTACGGCTGACCGGCCCCTTGTCGAAGCCGATCACGCTGCAGATGCGCGAGGCCGGGATGCCCGGCTCGATCGCCAGCAGCGACATGATACGCCATTCGGTGACGTTGACGCCGAAATTGCGCTGATAGAACGCGGTGGCGCTGTTCGACAGCTTGTTGGCGATGAAGGTGATGAAGGCCGGCACATAGCGGTCGAGATCGAGCGTGAGGCCTTGCCCCTCAGCTTCGCGCGGCTGCGCCTTGCGCGGCGTCCCGGATTTCTCGCTCATGATCCCCAACGTCCATGCATCGCCACTCATACGGATACGAAAAGCCGCATGACAAGGCCAAACTTCGGGAGCTCCGCATGAACCCAACAGGTCTTTCCCCTGCTGCCGGTGTGGCGCCGGCCATCCCGCACCTCGCCATCGACCCGTTCTCGTATGAATTCTTCGACGATCCCTATCCCGCGCATCAGGAGATGCGCGAGGCCGGCCCCGTCGTCCATCTGGACGCGTGGAACGTCTACGGCGTCGCCCGCTACGCCGAGGTCTATGCCGTTCTCAACGATCCCCAGACGTTCTGCTCCAGCCGCGGCGTGGGCTTGAGCGACTTCGCCAAGGAGAAGCCGTGGCGGCCGCCGAGCCTAATCCTCGAGGCGGATCCGCCGGCGCATACGCGCACCCGCGCCGTGCTGAGCAAGGTGCTGTCGCCGGCTGTCATGAAGCGGCTGCGCGACGGCTTCATGGCCGCGGCCGAGGCCAAGGTCGACGAGCTCGTAGGCCGGGGCTCGTTCGACGCGATCCCCGATCTCGCCGAGGCCTATCCGCTGTCGGTGTTTCCCGATGCGCTCGGGCTGAAGCCGGAGGGGCGCGAGCATCTCATTCCCTATGCGAGCCTGGTGTTCAACGCATTCGGTCCGCCGAATGAGCTGCGCCAGCAGGCGATCGAGCGCTCGGCGCCGCACCAGGCCTATGTCACGGAGCAGTGCCAGCGCGACAATCTCACGTCCGGCGGCTTCGGCTCCTGCATCCATGCCTTCACCGATAGCGGCGACATCACGCCGGCCGAAGCGCCATTGCTGGTGCGCTCGCTGCTGTCGGCCGGGCTCGACACCACCGTCTACGGCATCGGTGCTGCCGTCTATTGCCTCGCGCGCTTCCCCGACCAATGGGCGCGACTGCGCGCCGATCCCTCGCGCGCCCGCAACGCCTTTGAGGAGGCCGTCCGCTTCGAGAGCCCGGTGCAGACCTTCTTCCGCACCACCACGCGTGACGTCGAACTCGGCGGCGTCACGATTCCCGAAGGCGAGAAGGTGCTGATGTTCTTAGGTAGCGCCAATCGCGACCCGCGCCGCTGGGAGCAGCCCGACGCCTACGACGTCACCCGAAAAGTCTCAGGCCATGTCGGCTTCGGCTCGGGCATCCACATGTGCGTCGGCCAGCTCGTCGCGCGACTCGAAGGCGAGGCGGTGCTGACGGCGCTCGCACGCAAGGTCGGGAGCATCACGATGAGCGGCGAGCCGAAGCGCCGCTACAACAACACGCTGCGCGGGCTGGAGAGCCTGCCGGTCACCTTTACTCCAGCCTGAGCTGTCCCATGACCACGATCACTTTCATTCATCCCGACAACCGCAGCGAAAGCGTGGAGGTCGAGGACGGCGCCAGCGTCATGCTGGCGGCGCTGACCCACGGCATCGACGGCATCGTCGCCGAATGCGCCGGCAACGCTGTCTGCGCCACTTGCCACGTCTATGTCGACGACGCCTGGACCGGCAAGCTCGATCCCGTGTCCGACGATGAGGATGCGCTGCTGGACGGCACCGCCGCCGAGCGAAGGCCGAACAGCCGGCTGTCCTGCCAGATCAAGGTGCAGCCGGCGCTGGCCGGACTGGTGGTGCGCATTCCGGATCGGCAGAGCTGATTTCGCAACTGGAGACGATCTCCAGTCGCAACGACAACAATCAAACAAGCAACACACGGGGAAGGACATCATGAAGCAGCTGAATTCGTGCGCGCTGGCGCTGGTCGCAATATTCTGCCTTGCAGGCGCGGCGCGGGCCGGCGAGATCTCGGACAATGTCGTACGCGTCGGCGTGCTCAACGATATTTCCGGCATCTTCCAGGACACCAACGGCATGGGCTCGGTCGAGGCCGCGCGCATGGCGGCGGAGGATTTCAACGGTGGCGGTAAAGGCATCAAGGTCGAGATCGTCTATGCCGATCACCAGAACAAGGCCGATGTCGGCTCGGCGATCACGCGCAAATGGCTCGATGTCGACAAGGTCGACGCCGTCGTCGACGTGCCCAACTCCGCGGTCGGCCTCACCGTCAACGAGCTGCTGCGCAACAGCCGCATGACGTTCCTGGCCTCGTCCACCGCGAGCTCCGATCTTACCGGCAAGGCGTGCTCGCCCAACACCATTCAGTGGGTCAACGACGCCTGGGCGACCGGCAACACCACGGCAGCCGCGATGATGGGCCGCGGCGGCAAGGACTGGTACTTCATCACGGTCAACTACGCGCTCGGCCAGGGCATCGAGGCGGAGGCCACCAACTACATCGAGAAGCACGGCGGCAAGGTGCTCGGCTCGGCCAAGCATCCGCTCGGCACGACGGACTTCGCCTCGTTCCTGCTGCAGGCGCAGGGCTCGAAGGCCAAGGTGATCGGGCTGGCGAATGCGGGCGGCGACACCATCAATGCGGTCAAGCAGGCGTCCGAGTTCGGCATCCAGCAGGGCGGCCAGTCGCTGGTCGCGTTCCTGCTGTTCATCAATGACATCCATGGCATGGGCTTGAAGGCGGCGCAGGGCCTGCAACTGCTCGAAGCCTTCTACTGGGACATGGACGACGATACCCGCGCCTTCGCCAGGCGCTTCGCGGCGCGCCCCGGCATGAACGGCAAGATGCCGAGCGGCAACCAGGCCGGCGTCTACGCCTCGACGCTTGCCTATCTCAATGCGGTTGCGGCCACCGGCAGTGACGATGCCAAGGACGTCGTGCCGCAGATGAAGACGGTGAAGGGCAAGGACAAGCTGTTCGGCGATGTGACGATCCGGGCCGACGGCCGCGTGATCCACCCGATGTATCTGTTCGAGGTCAAGAAGCCGGAGGAGTCGAAATATCCTTACGACTACTATCGTCTGGTCTCGACGATTCCGGCCGAGCAGGCGTTCCGGCCGATTGCGGACGGTGGTTGCGCGCTGGTGAAGTGACGCTCGTTGCGAGTGATACCGAGAGTATCGCAGCCGGCCGTGTCAGGCTGACGCGGCCGGTTCTGCTGTGCTGCAGTATCCTTAACAGGCACTATAGTTCTTGCCTTTGTCCATTTCCGGGAATTATGGTGCATGGATCGATGACCCGCAGGATGAGCACCGCGCGACGGATGCTGCGGCGAAACGCCGCCGCTGGTCGTGCTGCTGCGTGCCGGCGACGAAACAACGATAAGAACGATTTGCTTGAGGGGAGGGAAGACCATGAAGAGGTTCTGGCTGGCGGGTGCCGCGGCACTGCTGTTTTCGAGCACGGCCTTTGCCGGCGACACCATCAAGATCGGCTTCGTCTCGACGTTCAGCGGTCCGACCGCCGTGATCGGCAACGACATGCGAAATTCGTTCGAGCTCGCGCTCGACCATCTCGGCCGCAAGATCGACGGCAAACCGGTCGAGGTGATCTACGAGGACGACCAGCAGAAGCCTGACGTCGGCAAGCAGAAGACCGAGAAGCTGGTGCAGTCCGACAAGGTCGATTTCATCGTCGGCTACATCTGGTCGAACGTGCTGCTGGCGTCGCTGAAGACCGCGGTGGATTCCCAGACCTTTCTGATCTCGGCCAATGCCGGCCCGTCGCAGCTCGCCGGTGAATTGTGCTCGCCTTACGTGTTCTCGACCTCCTGGCAGAACGACCAGACGCCCGCCGCGATGGGCCTCTACATGAACCAGAAGGGCGTCAAGTCGGTGTTTCTGATCGGCCCGAACTATGCGGCCGGCAAGGACATGCTGGCGGGCGTGAAGAGCACCTTCAAGGGCCAGGTCGTCGGTGAGGAATACACGGTGTGGCCGAGCCAGCTCGACTTTTCCGCCGAGCTCTCCAAGGCGCGCGCCTCGGGCGCCGAATCCATCTTCGTGTTCTATCCCGGCGCTGCCGGCGTGCAATTCCTCAATCAATATTCGCAGGCCGGCCTCAAGGAGAAGATGCCGCTCTACACCGCCTTCACCGTCGACGAATTGTCGCTGCCGCTGCAGAAGGACAATGCGATCGGCGTGCCCGGCGCCCAGGAATGGGTCAACGACCTGCCGAACGAGCAGAACAAGAAGTTCGTCGCTGACTACCGCAAGAAATACACCGGCCTGCGTCCGACCTACTACGGCGCCCAGGCCTATGATGCGGCGCAGCTGATCAACAGCGCCGTGGTTGCGGTCAAGGGCGACACGTCCAAGAAGGACGCGATGAAGGCCGAGATGGAGAAGGCCAACTTCAAGTCGCTGCGCGGCTCCTTCAAGTTCGGCAACAACCACATCCCGATCCAGAACTTCTACCTGCAGGACGTGGTCAAGGACGCCGACGGCCAGCTGTCGCTGAAGATGGTCGCCACCATCGTCGAGAACGACCAGGACCGCTTCCACGACAAGTGCCCGATGAAGTGAGCGGAAAGAATTCCGAGCCAGGGGACGAAACAGGCCTGGAATTTGCTTGAAGCTTAAAACATCTCCGGCCTAAGATCGGGATGGACATGGCGGCAGCGCCTGGAACGGGTTCTGCCGCCGTCTTTTTGAGCGTGAAGTGAGGGGCATGCTTCTCGTCGTCGAACAATTCCTGAACGGGCTGCAGTTCGGACTGCTGCTGTTCCTGCTGGCCGCCGGCCTGACGCTGGTGTTCGGCATCATGGACCTCGTCAACCTCGCCCACGGCTCGCTCTACATGATGGGCGCCTATTTCGCGGCGACCTTCGTGGCCTGGACCGGCAGCTTCGTGCTCGGCGCGGTCATGGCGCTCGGTGCCACGCTTCTGCTCGGCATCGTGCTCGAATTCACGGCACTACGCCATCTCTATGGGCGCGACCATCTCGACCACGTGCTCGCGACGTTCGGCCTGATCCTGTTCTTCAACGAGGCCGTCCGGCTGATCTGGGGCCCGGCGGGACTGGCGCTGCCGCTGCCGTCCTGGCTCGCCTTCCCGGTCACGATCCTGCCCGGCATCCAATATCCGGCCTATCGGCTTGCGATCATCGTCGTGGCGTTGCTGGTGGCGCTTCTGCTCTATCTCGGCGTGATGAGGACGCGGATCGGCATGCTGATCCGCGCAGGCGCCTCCAACCGCGAGATGATCGGCGCGCTCGGCATCAACATCAAGCTGCTCTACACGTTGGTGTTCGGCCTCGGCGCCGCGCTCGCCGGCCTCGCCGGGCTCATGCAGGCGCCGATCCTCACGGTGCAGATCGGCATGGGCGAGAACATCCTGATTCTCGCCTTCGTGGTGATCGTGATCGGCGGCATCGGCTCGATCCGCGGCGCCTTCATCGCGGCGATCATGATCGGCCTGATCGATACCATGGGCCGCGCCTTCCTGCCCAATCTGCTGCGCCAGGTCCTGAACTCGGCCGCGGCCTCCACTGCGGCGCCGGCGATGTCGTCGATGCTGATCTATCTCCTGATGGCGATCGTGCTGGTGGCGCGGCCTGAAGGTCTGTTTCCGGCCAACCGCAGATGAAATCCTCGTTCAACGTTTCGACCATCGTGGCCATCATCGTCGTGGCCGGCCTGGTGCTGCTGCCGGTCTATTCGAACCTCTCCGGCAACATCTTCATCCTCACGCTGTTCACCCGCATCGTGATCCTGGCGCTGGCGGCCGTCAGCCTCAACCTGATCATGGGCTATGGCGGCATGATGAGCTTCGGCCATGCCGCCTATCTCGGCATCGGCGGCTACGCCGTCGGCATCCTGGCGCAGGAGGGCATCGGCTCCGGCTATGCACAGTTCGCGGTCGCCATCGCGGTTTCGGTTCTCTATGCGCTGGTCATCGGCGCGCTCTCCTTGCGTACCCGCGGCGTCTATTTCATCATGATCACGCTGGCCTTTGCGCAGATGGCCTACTACGTCGCGTCCGGCCTCGCCCGTTACGGCGGGGATGACGGGCTCACCGTCTACAAGCGTAGCGATTTCGGTGGCCTCATCAATCTCGGCAACCGCGTGCAGTTCTATTATCTCTGCCTGTTCTGCCTGCTCGCCGTCGTCGTGCTGGTCTGGCGCATCGTCAATTCGCGCTTTGGTCTCGTGCTGCAGGGCCTGCGTTCCAACGAGCAGCGCATGCAGGCGATCGGCTTCCCGTCGAAGCGCTACAAGCTGGCCTGCTTCGTCATCGCCGGCATGCTGTGCGGGCTGTCCGGCGCGCTGCTCGCCAACAACACCGATTTCGTCAGCCCTGCCGTGATGTACTGGACCCGCTCCGGCGACCTCATGGTGATGGTCATCCTCGGCGGCATGGGCACCCTGATGGGGCCAGTCGTCGGCTCGGTGGTGTTCCTGGTGCTGGAAGAGGTGCTGTCGCAGATCACCGAATATTGGGCGCTGATCATGGGGCCGCTGCTGCTCCTGATCGTGCTGTTCGGCCGCGGCGGCATCATGGGCATGCTCGGGAGGTTGAACCGTGGCTGAACCTCTGCTTCGCGTCGACAATCTCGTGCGCCGCTTCGGCGGCATCGTCGCGACTGATCACGTCTGTCTCGACGTTGCCAAGGGCGAGATCCACGCCATCATCGGGCCGAACGGCGCCGGCAAGACCACGCTGATCAGCCAGCTCACCGGCCACCTGGCGCCGCATGCGGGTCGCATTTTCTTGGGGGGCCGCGACATCTCGCATTTCCCCGCCTATAAGCGCAGCGCGCTGGGGCTGGCGCGTTCGTTCCAGATCACCTCGCTGCTGACCGACTTCACCGCGGCCGACAATGTCGCGCTTGCGGCGCAAGCCCATGACGGCAAGCACTCGTTCCGTTTCTTCGCCGCCGCGCGCAAGGACAAGCCGCTGCGCGCCGCCGCGCACGCCGCGCTGGAGCGCGTCGGTCTCGGCCATCGCGCCGACGTGCTGGTGTCGAAGCTCAGCCATGGCGAGCAGCGCGAGCTGGAGCTCGCGGTCGCGCTCGCGACCAAGCCGCAGCTCCTGCTGCTCGACGAGCCGATGGCCGGCCTGGGGGTGACCGAGTCGCAGCGCATGGTGAAGCTGCTGAACGAGCTGCGCAAGGAAGTGTCGATCGTGCTGGTCGAGCATGACATGGAAGCGGTGTTCGCGCTCGCCGACCGCATCTCCGTCCTCGTCTACGGCCGCATCATTGCGTCAGGCAAGCCGGACGAGATCCGGCAAAACGAGGAGGTCAAGCGCGCCTATCTCGGCGATCAGCATGTGGTGGTCGGCCATGGTTGATCTGGGGACAAGCGCCATGCTGCTCGAGGTCGACGGCATCGAGACCTGTTACGGCCTGAGCCAGGTCTTGTTCGGCCTGTCGTTGGCGATCCGTCCCGGCGAGATGGTCTCGCTGATGGGCCGCAACGGCATGGGCAAGACCACCACCATCCGCTCGATCATGGGTCTCACCCAGGCCCGCGCGGGGACCATCCGCTTCAGCGGCCAGGAGACGCGGCGGCTGCCATCCTACAGGATCGCGCAACTCGGCATCGGCCTGGTGCCGGAGGGACGGCAGATCTTCCCGAACCTCACGGTCACTGAAAACCTCGTGGCGGCCTCGACCAACCGGCTCGGCGCGGCCGATTCTTGGACGCTCGAGAAGATCCACGCGCTGTTTCCGCGGCTGGCCGAGCGCGGCAGCAACATGGGCAATCAGCTCTCCGGCGGCGAGCAGCAGATGCTGGCGATCGGCCGCGCCCTGATGACCAACCCGAAACTCCTCATTCTCGACGAGGCGACCGAAGGTCTGGCGCCGTTGATCCGAGAGGAGATCTGGAACTGCCTGTCGCTGCTGAAATCGCGCGGGCAGTCGATCCTGGTGATCGACAAGAATGTCGGACATCTGACCCGCATCTGCGACCGCCACTACATCATCGAGCGTGGCCGCACCGTGTGGCACGGCACGTCGGAGCAACTGATGGCCGAGCCCGAGCTGCAGCACCGCTATCTGGGGATTTGAGGGCGGCGCGCTGCCGGCTATTCCGACGTGGAAGCGGATTGACTCAAATCAAGATCGCGTCGGGCGTTGGGGCGTAGATTTTGACAGTTGCCCCGACATGCGCTGATTTTTCGCATTGAGGCGCGGCTTGGACGGGATTATTTTTCCAGGGTAGTAGTTTGTTTTTCCTTTTATCAGAGGTTGAACAAATGCGTGCACCTCGTATCCGAATCGAATCACCACAGAAAGCCGTGGCCAGCCTGCGCGGCTTCTGGTCTGTTCATTCCGACCTTGAGACGGGGCTGTGTCTCGCCTTCATGCTGATCGTCGGAATCATCGTGAAAATGACGCCGCCACTCTAGACCTCAGCGATGGAACGGGATGTACTTCTGGTACTCCTTCGGCACCCGGCTGCGATAGCGCGACGGCACGGTGCCGCTGCGCAGGGAGTCCTCGACTTCCTTGCGCGTGCTGGTCCTCGTCCGCTTCTTCTTCGGCGCGGTCGCCTCGCTGGCCGGCTTGGCGTCGCCGGGCTTTTCGGTCGAGGCGGCTGGTGCGGGAGTGGCTGTCGGGGTGGGGCTCGCGGCGGGAGCAGGTTGCACCGGCGTATCGGGAGCGGGCGCGCTCTGCGCGAAGGCTGTATCGGCGGCGAGGCTGAGAGCCAGAATGGTTGCCAATGCGATCCCGGAAGACCTGATCATATCAACGAGACTCCAAGCGACTGCGATTGACGTGCCTGCCTGATGATGTCGCCCCCGCGCACCGGACGGTTCATGCGGTCGTTGCATGGCCGACGTCGGCTGATGCGCCACATCGCCCAAGAAGAATTCCGAGTGCCGAATTTTTGAGCACAGCGTGCCGCCGGTTCCGTTGAATCGCAAGCATTTTTCCTGGCATGCGGATTGCTCTCCTTGTTGCTCAGAGTTGGCAGCTAGGGTTCCGGTTCTCCATGGAGAATGCTGGTCCGAGAGCAGCCGCCAGGGGAGAGCCCTGGTGCACGGCGGGATAAAAACCCGGGAGACCTCAGTGGCCGCGCTTGGCAGGCTCGAGGTTGTCTTTGCCAGTCCGCGGTCAGAAAACCGATGAGGGACTGGACATGGGAAAAGCGCGAAATCTGTTTGTTGCACTGCTCGCTGCATCGACGCTGGCGACCGCATCGCTGTCGCCCGCGTCAGCTGAGAAGAAGAAGGAATTCAACATCGCCTGGACGATCTATGTCGGCTGGATGCCTTGGCCCTATGCCGCCGAGTCCGGGATCGTCAAGAAATGGGCCGACAAATACGGCATCTCGATCAAGGTCACGCAGATCAACGACTACGTCGAATCGATCAACCAGTACACGGCCGGCAAGTTCGACGGCGTGACCGTCACCAACATGGATGCGCTGACGATTCCGGCCGCCGGCGGCGTCGACACGTCCGCCATCATCATGGGCGACTACTCCAACGGCAATGACGGCGTGGTGCTGAAGAAGGGCAAGACGCTGGCCGACATCAAGGGCCAGAAGGTCAACCTCGTCGAGCTCTCGGTGTCGCACTATCTGCTGGCGCGCGGCCTCGAGACCGTGAAGCTGTCCGAGAAGAACATCAAGACCGTCAACACCTCCGACGCCGACATCGTCGCCGCTGCGAAGTCGCCCGACACCACCGCGGTCGTGACCTGGAATCCGCAACTCCTGGAGGTGAAGGCCGAGCCGGGCGCGACGCTGGTGTTCGACTCCAGCAAGATCCCCGGCGAGATCGAGGATCTCCTGGTCGTCAACAGCGCGACGCTCAAGGACAATCCCGAGCTTGGCAAGGCGCTGACCGGCATCTGGTACGAGACCATCGCGCTGATGAAGGACCAGAGCGAGAAGGGCAAGGCCGCGCGCGAGGCAATGGCCAAGCTGTCGGGCACCGATCTCGCCGGTTTCGAGGCCCAGCTCAAGACCACGTTCATGTACTATGAGCCGAAGGACGCGCTCGCCTTCATGACCGGACCGGAGCTGCCGAAGATCATGGATCTCGTGCGCACCTTCTGCTTCGATCACAATCTGCTTGGCGAGAAGGTGAAGTCGAAGGACGCCGTGGGCATTTCCACGCCGTCGAAGTCGCTCGGCTCGGCCAGCAATGTGAAGCTGCGCTTCGATCCGAGCTTCATGAAGATGGCCGCCGAGGGGAAGCTCTGAGCGTCTCCCGCAGCAACGAGTGTCACCCCTCATCCTGAGGAGCTTGCATAGCAAGCGTCTCGAAGGATGAGGCCCCTTTCCGGGCCTCATGGTTCGAGACGGCGCTACGCGCCTCCTCACCATGAGGGTTCAGCTCCGAAGCCGGCGTTGCAGATAGCCATGAGCTGCGTGTTCATGGAGAGGAATGACGGAGGCTCCTGATGCCGCGTGCCATGAACGTCGTTCCGAACCGGGGCAGCCGGCTGTTGCTGGCCCTGTTGCCGTTCCTGCTGATCGCGCTGATCTACGTGGTCGGATCGGCGCAGCGGCGCGCGGACAATCCCGACGACAAGCTGCTGCCGCCGGTCTCCGAGATGGTCGCGACCTCCAAGCGGCTCGCGACCGAGCCTGATCGCCGCTCCGGCGACTACGTGCTGTGGTCCGACACGGCGGCGAGCCTGCAGCGCCTCGCGCTCGGGCTCGGCATTTCCGCCGCAATCGGTCTCGTGCTCGGACTCGCCATCGGATTGCTGCCGGTGGCCGGCGCCGGCTTCGGCACGCTGGTCGCGGTGCTGTCGATGATCCCGCCGATGGCGGTGCTGCCGGTTCTGTTCATCGTGTTCGGTCTCGGCGAATTGTCCAAGGTGGTGCTGATCGTCATCGGCGTCACGCCGACACTGGTGCGCGATCTCTCACTCGAGGTGCAGGCCATGCCGCGCGAGCAGTTGATCAAGGCGCAAACGCTCGGCGGCTCGACCTGGCAGGTCGCGATCCGTGTCGTGTTGCCGCAGATCATGCCGCGCCTGATCAAGTGCCTGCGGCTGATGATCGGCCCGGCGTTCCTGTTCCTGATCTCGGCGGAGGCCATCGCCTCCGACGTCGGGCTCGGCTACCGCATCTTCCTGGTCAGGCGCTATCTGTCGATGGACGTGATCCTGCCCTATGTCGTCTGGATCACGCTGCTCGCCTATCTGTTCGACCTGGCCTTGGTGTGGATCGGCCGCCGCGCGTTCCCCTGGGCATATGACGGCGGAGCGCGCTGATGAGCACGCTGTCGTTCCGCAACGTCTGGGTCGAGTACGGCAACCAGGTCGTGCTCGAACGCATCAACCTCGAGATCGCCTCCGGCACCTTCCTGTCGATCGTCGGTCCTTCCGGCGCGGGCAAGAGCACCTTTCTGCGTCTGATCCTCGGCCAGGAGAAGCCGACGCAAGGCGCCGTGCTGCTCGACGGCCAGCCTTTCCCGGCCGAGCCGGGGCCGGACCGCGGCATCGTGTTCCAGCGCTACTCGGTGTTTCCGCATCTGACCGTGCTCGGCAACGTGCTGCTCGGCTATGAGCTCGCGGCGAGCCCGTTCACGGCGCGGCTGTTCGGGTCGGCGCGCAAGGAGGCGATGGAGAAGAGCCTCGCGCTGATCGAGGCCGTCGGCCTGGCCGAGCATCGCGACAAATATCCAAGCGCGTTGTCCGGCGGCATGCAGCAGCGCCTGGCGATCGCGCAGGCACTGGCGAAGCAGCCGCGCGTGCTGCTGCTCGATGAGCCCTTCGGCGCGCTCGATCCCGGCACCCGCGCCCAGATGCATGCGCTGATCAAGCCGCTGTGGCGCGAGCACAACATGACCATCGTGATGGTCACCCACGACATCAAGGAGGCGTTCGGCCTCGCCACGCGGCTGATCGCACTCGACCGGCCGCGCAAGGATCCGCAGGCGCCGGAGCGGTTCGGCGCGCGCATCACCTACGACCTCGATCTCACCCGCGACAGCGCCGTGCCCGTGCTCGGCTTCATCCGCGCCAGCGTGCAGGCGGCGCAATAGTCAGTTCAAGAAACGTCGAAAGAAACGAAGGAGAGTCTTCATGTCATTCCCATCCATGCGCAGGTCACGCCGTGCCGGCTTGCAGCCGCAGCGCCAGAGCATGCGCCGCCACCATCCGGACTTCGACAAGATGGCCACCCAAGGCTGGCAGGCGCTGGAGGCCGAGGGCAAATTGCCAAGCAACGGCTGGCGCAAGGAGCGGCAATGGGCGCTCGACATGGGTCTGCCCGGCGCCGACAGCCTGACCGATCGCGAGATCCCGACCTTTGCGCGCGGCGAGCTGCCGCATTTCGCCGGGATCAACACCTTCATGAAGGCGCCGTATGTCGAGAACGTCCGTGACGTCGCCAAATACGACGCCGCCGTGATCGGCATTCCCTTCGATTCCGGCACCACCTATCGCCCCGGCACCCGCTTCGGGCCGCAGGGCATCCGCCGCATCTCCGCGCTCTACACGCCCTACAACTACGAGCTCGGGGTCGACCTGCGCGAGCAGATGACCCTGTGCGATGCCGGCGACGTCTTCACCATTCCCGCCAACCTCGAAAAGAGCTTCGACCAGATCAGCCGCGGCGTCGCGCATGTGTTCTCGTCCGGAGCGCTGCCGATCATGCTCGGCGGCGACCATTCGATCGGCTTCCCCTGCGTGCGCGGCATCGCTGAGTGTACCGACAAGCGCATCGGCATCATTCATTTCGACCGCCACATCGACATCCAGGAGAAGGATCTCGACGAGCGCATGCACACCACGCCCTGGTACTGGGCGACCAATTTGCCGAACGTGTCGCCGACCAACCTGGTGCAGCTCGGCATCGGCGGCTGGCAGGTGCCGCGCGAGGGTGTCGAGGTCGCGCGCAAGCGCAACACCAACGTCCTCACCATCGCGGACATCGAGAAGATCGGCCTGGAGAAGACGGCGGAGATCGCGCTCGAGCTGGCCTGGAAGGATGCCGACGCGGTCTACATCTCGTTCGACGTCGACTCCATCGATTGCGGCTTCGTGCCCGGCACCGGTTGGCCCGAGCCCGGCGGCTTCCTGCCGCGCGAGGCGCTCAAGCTGCTCGGCCTCGTCGCCGCCGAGGGCCTGTGCGGCCTCGAAGTGGTCGAGGTCTCGCCGCCCTACGACACCTCGGACATCACCGCGCTGATCGGCGTCCGTGTCGTCGTCGAGGCACTGGGCTCGATGGTCGCCCATGGCAAGCTCGGCAGCCACAAGTCCATCATCAACAAGCCGGTCAGCTATTGAGGCCTGCGATGCGACATCACCACCACCACCACGGCGATCACCACCACGATCATGGCCATCCGCATGATCACGACCATCATCATGACCATCCGCCGCACGGCCCCGGGCACAACCATCCGCACGGGCGCACACCGGTGCAGTGGCAGACGCCGCACCAGCCCGAGGGCGCCAAGCCGGCCGCCATCGTCGAGCCCGACCTCGACAAGGTCGAGGCCGCCTTCGTCGACGGCTTCATCGCCGCCCCCGATCCGACCAGCTTCCTGCGGCTGGCGCGCATCCCGTTCGAGATCCTGCGCGATGGCGCCAGCCTCAAGCTGCTGCGGGTGGAGATCGACGCGCTGACCGATGTCGGCAGCCTGACGCCGCATCTCGGCGGCGGCACCTTCCGCTACGATCCGCTGCCGTCGAACTTCATCTCACGCCGCCGCCGGCTGCGCTTTGTCTATTTCGACGGCACCGGCCTGTTGCCGCTGACCTATGCGGAGCTGCGGGAGATCGAGTGACCAGCTCAAAACTCAAGGCAGCGGCGTTCGCTTGAGCGCCGCTGCAAGCGCCTCGAAGCGACCAGTGACTTCCGGCAGCACGAATGCGCGCACGGTCGAGGCCGCCGCGACGCCGATCACTAGCACGATGACATATTGAGCGGCGAGCAGCAGCGTGACGTGCCGGAGCCAGTGCGATCGCGGGCGCTCGGCGGTGCGCGCCGCGACCGGCGGCGGCGCATCGGAGGCGATCAGCCAGTCGTCGTGCTCTTGCGAGGATTCGGACATTTGCTCAGTGCCCTGAGAGCAATTGCTCAAGGCGCGATTTGAGCTGCCTGTTGGCGCGCTCCTGCAGGCGCAAGGCGCGCGCCGTTTCGAGATCGATCACTTCGCCATCGTCGTGATGGAAGGCGAGGCCGGCGCCCGCGCCGTCGCGCCACACCATCTGCGCCGGTCGTGTCCATCCGCGCCGTTCGATGCTGATCTCGACGCGGTCCGGCAGCAGCACGCTGCCCTCGAGCTCGACCTTGACGCCGCGGTGGTTGAAATTGCGCACGACACAGGCCAGCGTCGAGCAGCCTGAATTGAAGGTCAGCACGCCGCCATAGTAGACGCGCTGGCGAGCCTCACGACGACGATTTTGCATCCCACGTCCTCCAACGACTTAACGATTGATTAATCAATCGGAGGGTGTGTGGCGAGTCTCGCCGGTATTGAAATGTGGGTGGTGGTTAATGCGTACCGGACGCTTGCGGCGCGGTCGAAGTCGCACGACGTCTCACGCCCGCGCGAACATCCGGGCGTCGCCCGTCAGCACCGGCTGCACGGCATCGCTCAGCCGCACAGCCGCTGCCTCGACCGACAGCCCCGCCGTATCGACCACCGCATTGGCCCTTGCGTACAGCGGCTCGCGGCTCGCCAGGATGTTGCGCAGCTCGGCCATCGCCGAGCGGTCGTCGGCCATCGGGCGCAGGTCACCTTGTTTGCGCACACGCCCCATGTGCTCCTCCGGCTCGGCCTTGAGCCAGATGGTGTAGAACGAGGTCAGGATCAGGTCGAAGGTGACCGGCTCGGAGACGATGCCGCCGCCGGTCGCCAGCACCATCGGCTCCTTGCGCGCGAGCAGTTGCACCAGGGCGGCCTGCTCCATCCGGCGAAAGCCTTCCTGGCCGTAGAGCGCGATGATCTCGGCAACCGAAAGCCCGTTCTGCCGCTCGATCTCCTTGTTCAGCTCGACGAAGCTCCAGCCGATCCGCTCCGCCAGCATCTTGCCGAGCGTCGACTTGCCGGCGCCGCGCAGGCCGATCAGCGCAATGCCTGAGAACGAACGCCGCAATGGCGCCGATGCGCCGCCGGCAAGCAGCTCCTTGACCTCCGCGATCTGGCTCGGGCTCGCCTTCTTCAGGAGATCGCGAATGACCGGCCAATCGGGCGACGGCTCGCCGCCGGGGATGATGTCGTCGAGCGGCGCGTTGATCGCATTCGCGATCCGGCGCAGCAGCACGATCGAGACATTGCCCTTGCCGCTCTCGAGCTGGGCGATGTAGCGCTCGGAAATCCCGGAGACCTCGGCCAGCACCTTGCGCGACATGCCGGCGAGGCCGCGCATCCGCCGCACCCGCTGGCCCAGCTGGTCGAGGAAATCGGTCTCGGCCGTGGACTGGCCGTCGTCACGCGGGGCATCGCTGTGTGGCGTCATATCCCTGAGGTACTCTTTTGACCAGGAAACATAATGCCGAGGAGGATTGACAGCAAGCGACGTTGATGGCCTTGTATGAATTATAATTCAAAAATCCGGGGAGAATGCCGTGAAGTCGTACAATGCGGTATCGTGGTTGCTTGACCGCAATGTCGAGGCGGGCCGCGGCGACAAGCTCGCCTACACGGACACGGTCTCGGAGCTGACCTATCGCGGTCTGCAACAGCAGACCTGCCGCGTCGCCAACATGCTGCGCCGCCTTGGCGTCCGCCGCGAGGAGCGCGTGGCGATGATCATGCTCGACACGGTGGATTTCCCCGCGGTGTTTCTCGGCGCGATGCGCGCGGGCGTCGTCCCGGTGCCGCTCAACACGCTGCTGACCTCGGAACAATACGCCTATGTGCTCGCCGACTGCCGCGCCCGCGTGCTGTTCGTGTCCGAGGCGCTGTATCCGGTGGTGAAGGACATTGTCGGCCGGATGCCGGATCTCGATTGCGTCGTCGTGTCCGGCGCCAATGCCTTCGGCCACAAGCTGCTCACCGAGGAGCTCGCGCGCGAGAGCGATCAGTTCGACACGGTGGCGACCCACGAGGATGAGCCTGCGTTCTGGCTGTATTCATCCGGTTCGACCGGCATGCCCAAGGGCGTGCGCCATCTGCACGGCAATCTCGCCGCGACGGCAGAGACCTATGCCAGCCAAGTGCTCGGCATCCGCGAGAGCGATGTCTGTCTGTCAGCCGCAAAGCTGTTCTTCGCCTATGGCCTCGGCAATGCGCTGACCTTCCCGCTGTCGGTCGGCGCAACCACGATCCTCAACTCCGAGCGCCCGACGCCGGCGCTGATGTTCAAGCTCCTCAACCGCTACAATCCGACCATCTTCTACGGCGTGCCGACCTTGTTCGCCGCGATGCTGCACGATGAGTCGCTGCGCCATGAGAAGGCCGGCAGCGCTCTGCGCATCTGCACCTCGGCCGGGGAGGCGCTGCCGGAATCGGTCGGCAATGCCTGGAAGGCGCGGTTCGGCGTCGACATTCTCGATGGCGTCGGCTCGACCGAGCTGCTGCATATCTTCCTGTCCAACGCGCCCGGGGACATCAAATACGGCTCATCGGGGCGCCCTGTGCCGGGCTATCAGGTTCGTCTTGTCAATGAGGCCGGCCAGGACGTGCCGGACGGCGAGGTCGGCGAGATGCTGGTGCATGCACCGTCCGCCGGTGAGGGCTACTGGAATCAGCGCCACAAGACCCGCTCGACCTTCGAGGGCTATTGGACGCGCACCGGCGACAAATATGTCCGCGACGCCGATGGGCGCTACACCTTCTGCGGCCGCTCCGACGACATGTTCAAGGTCTCCGGCATCTGGGTGTCGCCGTTCGAGGTCGAGAGCGCCCTGATCACGCATCCCTCCGTGCTCGAAGCGGCCGTGGTGCCGGAAGCCGATCCGGAAGGCCTGTTGAAGCCCAAGGCCTATGTCGTGCTGCGCCCGAGCGTCGATCGCTCGACCCTGCACGAGGCACTGAAGGAACACGTCAAGCAGAAGATCGGCCCGTGGAAATATCCGCGCTGGATCGAGGTGGTGGACAGCCTGCCGAAAACCGCGACCGGCAAGATCCAGCGCTTCAAGCTGCGCGAGGGGGCACATTAGCTGTCATTGGCTGTCATTCCCGCGCGCGCCGCAGTCGCGAACCCGGAAGCTCGACGTGGGTGAGATCAAGCGACAGACAATCTCAAGATTCCGGATCGGCCCAGCTTCGCTGCGCCGTCCGGAATGACGGGGCCGGGATATGTGCATGGTGACGCAACTCATCGCCGCGAACTCCGCTCGGCTCTCTCCCCCCTTGTGGGGGAGAGGTGGAGAGGGGGGTACCACGCGCGCCGGTGCGTGTGGCTTACCCCCCTCCCTAGCCCTCCCCCACAAGGGGGGAGGGAACGAGGGAGCGAGCTGCGGGAGCATTTTACATCACGTGCAGACGGAGCGGTCGCGATGGCGCTAGCTGCATCAGGCTTCCTCACCATCGACACCGCTCAACTCGAATATCGCTTGATCGGTCCGCAGCCATCCGACGCGCCATGCATCGTGCTGCTGCATGAGGGCCTCGGCTCGGTCGGCCTGTGGGGCGATTTTCCCGACAAGCTCCAAGCCGCGACCGGCGCCTCCGTGTTCGCCTATTCGCGCGCCGGCTACGGCGCCTCAAGCCCGGTGACGCTGCCGCGGCCGCTCGACTACATGCAACGCGAGGCCCGCGATGTGCTGCCGAAGCTACTTGATGCGATCGGCTTTCAGCGTCGTCTCCTCGTCGGCCATTCCGACGGCGCCTCGATCGCGGCGATCTACGCCGGCGGCCGCGCCGATCATCGCCTCGACGGCGTCGTGCTGATCGCCCCGCACGTGATCGTCGAGGACGTCTCGGTCGCGTCGATCGCCGCTATCAAGACCACTTACGAAACCACGGAGCTGCGCACCAAGCTCGGCCGCTGGCACAAGGACGTCGACAACGCGTTTTACGGCTGGAACGGCGCCTGGCTCGATCCGGCATTTCGGGCCTGGGACATCACCGGCGACCTCGCCTACGTCCGCGTCCCCGTCGCGGTGATCCAGGGCATCGACGACCAGTACGGCACCATCCGCCAGGTCGAGATCATCCAGGAGGAGTGCTATTGCCCGGTCGAGGTGACGATGCTTCCCAAGACCGGCCATTCCCCGCATCGCGAGTCGCCTGACGCCACCTTGCGGGTCATTGCCGAGTTCGCGGCCGCGACCTTGCCGGCCCCGGCATCACGAACATGAAACAAAGTGCATGTTTCGGCTTTTTGTCGTAGACGTCAGTCAAAACATGAATTATTGTGCATCTCAACGATAAGCACTCCAACGAAGGGTGACTCATGGCCGGGGAAGACCGCGTGCTCGCGGGAGGCAAGACGTTCATCGATTTTCAGACCGATCCCTCCCGCTACAAACATTGGAAGCTCTCGATCGACGGCGAGGTGGCGACGCTCGCCATGGACGTCGACGAGAATGGTGGCCTGTTCGAGGGCTACCAGCTCAAGCTCAATTCCTATGATCTCGGTGTCGACATCGAGCTGGCGGACGCCGTGCAGCGGCTGCGCTTCGAACACCCGCAAGTGAAGGTGGTCGTGCTGCGCTCGGCCAAGCCGCGTGTGTTCTGCGCCGGCGCCAACATCCGCATGCTCGCGGGCGCCACCCATGCCCACAAGGTGAACTTCTGCAAGTTCACCAACGAGACCCGCAACGGCTTCGAGGATTCCAGCGAGAATTCCGGCCAGCGCTTCATTACCGTGGTGAACGGCACAGCGGCCGGCGGTGGCTATGAGCTCGCGCTCGCCACCGACCACATCATCCTCGCCGATGACGGATCGTCCTCGGTGTCGCTGCCGGAGGTTCCGCTGCTCGCCGTGCTGCCGGGCACCGGCGGCCTGACGCGCGTCGTCGACAAGCGCAAGGTGCGCCGCGATCGCGCCGATGCGTTCTGCACGACGGAAGAGGGGGTCAAGGGCAAGCGCGCCGTGCAGTGGCGGCTGGTCGATGAGATCGCGCCGAACTCCAAGGTCGATGCCAAGGTGGCCGAGCGCGCCAAGGAGTTCGCGGCCGCCTCCAAGCGCAACGGCAGCGGCAAGGGCGTTGCGCTCACGCCGCTCAAGCGCGTGATCGATGCGTCGAGCGTGCGCTACGGCTTCGTCAACGTCGACATCGATCGCGCCGCCCGCATCGCCACGATCACGATCTCGGCCCCCGAAGCCGCGCCGCCCGCCGACATCGACGGCATGATCGCGCAGGGCGCATCGTTCTGGCCGCTGCAGGTTGCGCGCGAGCTGGATGATGCCATCCTGCATCTGCGCATCAACGAGCTCGGCATCGCCATGCTGGTGTTCAAGTCGCATGGCGAGCGCGCCCAGGTGCTGGCCCATGACGCCTTCCTGGAGGCCAACAAGGCGCATTGGCTGGTCAACGAGATCCGTCACTATTGGAAGCGCGTGCTGAAGCGCATCGACGTCACGTCGCGGACGCTGGTGACCTTGGTCGAGCCCGGCTCCTGCTTCGCCGGCACACTCGCCGAGCTCGTGTTCGCCTCCGACCGCTCCTACATGCTGATCGGCACCATCCAGGGCGACAACCGTCCGGCGCCGGCGATCGAATTGTCGGCGATGAATTTCGGCCCCTATCCGATGAGTCACGGCCTGACGCGACTGGAGTCGCGCTTCCTCGCGGATCCCAGCGATCTCGAGCGTGTCCGCGCGCAGACTGGCAAGCCGCTCGAGGCCGATGAGGCCGAGGAGCTGGGCCTCGTCACCTTCGCGCTCGACGACATCGACTGGGAGGACGAGATCCGCGTCTTCCTCGAGGAGCGCGCCAGCTTCTCGCCGGACAGCCTCACGGGTCTCGAAGCCAATCTGCGCTTCGCCGGCCCCGAGACGATGGAATCGAAGATCTTCGCCCGCCTCACCGCCTGGCAGAACTGGATCTTCCAGCGCCCCAACGCGGTCGGCGAGGAGGGCGCGCTCCGGCGCTACGGCACCGGCGAGCGGCCGCAATACGACATGACGCGAGTGTAAGGGGAGCGAATAGGGAGTGGCGAATAGCGAATAGGGAAGGATGTCTGGACCCCCTATTCGCTACTCGCCATTCGCTACTCGCCTCCAACAGATCAAAGCCCCCGGGAGGTCTCCATGAACATGAACATCATGAACGTCGATTACTCGACCAAGATTCCGAACAACGTGAATCTCGCCGAGGACCGCCAGGTCCTCAAGGCGCTGGAAGGCTGGCATCCCGGCTATGTCGACTGGTGGAACGACATGGGTCCCGACGGCTTCCAGCAGTCGCTCGTCTACCTGCGCACGGCCTATTCGGTCGATCCGCGCGGCTGGGCCAAGTTCGACTACGTCAAGATGCCGGATTACCGCTGGGGCATTCTGCTGGCTCCGCAGGAGGAAGATCGCAAGATTCCGTTCGGCGAGCATTATGGCGAGCCGGCCTGGCAGGAGGTCCCCGGCGAATACCGCGCGCTGATGCGCCGCCTGATCGTGATCCAGGGCGACACCGAGCCGGCCTCGGTCGAGCAGCAGCGCCATCTCGGCAAGACCGCGCCGTCGCTCTACGACATGCGCAACCTGTTCCAGGTCAACGTCGAGGAGGGTCGCCACCTCTGGGCGATGGTCTATCTGCTGCAGAAATATTTCGGCCGTGACGGCCGTGAGGAGGCCGACGAGCTGCTGCGCCGCCGGTCGGGCGACGCGGATTCCCCACGCATGCTCGGCGCCTTCAACGAGAAGACGCCGGACTGGCTGTCGTTCTTCATGTTCACCTACTTCACCGACCGCGACGGCAAGATGCAGCTGCACTCGCTCGCGCAGTCCGGCTTCGACCCGCTGTCGCGCACCTGCCGCTTCATGCTGACCGAAGAGGCGCACCACATGTTCGTCGGCGAGACCGGCGTCGGCCGCGTCATCCAGCGCACCGTCGAGGCGATGCGGGCCGCCGGGATCGATGATCCCACGGACATCGCACGCGTCCGCGCGCTCGGCGTCATCGACCTGCCGACCATCCAGAAGAAGCTGAACCTGCATTACACGCTGTCGCTCGACCTGTTCGGCTCGGAGGTCTCGACCAACGCTGCGAACGCCTTCAATGCCGGCATCAAGGGCCGCTATCACGAGACCCAGATCCAGGACGATCACCAGCTCAAGAACGCGACCTATCCGGTGCTCAAGCTGGTCGACGGCGAAATCAAGCGGGTCGACGAGCCGGCGCTGACCGCGCTCAACATGCGCCTGCGCGACGACTACTCGCAGGACTGCGTCAAGGGCCTCTTGCGCTGGAACAAGATCATCAGCACGGCGGGCTACGACTTCCAGCTCAAGCTGCCGCATACCGCCTTCCACCGCGCCATCGGCGAGTTCAAGGACGTCCATGCGACGCCCGACGGCATCCTGATCGACGAGGGGACCTGGGCCAAGCGCAAGAGCGACTGGCTGCCCTCGACCGATGACGGCGCCTACATCTCCTCACTGATGAAGCCGGTTACCGAGATCGGCGAGTACGCGTCGTGGATCGCGCCCCCGAAGGTCGGCATCGACAACAAGCCGGGTGACTTCGAGTACGTGAAGATCGAGACTTGATGAGAGGCGAATAGCGAGTTGCGAGTAGCGAATAGGGGAAGTAGCCCATTCGCTATTCGCTATTCGCTATTCGCTATTCGCTATTCGCTATTCGCTATTCGCTATTCGCCCTTCTCAGCTATCCCAGCCCGCGCCCGGAATCCCCGGGTTTGCGTAGACGATACCGCCATCGACCGCGATCGTATTCCCCACCACGTAGTCGCCCGCGCGCGAGGCGAGGAAGATCGCTGTGCCCGCCATGTCCTCGTCGGTGCCGATGCGCCCGGCGGGCACGCGCGAGGCGACCTCGTCGGCGTTGTCGCGCGCGGCCTTGTTCATGTCGGACTTGAACGGTCCGGGCGCGATCGCGGTCACCACGATGTGGTCCTTGATCAGCTTGGCCGCCATGCGCCGCGTCAGATGGATCAGGCCGGACTTGCTCGCCGCATAGGAATAGGTCTCGAGCGGGTTGACGAAGATGCCGTCGATCGAGGCGATGTTGATGACCTTTGCCGGCCGTTCGGCGCTGGCCGCCGCACGCAAGGGAGCTGCGAGCGCCTTGGTCAGGAAGAACGGCGTCTTGAGGTTGAGGTTCATCACCTTGTCCCAGCCGCTCTCCGGGAATTCGTCGAAGTCGGCGCCCCACGCCGCGCCGGCATTGTTGACGAGGATGTCGAGCTTGGGCTCGCGCTTCTTGATCTCGCCCGCGAGCGTCTCGATGCCGGCCATCGTCGAAATGTCGATCGGCAGCGCGACGCATTCGCCGCCATATTCCGTCGTCAGTGCCTTGGCGGTCGCCTCGCAGGGCCCGGCCTTGCGCGCGGTGATGTAGACCCTCGCCGCGCCATGCGCGAGCAGGCCGGATGCGATCATCTTGCCGATGCCGCGCGAGCCGCCGGTGACGAGCGCGATGCGTCCTTCGAGTGAGAACAAGTTCCTGAGCATGAAGCCTCCCTTTTCTTATGTCATGCGTGCTTGTGAGCGGGACGCGCCAGCACGTCAAGTGAGACGCAGTCGCACGAATTCGCCGCAATTCAATCGGGGGAACGTTATGGCGGGGCTATGCCGCGTCGATGCGGCGGAAGCCGTTCCACATCGCGGTGGCCGCGCCCGAGGTCAGCACCGGCAGCACGCGGGCGTCCTGGTAGTGGCCGTTCAGCGAGACACGCGACAGGGCCGTGAGATGATCGGCGCTCCCGGCGAAGATCATGCCGGGGCGGGTGGTGACGGCGGTCTTGTAGCCGCTCGCGGCCGCCAGCACGAACTCGCGCTGGGAGGCGGCGGCGCGGTCGCCGTAGGGATAGGCCATGTGTAGCACCGGCCGCTGCAACTCGTTCTCGATCCGAGCACGGCTGTCGGCGATCTCGATGCGCGCCGTCTCCTCGGTCTGCTTGGCGAGATTGCAGTGACTGATCGAATGTGCGCCGATCGAGATCAATGGCTCAGTCGAAAGCGCCCGGAGCTCGTCCCAGGACAGGCAGAGCTCACGGCAGATCGAGGCCTCGTCGACGTCGTAGCGCGCGCACAGCGCGCTGATCTCACGCCGGACGTCGTGCTCGCCCGGCAGTGCGCGCAGCCAATCGTGCAGGCGCTGGAACGTCACGCATTTGGCTGCCGGCGTCGATGCATCGAGCTGCAGCGACAGCCCGCCGATCTCGATGTCGATCGTTTGCGCCTTCGCGACCAGCCGCTCCAGCGTCACCCACCAGAGCCGGCCCAGTCCCGATGCGAAATCGCTCGTCACATAGATGGTGAACGGCGCATCGAACTCGCGCATGACAGGCAGCGCGAAGTCGCGGTTGTCGCGATAGCCGTCGTCGAAGGTGAAGCAGGCGAAGCGGCGCGAGAAGTCCTTCGCCACCAGCCGGCTGTGCAACTCGTCGAGGGTGATGATCTCGATGTCGTGGTCGCGCAGGTGCGACAACATTTCGCGCAGGAAATCCGGCGTGACCTCGAGGTGACGATTGGGCTGGAAATCGGCGTCGTGGTGCGGCCGCACATGATGCAGCGTATAGATCGCTCCCACGCCCGAGAAGATCGGGCGCAGCCAGACATGCGCGCCGCTCAGATACAGCGCTTCCAGGCCGGCACGGATAAAGGTTTTGCGAAATCGCCTCATCTGAAATATGCGGCCCGGTGAGTGTCGGGACAAGGTTACCGACGAATGATTGAAGAAAGCCTTAGCCTGCGGTCGCAACGTACCGTGCGGCGCGCCTCATTTCCGGTTTGACAGGCATGCAAGGGTTTGTTTTCTCTCTGCTTCCTCGATGCGACGGATGACGAATGCGTGGACTTTTCAGGTGGAGCGGGAAATGGTGGCCTGGCGTCCTCCCGCTGATCGTGCTTTGGGGCCTCGCGGCCTGGACCAGCACCGTTCCCCTGGAGAATGATCTCGCCGGCCGCAGTTCGGCCGTCCTGAAGGGGGCCGTGCTCGACCGGACGAGCATCACGGTGGATGGCCGCGATGTCTCGCTGCGCGCCAATGCATTTTCTGAGGCTGGACGCCGCGATGCGGTCGCTGCGGTGGACGGCGTGGCCGGCGTGCGGCTCGTCAACGACGAGACGCGGCTGGTCCCCGAGGCCAAGCCCTTCGTCTGGTCGGCCGAACGCGACGTCGTCCGGGTGACGCTGGGCGGCAATGCGCCGTTGCCCGCCTTGAAGGGCAGGCTGATGGACGCGACGCGGGCGGCGCTGCCAGGCGTGGAGGTCGCGGACCAGATGGGCCTGGCGCGCGGCGCGCCAACGCGCTTCGAGGATGCGGCGCTGCTGCTGATCGGCCAGATCGGCAGGCTGAAGGACGGCAAGTTCACGATCTCCGATGGCGAGGTCGCATTGTCCGGCATGGCCCGCGAGCTCGGCGGCCGCGAGGCGATCGCGGCCGCGCTCGGCAAGCTGCCGGACGGCTTCAAGGTCGCCAGCAACGAGGTCAAGGCGCCACCCTACATCTTCCAGGCCTACAAGGACCCGGTCGCGGTCACCGTGACGCTCGCCGGCAACGTTCCCGACGAGAACATCCACGCCGTCGTCGTCGGCTCTTCATCGCGAAAATTCTTCAGCGAGAAGGTCGTGGACAATCTCAAGAACAGCATCGGTGCGCCCACCAACTTCGTGAATGCGGTGGTGCCGGCGCTGGGCGCCTTGTCGCGGCTGTCGACCGGCACGCTGGTGGTGTCCGACCGCGACATCAAGATCTCCGGCGACGCGCTCTATGACGCCGCCGCCGCCCAGATCCGGACCGGGCTCGCCAAGGATGTCCCACAGGGCTGGCAGGTGAAGGCCGACATCACGGTGAAGCCGGCAGCCGCCCCGGTCGATCCCACGGTGTGCCAGCAGCTGTTCTCGGACCTGCTCGGCAAGGCGAAGATCCGATTCGAGACCAGCCGCAGCGACCTCGACAGGGATTCCACCGGTCTGCTCGACCGCCTCGTCGAGATCGCGTTCCGCTGCCCCTCCGCCAATGTCGAGATCATCGGCCACACCGATGCCGATGGCGACTCCGCGGCCAATCAGGTGCTGTCGCAGAAGCGCGCCCAGGCGGTGGTCGAATATCTGGTCAAGGCCGGACTGCCGGCCGACCGCTTCACCCCGATCGGCTATGGCAGCACCCAGCCGGTCGTCTCCAACGACACCGCCGACGGCCGGGCACAGAACCGCCGCATCGAATTCGTGGTGAGGTAACGTCATGGCCTATCTCGTTGCCTTTCACTGGGGCTGGCTGGCCGGCGCCTTCGCCATCGGGCTGGCGATGGGCTGGGTCGCCGTGGTGCATCGCGCCCCGCGCGTGTCGGGCTGGCTGACCTGGCTGCTGGCAGTGCTGGCCGCCGGCCTGGTCGCGGCGGCCGTGGCCTGCCTGATCCCCGGCCGGGCCGGCTACTGGCTCGAGCTGCTGCTGATCATGTTCGTGCCCTACCTCGTCGGCTGCGCCATCGGCACGTGGCTGCGGGCGCTGGTGGTGATCCGCAGCATGCGGACGAAATCGGCGGCCTGAAGCGGCCGCCCGCCGGTCTGCGTCCGACGCCACCTGCCAAGACTGCTGCCAAGACTGCTGCCAAGACTGCGGCGGCGCCCCCCGCCGTCCGTGTGCCCGGGCCATCGCAACTGCGAGACACGAAGGTTTGACGAGGTGCGACCCTGTCAAACGCGCAGCCGGCGCTTATCGTTGAACGATGACGACCCGCCCAGCCGTGGGGCCCCCCGGAAAGCCCGGAGATGCGCGTTCCTCACCGAAGTTTAACCTGGGCTTTGCAGGCTGGCCGGGAGCGTGCGCCGACCCTCCGTCCTGCATGATGCCTTGCCCGATGTCTTTGCCTGATGTCTTGCCTCATGTGCGGCAAAACGGTGCATCGCATTTCCGTAAAGCCTGCTAAGTATATCCATGTGTACGCTTTTGTTCGCACGCTCCGTGTTCCCCAATGCGTCGAAACGCGCTACGAGGGCGTTGTATGCGCACATGACGCGGCGGCCTCCGGGGCGCGGCGTCCCCGGCCGTCGTGATCGGATCACGGTGAGAGGTGTAGATGCTTGAAGCCATACGCAGAGCGGCCACGTTCCTGCGCGAGAAGCAAGTCCTGCACAAGCTCGGCGTGCTGATCAGCATCGCTGTGATCGCGGTCGCCTGCTACGTCCTCTACCACATGCTTCGCGGCATCGACACCTACGAGGTGCTCGAGGCGATCAAGAGCACGGAGCCGCATCAGATCGCGCTCGCCGCGCTGTTCGTCGCCGCCGGCTATTTCACGCTGACCTTCTACGACCTGTTCGCGGTGCGCGCGATCGGCCACGACCACGTGCCCTACCGCGTCAATGCGCTGGCCGCCTTCACCAGCTATTCGATCGGCCACAATGTTGGCGCCAGCGTCTTCACCGGCGGTGCCGTGCGCTACCGCGTCTATTCGGCCCATGGGCTGAACGCCATCGACGTCGCCAAGATCTGCTTCCTCGCCGGCCTGACGTTCTGGCTCGGCAATGCCGCCGTGCTCGGGCTCGGCATCAGCTATCATCCGGAGGCGGCGGCCTCGATCGACCAGCTGCCGCCCTGGGCCAACCGCATGGCGGCGATCGCGATCCTGGTCGGTCTGTTGGGGTATGTCGCCTGGGTATGGACCAAGCCGCGCGTGGTCGGCCGCGGGCCGTGGACCGTTGTGTTGCCGAGCGGCCCGCTGACCCTGCTGCAGATCGCGATCGGCATCATCGACCTCGGCTTCTGCGCGCTCGCGATGTATGTGCTGGTGCCGGACGAGCCCAATCTCGGCTTCGTCGTCGTGGCCGTGATCTTCGTCTCGGCGACCTTGCTCGGCTTCGCCAGCCATTCCCCCGGCGGGCTCGGCGTGTTCGACGCCGCGATGCTGGTCGGGCTGTGGCAGATGGACCGCGAGGAGCTGCTGGCCGGAATGCTCTTGTTCCGGATGCTGTATTATTTGGCGCCGTTCCTCATTTCTGTAATCTTGCTGACGTTTCGCGAGGTTATCATCAGCACGCGGTCGAAGCGGCTGCGGCAGGCCGCGCTCAGCCTCGATCCGGGCCCCCCGCCCGAAGCCGCTTTTGTGAGGAAGCGCAGCGATTCCGGTGCCTGACGCCAGCTCAAGGGAACAGTAGGACGAGATGGCTCTCGACGCTCCCTCCGACACGGCGCTCTCGATCTTCACCCCCTGGCCGGACCGGCTGCGCCATTCCGCGATCATTCTGCTGGCTGCGGCGCTCGCGCTTGCCGGGCTCGTGCTGCTGGACGAGCTGCTGCCGCTGCGGGCCCTGGCGGTATTCCTGTGTATCGCCGCCGCCGCCCTGGTGCCGTGGCGGCTGCATGGCGCGGTCGCCAAGCGGGAGGAGGAGCGCCACGCCAACCCGGTCGAGGCGCCGGCCGTGAGCGCGGTGGTCGAAGGCATCCCCGATCCCGCCGTGCTGCTCGACCGCGCCGGCCGCGTCATCCACCTCAACGCCGCCGCCGCGCAGCTCGCGCCTGCCTTGCGCAAGGGCGAACTCGCCCAATTCGCGCTGCGCACGCCGGAGATCATCACCGCGCTGCGCGAGGCGATCGCCACCACCGAGATCCGCCGCGCCACCTATCACGATCACGTTCCGGTCGATCGCTGGATGGAGCTGATCATCACGCCGGTGCCGGTGCCGACGGCGTTCGGCGGCACCGACAAATGCATGCTGATGACGTTCCACGATCTGACCCCGCTACGCCGGGTCGAGGAGATGCGCGCCGATTTCGTCGCCAATGCCAGCCACGAGCTGCGCACACCGCTGGCGGCGCTCTCGGGCTTCATCGACACGCTGCAGGGGCCGGCCAAGGACGATCCGAAGGCGCGCGAGCGCTTCCTCGGCATCATGCACATCCAGGCGACGCGCATGGCGCGGCTGATCGACGATCTCCTGTCGCTGTCGCGGGTCGAGCTGTCGGCGCATGTCCAGCCCCACGCCATGGTCGACGTCGTCCCCATCATCCGCCAGGTCACCGACGGGCTGGAGTCGCTGGCGCGCGAGCGCCAGGTGGTGATCGAGACCAGCCTGCCGGAGGCGCCGGTGACGATCGCCGGCGACCGCGAGGAGCTGCTGCGCGTGTTCGAGAACCTGATCGAGAACGCGCTGAAATACGGCGCCTCGGGCGGCCGCGTGATCGTCTCGCTGGAGCAGGCCGTCTCCGCCGAGAACGCGCCGGAGATCCGGGTCAAGGTGCGCGATTTCGGCCCCGGCATCGCGCCCGAGCATCTGCCGCGGCTGACCGAGCGCTTCTATCGCGTCGATGTCGGCGACAGCCGCGCGCAGGGCGGCACCGGGCTCGGCCTCTCCCTGGTGAAGCACATCCTCAACCGCCATCGCGGCCGGCTTCTGATCGAGAGCGTGCCGCGCAACGGCGCCGCTTTCACGGCCTGCTTTCCGCAGTCCAGGCCCGCAGCACGCGCCTGACGGGCGGGCGCATCTTGCGGCCCGGCGCAGGCCGGGCGCATATCATCGATCGTTGTGAACAGAGGCCGGACATCGCGAGGCGATGCGGAGCACCTCATCGCCCGCCGTGGTCGCCGGCCGCTCAGCGCGTGGTCGACTTCGCCGGCTGGCGGCGGCGGTCGGCTGCGGGCTGATAGGCGACGCGCGAATGCTGCGCGCAATAGGGCAGGCCGGACAGCGCCTTGCCGCCGCAGAAGAAGAAATCCGCGCTCGAGGGATCGCCGACCGGCCAGTGGCAGGTCGCCTCGTTGAGCTCCAGCAGCGACAGCCGCTGGTTCATCGGCACGACGTTGTCGAATGCAACCGGATCGGGCTCCGCCTCAACCTCGAAAACCTGTGCGAGCGCCGTGTTGCCGCGCGCCACCGGGCGCGCCACCCGCATCATCGGCTGTGCCGGGCGGGCCGCCTTGCGCTGGCGCGGTGCCGCGGTGGCCGGGCTCTTGGCGCGGCCGGACAGGCCCAGCCGGTGCACCTTGCCAATCACGGCGTTGCGCGTCACGTTTCCGAGTTCCGCGGCGATCTGGCTGGCCGACAGTCCGGCTTCCCAGAGTTTTTTCAGTTGCTCGACGCGATCGTCGGACCAGGTCAATACGGTCATCGAACCTTTCCCTTCGCGTTGCGCCGGCCAATCCGGGACGGCGCTGCGATGCTGTCTCAAGAAAATCCCTGACGGCAGAATCCCTTGTCCCTCGCCGGGCGCGCGCAAGGCACCCGGACGTTACGCAAACTCAGAGAACTTCGAGAGGGATCAGAACTGCCGCACGAGATGTCGTACTCGACGTTGAAAACGCTACAATATGGCGTGACTCCCGCGCAAGAGTCGGCGGCCGCAGTCCACACATTCCGTGGTTCCCTGTGGCACGTCTCGAGCTGTGTCAGGCGTCCGGAATCTCACGGGCCGGCCCCCCATGCATCAGCTGACGCGTAGTTGACTCCCACCGCTGCCCGCATACAATAGATGCACGTGCCGCCTTGAAAAGGCGGCACATTTTGTTTTCCAGGGTGGGGTCCCTGATGCGCGATGGCGCCGCGTGGCGCGTGTCTCGGCCGGCCCGTCAGCTCATGTGATCCGCCATGACCAGTGTTGCCGCTACGCATCTCCTCCCCGTATTCGCCCGGGTCGATCTTTCGTTCGAGCGCGGCGAAGGCGCGTGGCTGATCGCGACCAATGGCGACCGTTATCTCGATTTTACCTCGGGCGTCGCAGTCAATTCGCTCGGCCATGCGCATCCGCATCTGGTCAAGGCGCTGCAGGAGCAGGCGGCCAAGCTCTGGCACATGTCGAACCTGTTCAAGAGCCCGGATGGCGAGCGCCTTGCCGCGCGGCTGTGCGAGCAGAGCTTTGCCGACTACGTGTTCTTCGCCAATTCGGGCGCGGAAGCGATGGAAGGCGCGATCAAGATCACGCGCAAATATCACGCCGCCAAGGGACATCCCGAACGCTATCGTATCATTACGTTCGAAGGCGCGTTCCACGGCCGCACGCTCGCCACGCTCGCCGCGACAGGTTCGGCCAAATATCTCGACGGCTTCGGTCCGCCGATGGACGGCTTCGATCAGGTTCCGTTCGGCGACATCGAAGCAGTGAAGAAGGCGATCGGTCCGCACACCGCCGGTATCCTGGTCGAGCCGGTGCAGGGCGAGGGCGGCGTGCGCACCGCGCCGCTGCCGTTCTACAAGGCGCTGCGCCAGCTCTGCGACGACAACGGTTTGTTGCTGGTCATCGACGAGGTCCAGACCGGCATGGGCCGCACCGGCGATCTGTTCGCGCATCGCTGGCTCGGCGTCACGCCGGACGTGATGTCGTTGGCGAAGGCGCTCGGCGGCGGCTTTCCGATCGGCGCCGTGCTCGCCACGGCCGAGGCCGCGTCGGGCATGACGCCGGGCTCGCATGGCTCGACCTTCGGCGGCAATCCGCTGGCGGTCGCCGCGGCCAACGCCGTGCTCGACGTGATGCTGGCGCCCGGCTTCTTCGATCACGTCCGCAAGATGTCGCTGCTGTTGAAGCAGAAGCTCGGTGCCGTTCTCGATCGTCATCCCGATGTCATCTCCGAGATCCGAGGCGAGGGCCTGCTGATCGGCGTCAAGGCGGTGGTGCCGTCGGGCGATCTGGTCGCGGCGCTGCGCGATCAGAAGCTGCTCACGGTGGGGGCCGGCGACAACGTCGTACGCTTCCTGCCGCCGCTGATCGTCAACGAATCCGAAATCGAACAATCGGTCGAGATGCTCGATCGCGCCTGCGCGGCGCTGTCGGGCGGGCCTGCCAAGCAGGCGGCCGCATCATGAGCAAGACCATGGGCAACACGCCGCGTCATTTCCTCGATCTCACCGAGATGCCGGTGGAGGAGTTGCGCAACGTGCTGGCGCTGTCCAGCGCGATGAAGAAGACCTTGAAGGCGCGCGAGCCGGCGAAGAAGCCGCTCGAGGGCAAGGTGCTGGCGATGATCTTCGACAAGCCGTCGACGCGCACCCGCGTGTCGTTCGACGTCGGCATGCGCCAGCTCGGCGGCGAGGCGATCATGCTGACCGGCACCGAGATGCAGCTCGGCCGCGGCGAGACCATCGCCGACACCGCGCGCGTGCTGTCGCGCTATGTCGACGCCATCATGATCCGCATCCTCAGCCATGAGGCGCTGCTCGAGCTCGCCGCGCACGCCACCGTGCCCGTGATCAACGGTCTGACCCGGCGCTCGCATCCCTGCCAGGTGATGGCCGACGTGATGACCTTCGAGGAGCATCGTGGCTCCATCGAGGGCCGCACCGTGGCCTGGACCGGCGACGACAACAACGTGCTGGCCTCCTGGGCGCATGCCGCCGAGCGCTTCAAGTTCCGGCTCAACGTCGCCACCCCGCCGCAGTTGTCGCCGGGCAAGCCGATGAAGGATTTCATCCGCGCCACCCGGGCCGACATCCATCTCGGCCACGATCCGGAGGACGCTGTCGCCGGTGCCGACTGCGTCGTCACCGACACCTGGGTGTCGATGGGGGACAAGGATGGCGAGCACCGCCACAATTTGCTCAAGCCCTATCAGGTCAATTCCAAGCTGATGTCGCTCGCCAAGCCGGAGGCGCTGTTCATGCACTGCCTGCCGGCCCATCGCGGCGAGGAGGTCACCGACGAGGTGATCGACGGCCCGCAGTCGGTGGTGTTCGACGAAGCCGAGAACCGCCTGCACGCGCAGAAGGGCATCCTGGCCTGGTGCTTCGGCGAGCGGGCTTAGGGTTCGACGGCGCAATTTCCTGGTGTCGTCCCGGCCCTGAGCCGGGACCCATACCGCGTGATCGAACTGATTTGCAGCGGTGGCCGTTGCTCTGCGTAGTTGGAGCGATCGTGGTTCGTCGGTTGCGGCTTAGCGTCGGCGACTACCACCGACGTCCCTCGATAGCATCCGCGGTATGGGTCCCGGCCCAAGGCCGGGACGACAGCCGGGAGATGCCCTTCCATTCGTTTCAATCATCCCCAAATACGCCCCATGACAACCAATTCCCCCGACAACGACATCCATCTCGACACCAGCCGCGCCCCCTCGGCGGTGCCGGTCGACGACGCCGTGCTGCCGTTCGAGGTCGCGGCGCTCGATCTGCGCGGTCGCCTCACCCGCATGGGTCCCGCGCTCGACGATATCCTCACCAAGCACGCCTATCCCGCGCCCGTGGGCAAGCTGCTCGGCGAGGCCATCGTGCTGACGACCTTGCTCGGCTCCTCGCTGAAATTCGACGGCCGCTTCATCCTGCAGACCCAGACCGACGGGCCGGTGTCGTTCCTGGTGGTCGACTTCCAGGCGCCCGACCGGCTGCGCGCTTACGCACGCTATGACGAGGCGCGACTGCAAGAGCTGAAGGATTCGGCCAAGGACTCCGGCGGCCTGCTCGGCAAGGGCCATCTGGCGATGACCATCGATCAGGGCGCCGACATGAGCCGCTACCAGGGCCTCGTCGCGCTTACCGGCGGCAGTCTGGAGGAGGCCGCGCATGAATACTTCCTGCGCTCCGAGCAGATCCCGACCCGTGTGCGCCTCGCCGTCGGCGAGGAGTGGAGCGGCGGCAAGCACCGCTGGCGCGCCGGCGGCCTGCTGACGCAGTTCCTGCCCCAGGCGCCCGAGCGCCTGCGCCAGGCCGATCTGCATCCCGGCGATGCGCCCGAGGGCACCGAGCTGCATGCGGTCGAGGAAGACGAGGCCTGGATCGAGGGCCAATCGCTTGTCGCGACGGTCGAGGATATCGAGCTGATCGACCCGGCGCTGTCCGGCGAGCGGCTGCTGTATCGTCTGTTTCACGAGCGCGGCGTCCGCGTGTTCGACACCGTGCCGCTGCAGGCGCGCTGCTCCTGCTCGCGCGATGCGGTCGCCAACATGCTGAAGAGCTTCTCGCCCCAGGACCGCGCCGACATGGTGCAGGACGACAAGGTCGTCGTCACCTGCGAGTTCTGCTCCTCGGTCTATCATTTCACTCCGCATGAAGCCGGCGTGACGGAGAATTGACTCTGTTGCGCTCGCTCCGCGCATCGTAGCGATCGTGGTCGAGCGGCAGCCCTCCGTACGTCATCGCGAGCGCGTCGTCGCTTCGCTCCTCGCGATGACGCTCGATAGGCGGCGGCTGCGTCGCGCGGCGTCGGAGAGAATGTCGGGAGTTCGTGTGCGCCGGCGATTTCGATTAGTTCGTTGTTGAAAATCGGTTTTATCGCTGATCGACGCCACATCCTTGCCCGTCGCGTTGATTGGTCGCAGCAACAAACAACTTGTGCCGTCGGGCAAATCACTGGCACATTTCCGCGCATCCTGTTGCCGCATGAGGGGCGTTTCGCGACCGTCACGGACCGTTGGCAGTGGGAGGCGATGGGCGTGTGTTGCCGCAGCGTAGTTCAGTCTGCGCGGACGAACGGCGATGCACGCACGGTCAAGTCGCGCGGTCCTGATATCCCGATGCTGATATCAACTCACGTTGAGGCTTCGCTTCGCGTGGGGATGGCGGCCAGAAAGCCCGGCGCGCCAGGGAGAACGCGAAGCAGCCGTTAAAACCAGTCGCGCAGGGAGGGCCGGGTCGTTCCGGCTGAACCTGTGGTACCTGCCGCCTGCATTTTTTTCTGCAGGCGGGCCGCAGGCCTCAGCCGAGGCCTGGCCTTCCCTGCGCCCTCTATTTGCGGAGGGCGGGCGGATGAATGGGCAAAGCTCGGACGCGGGATGCGTCGCGAGAACGATGACGTGCGGCGTGAGTACAGGATCCATCGTATTGCACGTCGTCCGCTGGCGCGTTGTCGGAAGCTTGCCGGGACGACAGCGGGCCAAACATCGGCAGGCGAGGCGAGCCGCAAGGACAAGGTATTGAACGTCGAGAGCAGCACAAGAGACAGCGAGCGGACGACTGGGGGGCAGTCGAACTGCATGCCTTCTCAGCTAATTCAACACCCGCTTGCCGTCGGGGCTGTCGAGCGAGAAGGCCGGCACGGCGATGTCGAAGTGCTCACCGCTCTCGCTCTCCATCTGGTACGAGCCGGCCATGAAGCCGGACGCGGTGGTGAGCGGGACGCCGGAGGTGTATTCGAAGCGCTCGCCTGGCGCGAGCACCGGCTGCTCGCCGACCACGCCCTCGCCGCGGACCTCCTGCTGCCGGCCGATCCCATCGGTGATGATCCAGTGCCGGCTGCGCAGCCGCACCGTCTCCTCCCCGCTGTTGGTGATGACGACGGTATAGGACCAGAACCAGCGGCCATCGGCCACCGACGACTTCTCAGGCAGGAAGTTCGGTTCGACGGTCACTTCGATGTGGCGAGTCACGGCGCGATACATGGTGGCATTGTAGCGGAAACCAGCGCCGGAACCAATCGGGACGCCATCGTGCTTTCAACACAGTTCCGCATTATGGCACCAGAATCGCGGACTCTGTCGCCCGTATGCGCGATCCGTTCCTTGGGCTCGGATCGGGCGCGGCCGGCAGCACCCTGGCGGTGATCGCCCTGTCCTGCGTCGTGCGATCGCCACCAGCCGTCCGCCAAGGTCGAAAAACTGGGCACGGCCCAGCTGATAAGTCCTTCATCGCTTGCGCGAAAACTGCGCAGCCCTACATTTCCCCTGCCGGGCCTCGAGGGCTGGCAGCTTTGACGCGGTGCCTGATGACGTCGATTGTCGATCGCCTTGCCGGACCGTCCGCCCCCGCAGCCAGCGCCGCACCCGCGCCGGCTACGGAGACTGCCGCTGCGGCGAGCGCGGCTGCACCTGCGGTTGCATCTGCATCTGCCGTCGCGGCTGCGCCGGCCGTCACCGCTGCACCCGCCACCACCGCCGTCCCTGCGATCACCTTCCCGGCGGTCGGCGAGCGCGAACTGCGGCTCGACCTGTTTCGCGGGCTGGCGCTATGGCTGATCTTCATCGACCATCTGCCGCCGAACCTGCTGACCTGGTTCACGCTCCGCAACTACGGCTTCTCCGACGCCACCGAGATCTTCATCTTCATCTCAGGCTACACGGCGGCGTTCGTCTACGGCCGGGCGATGCAGGATGCCGGTTTCATCGTCGCAACCGCGCGCATCCTGCGCCGCGTCTGGCAGATCTACGTCGCCCACGTCTTCCTGTTCACGATCTTCCTCGCCGAGATCTCCTACGTCGCGACCAGCTTCGAGAACCCGCTCTACACCGAAGAGATGGGAATCATGGATTTTCTCAAGCAGCCGGACGTGACCATCGTGCAGGCGCTGATCCTGCGCTTCCGCCCCGTCAATATGGACGTGCTGCCGCTCTACATCGTGCTGATGTTGTTCCTGCCGTTGATCCTGTGGCTGATGCGTTGGCGGCCCGACGTGACGCTCGGCCTATCCGTCATTCTCTATGCCGTGACCTGGGAGCTCGATCTCTATCTGACGGCCTATCCCAACGGCTTCTGGGCTTTCAATCCGTTCGCCTGGCAATTGCTGTTCGTGTTCGGCGCCTGGTGCGCGCTCGGCGGCGCGCGGCGCATGTCGCGCATCATCAACTCGCCGATCACGCTCGGGCTCTGCGTCGCCTATCTGGTCGCGGCCTTCTGTGTGACCCTGACCTGGTACATTCCGCAGCTCGGCCATCTGATGCCGCGCCGAATCGAGCAGTGGATGTATCCGATCGACAAGACCGACCTTGACGTGTTGCGTTTCGCGCATTTTCTCGCACTCGCAGCACTCACCGTGCACTATTTGCGCAAGGATTGGCCGCTCTTGAAGTCGCCGTGGCTGCGTCCGCTGATTGTCTGTGGGCAACACTCGCTCGAGATCTTCTGTCTCGGCGTGTTTCTGGCGTTTGCGGGCCACTTCGTCCTTGCCGAAGTGTCCGGCGGCGCCATGATGCACGCGGTGATCAGCCTTTGCGGCATCCTCATCATGTGGGGGGTGGCGTCGTTGATTTCGTGGTACAAGCGTGAGGCCGATAAGGGCGCGACGCGAAAAGGTGCGCGCAGCAACGCCGATCTGGCGGGAGGGGGCTGATGAAGTCCGTCTCGTGGTTAAGGTTTGGTATCGCAGTGCTGGCTGTTTCGCTGGCGGCCTCTGCGCGCGCGGAAGAGGCGCCGCAGAACTGCGAGGTGCCGGCCTACCTGCTGACCACCGAGAGCCCGCTTCCGAAGGTTGCAGACGCCGTCAAGAACGGCCGCACGCTGGATATTCTCGTCGTCGGAAGCAGGTCATCCTCCATTGTCAGCACCTCCGACGCCAATGCCTACCCCGCCCGTCTGCAGGCTGCGTTGAAGGACAAGCTGCCAACCGTCGCCGTCAATCTCAGCATCGAGCTGCAGCCCAAGAAGACGGCCGAGGAGGTCGCGGGCAATCTCGTTAAACTGGTGGAAGGAAAAAGGCCTAATTTGGTCATCTGGCAGACCGGCACGGTCGACGCCATGCGGTCGATCGATCCTGATGAGTTCCGGCAGGCGGTCGACGACGGTGTGGCGACGCTGCAGAAGGCGGGAGCTGACGTCGTCTTGATGAACCTGCAATACAGTCCGCGGACGGAGACATTGATCTCCGTGCCGCCCTATGTCGACAACATGCGTGTGGTGGCGCAGCACCGGGACATTCCGCTGTTCGATCGGTTTGCCATCATGCGGCAATGGAACGAGCAGGGCGATTTCGACCTGTTCAATCCGACGCACGGAGTCGAGCTGGCCAAGCAGGTTCATGACTGCCTCGGCCGGGCGCTGTCGAAGTTCATCATCGACGCGGCGCATATCGGGCCGGCGCAGCAGAACTAGGGTTATGTCGTTCATGACGTCGAATGAGTGTCACCGCGTCTCCGGGACATGGGAGAAGCTTTCGGCCGTTGCGGTCATTGCCATCGCCCTCGCGCTGAGCCCGCAGAAGCTACGGGCGCAGAGCGCAGCGCCGGCTGCGCCCGCCGCGCTTTCCGATGTGGAGAGCTCCGATCCAAAGGCTCCGCTGATCAGCGGGCGACCGAGCATCGGTCACGTCACGGTGGCGCAGGCGAGCGATCAGGTGCCCGGGCCGATCGCCGTGGCGCGCCCGGCGACCACAACCTCGCCGCCTGCGGCGACGACCGCGCCGGCCATGACCGATGCACAGCCGCCGGCTGCAGCCGGGCAGGCCGTCGTGGCGGCGCCGCCGTCGCGCAGCATCACCGAGCGGGCGATCGACAAGGTCAAGCAGGTCGCGAAGTCGGCCACCGACATCTTCAACCGCGTGCCGTGCCTGACGCCGAAGGGCGTCGCCAAGAAGAATTTCATTTCGCTGCCGCACGTCGCCAACAAGCTCGCCTCCGGCCTGCCGGTCGTCATCGTCGCCTTCGGCTCGTCGTCGACGCAGGGCTATGGCGCGAGCGCGCCGGACTACACCTATCCGAATCGGCTCGCCGCGCAGCTGCGCCGGCAATATCCGATGGTCGACATCAGCGTCATCAATGCCGGCGTCGGCGGCGAGGATGCGCCGGAGATGATGAAGCGGCTGGAGACGTCGGTGATCGACCGGCATCCGGATCTCGTGATCTGGCAGGTCGGCACCAATGCGGTGCTGCGCGATCTCGATCCCGCCGAGACCGCCAAGCTGGTCGATGACGGCGTCGCCAAGATCCAGGCGGCGGCCTCCGATGTCGTGCTGGTCGACCTGCAATATTCGCCGCGCGTCAACGAGCGCTCGGAGAACGCCAGCCGCATGAACAAGCTGCTCGGGCGTATCGCCGAGCTGCATCACGCCGGCATCTTCCCCCGCTTCGAGGTGATGCGCGACTGGCACGAGCGGCAGGCGATCCCGATCAACGAGTTCGTGATCTCGGACGGTCTGCACATGAGCGATTGGGGCTACGCCTGCTTCGCCCAGCTGCTCGGCGACGACATCATCCGCTCGGTCGGCCAGGTCAAGCTCGGCATCAACACGCCGGCCAACGTGCTGACCTATCGGCCGATGTGAGAGTGGCGAGTAGGGAATAGCGAGTAGCGAGTAGCGAATAGGATGCAATCGGTACGCCCTATTCGCCATTCTCTATGCGGCCATTCGCTACGCGGCCCTCAGGGCCGCATCCAGATCCTCGATCAGATCGTCGGCATGCTCGAGCCCGGCGGAGAAGCGGATGAAGCCCTCGCTGATGCCGAGCTCGGCGCGCGCCTCCGGCGTCAGCCGCTGGTGCGTCGTCGTCGCCGGATGCGTGACCAGCGTCTTGGCGTCGCCGAGATTGTTGGAGATGCGCGCGAGCTTCAAGCCGTTGAGCGTGCGGAAGGCGCCGGCCTTGCCGCCCTTCACCTCGAAGCCGACCAGCGTCGAGCCGGCGCGCATCTGCTTGCGCACGGTCGCCGCCTGCGGATGGTCCTCGCGACCGGGATAGATCAGCCGCGAGATCTTCGGATGCGCCGCGAGAAAGTCGGCCACCTTCGCCGCCGTCTCGGTCTGCGCGCGCACGCGCACCGCCAAGGTCTCCAGGCCCTTGAGCAGGACCCAGGCGTTGAACGGCGAGATCGACGGACCGGTCTGGCGCATGAAATTGTGGATGTGCTCGGCGATGAACGCCTCCGACGACAGGATCACGCCGCCGAGGCAGCGGCCCTGGCCATCGATGTGCTTGGTCGCGGAATACACCACGACGTCGGCGCCGAGCGCGAGCGGGCTCTGCCAGATCGGGGTCGCGAACACGTTGTCGACGATCAGCCGCGCGCCACGGGCGTGCGCGATCTCGGCGATCGCGGGAATGTCCATCACGTCGAGCGTCGGATTGGTCGGGCTCTCCAGGAAGAACGACTTGGTGTTCGGCCTGACCGCCTTCTGCCATTGGTCGAGGTCGAGCCCATCGACCAGGGTCGATTCGATGCCGTAGCGCGGCAAGAGATCTTCGACGACGTAGCGGCACGAGCCGAACAGCGCCTTGGCGGCGACGACGTGATCGCCGGCACGGAGGGGAGCGAGGATTGCCGTGGTGACTGCGGCCATGCCGGTTGCGGCCGAGCGGCAGGCCTCGGCGCCCTCGAGCTCGATCATGCGGCGCTCGAACATTGCCGTGGTCGGGTTGGAGAAGCGCGAATAGATGAAGCCGGGATCCTCGCCCTTGAAGCGCGCCTCGCACTCCTCGGCGGTGGCGTAGACGAAGCCTTGCGTCAGATAGAGCGCCTCGGCGGTCTCGCCGAATTCGGAACGCAAGGTGCCGGAATGCACCAGACGGGTTTCAGGACGATAGCGGGCGAACGACGCCGGGGCCTTCGCGGGGGACTTCGACATGTGACCTCCATCGTGACCACCGCCTCCAGCGATGGGCACAAAAAAACCGGCCTGGGAAAACTCCTCACGGCCGGGATCACAATCGTCCCCGGCCTGTTTAGCGACTTATTTAACGTGGCTGCAAGCCGGCCGGCTCAAATCACCACGGGATAAGTCGTGCTCATAGTCGCAACCGGCCTTTCCGTCAAGCCAGCCATCGGATAACCGGTAAAAAGACCCTATATAGGCTCGATAAGCCGCCGTTCCGGCGCCTGCAAAGGATCAGGTCTTGCCGTTTTCGCTCAGCCCCGACGCCCACGGCATCCTCCCCGATCGCATGATCGTGGCGATGGCGGAGGCTGGCCTGATCATCCCCGCATACGATTTTGTCGAAAGCCAGATCCAGCCGGCGAGCCTGGACCTGCGGCTCGGCGACATCGCCTATCGCGTGCGGGCAAGCTTTCTGCCCGGGCCGGGCGCGACGGTCGCCGAGCGTATCGACGAGTTGAAGCTGCACGAATTCGCGCTCGCCGACGGCGCAGTGCTGGAGACCAACTGCGTCTACATCGTGCCGCTCTTGGAGAGTCTCGCGCTGCCGAAGGACATCGTCGCGGCCGCCAATCCGAAGAGCTCGACCGGGCGGCTCGACGTGTTCACCCGCGTGATCGCCGACGGCACGCGACGATTCGACATGATCGGAGCCGGCTATCACGGTCCGCTCTACGCCGAGATCAGCCCGAAGACGTTTCCCGTTTTGCTGCGCGAAGGCTCGCGCCTGTCCCAGGTCCGCTTCCGCTACCGCGACGCGGTTCTGTCGGAGGACGAACTGATCGCGCTGCATCAGGCCGAGCGGCTGGTGGATCGCGATGATGCGGATCTCGTCGGCGGCGTCGCTCTTTCCGTCGACCTGTCCGGCAGCAATGCCAACGGCTATGTGGGCTATCGCGCCAAGCGTCATACCGGCGTCGTCGACGTCGACCGCCGCGCCGGCTATGCTGTGGAGGAGTTCTGGGAGCCGATCAAGGCGCGCCCCGACGGCAGCCTCATTCTCGATCCCGGCGAGTTCTACATCCTGGCTTCGAAGGAGGCCGTGCAGGTGCCGCCGGACTACGCCGCCGAGATGGTGCCGTTCGATCCGCTCGTGGGCGAATTCCGTGTCCACTATGCCGGCTTCTTCGATCCCGGCTTCGGCTGTGCCGGCGCCGGCGGGCAGGGCTCGCGCGCGGTGCTCGAGGTGCGCTCGCGCGAGGTGCCGTTCATCCTCGAGCACGGTCAGATCGTCGGCCGCCTCGTCTATGAGAAGATGCTGGCCCGGCCGAACGCGATGTATGGCAGCCGCATCGGCTCCAACTACCAGGCCCAGGGCCTGAAGCTCTCCAAGCACTTCCGCCTCTAGCCCGGCTGCGCGCTGACCGCGCACCCCCAATGCGCCCGCTGCACGGGGCGCGGCCCGGCGGTGTGCTAGGAGGAACGACAAAGGTCCCGCCAGATGGCGCGGCCAAAACGGGGAGCGAGCATGTCCGAGATCGGCTTGGCCGACAGTCCGGTCGGCGAGGGGCGTACGTTGCCGCCCATCGCGAAGCCGGTTCGGAATGCGCTCGTCGACGGCCCCATTCTGCGCACCCTGCTGTCGCTGGCCTGGCCCAACATCATCGCGAACACGGCAGGCACCTGCGTCGTCATCGCCGAGACCTCCTATATCGGCCGGCTCGGTATCGAGGCGTTGGCGGCGATGGCACTGGTGTTCCCGCTGGTGATCCTGACCATGACGATGTCCGGCGGCGCCATGGGCGGCGGCGTGGCCTCGGCGATCGCGCGGGCGCTCGGCGCCGGCGACACCGAACGGGCCTCGACCCTCGCCACGCACGCGCTGCTGATTGCGCTGCTGTTCGGCGCGACCTTCATGGTCGGCATGCTGGTGTTTGGCCCTGCCCTCCTGGAAGTGCTCGGCGGCCGCGGCGCGGTGCTGAGCCATGCCACAGCCTATCTGCAGATCTTCTTCGGCGGCGCGATACTGCCCTGGCTGATGAACTCGATGGCCGGCATCCTGCGCGGCACCGGCAACATGAAGCTGCCGTCGTTCATGATCCTTAGCTCGGCACTGCTGCAGATCGTGCTCGGCGGCACGCTGAGTCTGGGCCTCGGGCTCGGCATGCGCGGCGTCGCCGCCGGCGCGCTGCTGGCGTTCTGCGTCAGCATCTCGGTGATGGGCTGGTATCTGTTCTCCGGCCGCGCGCGCGTCCGGCCGAAGCTGCGGGGCCTCAAGATCAGCCGTGCGATGTTCGCCGACATCCTCAAGGTCGGCGCCATCGCCTGCTTCTCGCCGCTGCAATCCGTGCTGTCGATCGCGATCTTCACGCACATGCTGGCATCGTTCGGCACCGCCGTGCTGGCCGGCTACGGCATCGGCGCACGGCTCGAATTCATGGTGACCACTGTCGCGTTCTCCGTCGGCATGGCCTCGGTGCCGATGGTCGGCATGGCGATCGGTGCGGAAAGAATCGTGCGCGCCCGCCGGATCGCCTGGACGGCGGGGCTGGTCTCTTTCGCGTCGGTGGGTGCGCTGTCGACGCTGATCGCGATCGTTCCGCAATTGTGGGTCGACATCTTCACCCAGGACGAGAGCGCGCGCAGCGCGGGCCGGCACTATCTTCAGGTCGCAGCGCCAATGTATGCCTTCATCGGCCTGGCGATCTCGATGTACTTCTCCTCGCAGGGCGCAGCCAGGGTGATCGGTCCGGTGCTGGCACAGACGGTGCGGCTCGTCTTCATCGCCGCAGGCGGCAGCTATCTGCTGAGCCATGCCGCGACCGAGGGCGACTTCTTCATGCTGGCGGCGTCCTCGATGGTCCTGCTCGGAGTGCTGACGCTCGCCACCGTCATGCTCACCCGCTGGGGCCCGAAGCCGGCCGCAGCGCTGGAGCTGCGCCCGGCCGTGCTGGCGGCCGAGCTCGGCTCGGGGGCGCAGATCCCGCCATCTCCGCATGTCGGCTGACGGCTGCTCGGCTCGTCTAGGCGCGCAGCCCGCCTAGGGCGTCCTGCATCGCGCGCGTGCCGAGCGCCATCTGCTGCTCGATATAGGGCGCGATGGCGTGCGGCAGCACGTCGGTGATCCAGAGCATCCGGCAACCCTGCGCGCCGTCGGGGATGATCTGCACGGACGCGTTGTGATGCGTCACGCGTTCGCTCTCGATCGTGTAGACCAGACGCTGCTGCGCCTCGTCGCAACTGACGAGGCGTTCGCGCGCCACATTGCCGTTGGCGAAGGTCACGATCCGGACGTCGCCGTCGAGCTGGCAATCGACGACGAAGCCGGGCGCCAGCCGGGTATGAACGGCGCCGAAGTCGCGCACGGCGTCCCAGACGGCGGCTGCGGAGGCTGCGATCGGGGTGTCCTTCTGAATCGATGCCATGGCCGGGACCTCACGGACACACGGCTTCGATGTTGTTGCCGTCGGGATCGATCAGGAAGGCGGCGTAGTAGGTCGGACTGTAGTCCGCGCGCGGCCCGGCGCCGCCATTGTCGCTGCCGCCGGCCGTCAGACCCTCGCTGTGGAATCTGGCGACCGCCGCGTGGTCCTGGGCGCGGAACGCGATATGGGCGGCGCCTTTGCTGGCGCCCTTGTCGAGATACAGCCACAGCGCCGGCTCCCCCTTCGGGCCGATGCCCGCCGACGCCTCGTCCTTGGAGCAGAGGATGTGGCCGAGCGGCGCCAGCGCCGATGTGTAGAAGCGTACGCTCGCGTCCAGATTGCCGACCTTGAGGCCGATATGATCGTACATCGATGATCTCCATGCTTCGCGTGCGGCTGTCGCACGCGCTGGGATCATCCAATCAATGGCGGCTCAGATGATCTTGGAGAATCTTGCGCTCGCCGCGCGACGCCTTGCGAAACTTCGCCGGCGACACGCCGGCAGCGCGCGCGAAGGTGCGGGTGAAATTCGACAGATCGGCAAAACCCGAATCGTAGGCGATGGTGGTGACCGGCGTATCCTCCTCGCTGAGACGCCGCGCGGCGTGCCGCAAGCGGGAGCGGATCAGATATTGATGCGGCGTCACGCCGATCGTGGCCGCGAACAGCCGCAGGAAATGGAACGGGCTGACGCCGGCCTCACCAGCCGCAGCCGCCAGATCGATGTCGCGCGCTGCATTGTCGTCGATCCACAATGCGCTCTCGACCGCGCGCCGGCGATCGCGAAGGCTTGGCGTCGCCGCCCGTTCCTGCTGGCCCGTGGCGGTCGCGACGAAGCGGCTGGCGATGATCTGGCCAACCTCGTCCAGACCGAGGTCCTGCTCGCGCGCGGCGACGGCCTCCGCGAGCTCACCGAGGACCATGAGCTCCGGCAGCGGCGGCATCGCGCCAACCCGCCAAGCCTGCCTGTTGCCGCCGATCTCGTCGATGAGCGCATGATCGAAGAAGAATGACAGGCATTCGTCGCCGCAGACGTGATCGTGCGTGCACATGAACTCATCGCCGGGATGGCCCACCAGCAGCGAGCCGGTGACCAGCTCGAAGAAGCGGCCGCGGTGCCGACAGCCGAAGCTCCCCTTGCGCACATAGGACAGCGAGTAGCCGGAATACTGCTCGACATAGGGACGCTCGCCCGGAACCGCCGCACAGCGGAACTCGGAGACGGTGACGTCACGGCTTTCGAACAGGATGGTGGCGCTCATCCTGCAAATCTAGCGCATTGCGGATGAAAGAGGAGGGCTGCGTCCGAGATAATATCGCGCGCAGCGAGGCGCCCGCTTACGACGCGCGCGGCCGGTCGACCGCGAGAAACGCGTCGAACAACGTCAGGCCCGCATGAGGCCGTGCGCCTTCGAGCGACAGCAGCCGCCGTTTGGAGATGACGCCGCTGTTGGGCGACGGCTTGTCGAGACCGTTGCCGATGTCGCGCACGCGGTGACAGGGAACGATCAGCACGAGCGCATTCTTGCTCAGCGCCTGCGCGATCGAATTCAGCGCCTTGGGAACGTGCAGTTCGTCTGCGATCGCGTCGGCGCTGCGCGTCTCGCCGCGCGGAATGGCACGAATGCAATCATAGACGCGCTGGTTGAATGGTGTCACGCCGCCGAGATCGAGCACGACATCGGAGAAGTCGACCTCCTGCCCGCGCAGCATGGCGGTGATGCCTTCGATGGCGAGTTCAATATTCGAACACGGGCGTTGCTCCCGCGCTTCGGGAAATTGGCGAAACAGGCGCCGCCGCGTCTCGATTTCCCGTGCTTCCGGCAGTTGTACGCCGGTGATTCCGGCATCGCTCCACGCAATGCCGCAACGGCCGAGGGCCGTATCAAAGATCGTATACCCACGCCCCATGACGCCACCCCAACCCCACGCCACATCATATCATCGTCACGATCGCCCGCATCAACTTTGTTTACAAAGTGTTAACAGCGCGGCGTGACCGGGGCGGGTTTGCCCTGATTTGGGTGATGGTTGTCAAGCGTCCCGTTGCGATCGCTGCCTGCGATCTCTGTCATCGGCATCGCGATCACGAAATGCGGCGCAGCGCGCAGGCGAGGTGCGATCGACCAGAGGCGCTACGGCTGGCTCACCAATGTAGGTCTATCGCCAGCAAAATCAGGATCATGCGCAAGCCACAGTTCGAGCAGGCTCAGGAAGGTCACGGCGATCCCGATCGTGATGCTGACATGCATCGCCGACGTATGCACGAACCCGAGCAGCCACGGAGCTGCAATCAGCCACAATCCAAGCGCGACCTTCAGCCACTCCTCCCAATCGGCAAACGCCAGGAGGCCGCCGAGCGAGAGCACGACGACGGCAGCCCCCGCCAACGCAGCATCGATCCGGCCGGCGCTGCCGACAAAGCCGAACAGCCAGGGCGCGACGGCAAGGAACAGACCGCAGCCGAGGGTGTAAAGGTCGAGCGCCGACGGGCCCGCCATGATGGCGAGGGCTTTCGAGGTTGCGGTCTGAGACGCGGGGCTGTGGCTCTGCATGATGTGAGCTCCCAGGACATTGACGGCGGACCTTGACGGCGCGGCGAAGCAGCGAGGGGCGCCGCCTCCAACGGGCAAAAGCGCGACCGGCCCGATCCGTTCCGGAGCCGGCGGTCGCGGCCGATCACGATCCGGAGATCAGGCCGGTGCAGAACTGTTGCCTCCCCCAACCCTTGGGCCTGGCGGTGTCGCGGCAACAAGCCGCTTGGCGAAACGCATGGTCTCGGCTAAGCATTGGCGAGCGCGGGCGTAGTTCAATGGTAGAACGGCAGCTTCCCAAGCTGCATACGAGGGTTCGATTCCCTTCGCCCGCTCCAATGCCGCAATGTCCTGCTGCTACGCTCTGCAAAATCAGCTTCGTACGGTAGCCGATGGCCGCAAAGCTGCCGCGCGTTTTGCATAGATCGCCTCGATCTCCTTCGCGAAGCTCCGCTCGATCGCCGGACGCTTGTTCTTCAACGTCGGCGTGATCAGGCCTTCCTGCACGGTCCACGGCTCCAAGGTCCAATGCACCGCCTTCGGCGTCGCGTAGGACGGATAGGCCTTCGCGGCTCGCGCAATGTGGCGCAGCAGAGAGGCCGCTTCGGCCTCGGTGCCGCGCTGGCCGTGCGCCGCGAGCCTCGCCTGCTGCTCAGCCCAGCCGTTGGCGTTGAGCACGACGATCGCGGTCAGGAACGGCCGGTTCTCGCCGATCACGATGGCCTGCTCGAACAGCGGATCGGTCAGGATCGCGGTCTCCAGATCGGCGGGCGCGATCTTCTCGCCGGTCGAGGTGACGAGGATGTCCTTGATCCGACCGGTGATGGTGATGCGTCCGCCGTCGATGCGGGCCTGGTCGCCGGTGTGCAGCCAGCCGTCGGCTTCCCTGGTGCGGGCTGTCTCCTCCGGCCGGTGCCAATAGCCGAGCATCACGTTCGGGCCGCGCACCATCAACTCGTCATTGTCGCCGATGCGCACCTCGATGCCCGGCAGGGCGCGGCCGACGGTGCGCGGGTCGTTGTCGTCAGGCGTGTTGACGCTGACGACGGGCGATGTCTCGGTCATGCCGTAGCCCTGCAGCACCTCGAGCCCGAGCGCCAGGAACAGCCGCACCACCGGCTCGGCGATCGGCGCGCCGCCGCTGACGGCGACGTGCAGCCGTCCGCCGAATCGAGCCAGTATCTTGGCGGCGACTAGGCGTTGCAGCAGCGGCCACGCGATTCGGTCGAACGCTGAAGGTCTGGTTCCGCGCCCATGCTGCGCATCGAAGCGCCGGCCGCCGATCGCGATGGTCAGGTCGAGCAGCGCCCGTTCGAGCGGGTTTGCGATCGCGCGGTGATGCATGATGACCGAGTAGATGCGCTCATAGATGCGCGGCACGGAGATCAGGATGGTCGGACGGACCTCCACCAGATCTTCGGACAGCTGCTTCACCGAGCGCGCATAGGCGACGCAGGCGCCGATGGCGATCGGGTAGTAGTAGCCCGCGGTGCGCTCGAACGTGTGTGACAGCGGCAGGAACGACAGGAATACGTCGTCGGTATCGGCCGCCAGCCGCTGATGAATGGCCTTGAGGTTGGAGACGACGTTGTCGTGCGACAGCATCACACCCTTGGGCCGGCCCGTCGTGCCCGAGGTGTAGACGATGGCGGCGAGGTCGTGCGGCGCGATGGCGATCCGGGTGCCGGGAAGCGTGGCGTTGCCGGCTGCGTTCAACCACGCCTCCAGATCGATGAGGCGCGGATCGCCGGTCGGCTGGGTCGTTCGCCGGTCGGCGCAGACGATCCGCCGCAGGTCGGGCAGGGCCTCGCCGACCGCTGCGATCTCATCCCAGCGTGTGTCCGAATCGACCAGCAGCAGCCGGGCACCGGAATCGGCGAGGATGTAGGCGATGCTGTCGGCATTATCGACGGCATGCATCGGCACCGGCACCAGGCCGAGCGAGAGCGCGGCCTGGTCGATGGCGAGATGTGCGATCCCGTTCGGCATCAGGATGGCGACACGCTCACCCTGGGCGAAGCCGTCGGCCGCAAGCGCCCGCCGCCAGCGGTCGACGACGAGATCGATCTCGCGCCAGCAGAAGCTCGCCCATCGGCCGCTTCCTGCGTCGAACTGTCGGTAGGCCTGCTTGTCCGGGCTCCGTTCGACGCGCCAGCGCCAGAGTTCGGGCAAGGTGGTGATGGCGGCCAGCGTGCCGGCCGCCATGGCGTGATCATCGATGGGATTTGACTGCTGCACGCCCGTCTCCGGCGATCCTGAACTCGTCGCGAAGCAGAAGCTCTGCAGCGGCGGACCGGGTCCGACGTTGACGTAGCGCAATCACCACGAGACAGGTCGTGCGTCTGCGCATGGGAGCCCGGCTATCGCGGCAGGCCGACCGCACTGCGGAAGCCGGGCGGAACGGGACGTCCGTCAGGCGCCCTGCGGGACCTTGTCGAGAAACCCGGTGACGCGCTGGATGCGGCCGTCGGCCAGCTCGACGAAATCCGTGCCCTGGATCGGGGCTTCCGCATCCTCGGGGCCAAGCTCCCAGGAAAAGCGGAGATGATGACCGTGGCCGTCCGCGGAGCCGATCAGGCGAAAGCGGAAGTCGGGAAAGCGCTGCTGCACGCCCGCAACCAGGCCATCCACCGCATCGCGTCCTTCGCCGCGCATCAGCGCGTCGACATAGAGCGCATCCGCGGTCCAGTGACGTGCGAGCAATGCGCCGCGCTGCGCGGCATCACGTTCGTTCCACAGCGCGATGTAGCTCTCGGCGATCTCGGTTGGGTTGGTCATCGGTGCTCTCCATGTTGTGAACGATGAGGAGCCCATCATCGCGCCCGGCGCGCAGCGAATCGATTACGTCGAACGTCATCTCATCCGGAATGACAGAACTGTAAGTTGCCGCCTGTTTGCGCGAGGACTACTCCACGCGCGGAGGCGGTGCGGGGAATGCGTCTCATGATGTCCGACACTTGGAAGTGGATTGCCGTCGCAATCTGTCTGGTGCTGTTCACGGCGGATACCGTGCTCAAGCCGCAGGACAAGCCCAATCGCATGGTGTTCTTCGAGCTGCATCGCGGCGAGCGCCCGACGATGATCGGCATGATGCGCGACGACCTCGTCAAGCTGCCGGGACGCGGCGCCAGCCGCATCCGCGACGCGCTCGCGCGCGGCGAGACGTTAACGGTCTGGCAATATGAATTAAGAAAGATTGAAGACGGCAGCTATCAGGAGGTGCCGGAGCGGCAGATCCAGCTCGGCGCCGCCGATGCGCCGCTCGTCACGTTTGGAGCGCGGATTCGGCTGCCCGATAATTAGTTAACTTCACGGGGACCGAGGGCGTCGGGAGGCAGATCGCCCTCCCCGCTGCCAGCGCGATATCGGCCGGACCTCGCTCGATCTCGCGATCAGACGGCGCGCTGCTGGGAGTGATCCTGCCGCGCCCGCTTGCGGGGCGGAGCTCGGTACGGTCCAAACTCGTGATTGCATTGGTCGCATCTCCGGACTTCGGCCATGCCAGCCAGGGCTGGCGGGAGCCCGCACCCACGATCGTGATCGCACGAGCGCCCCTGGGCCGGCGATGAGAGGGGTGAGCGTCCCGCCGCCACTGGGCAGCGGGGCGTGTGTCGCGCGGAAGCTCGGCCACCGGGCTTTTCCGGAGTGTCGTTTGTGCCGCCGTGACGCCGCTGCCGCGCCGATGGGCGAATCATGCCGGGCCTCTGCCTTGCTCGTGGCGCCATCGCCATGTCCGGAACCAGCGTTCGGCCATTTTCGGTGGTAGCGACTCATTGGTGCAGCGGGCTTGCAACACTCGCGGTGAATTTGGCTTTCGTCACCGCGCCGTCCTGGACAAAAACACGATCTCGAAACACGCTGCATTTGCGATTTGGATTTGGCTTTCGCGTTCCGGTTCTGCGGATGGGCTCGTGGTCGCAAGGTCCCGCCGCAGTCCAAGCATCTCAAGAAGCGCATCACAAGACGCGTACCAAAGTCGGTCAGATCGGTTTCGCCGGGTTGAACTGGGGCTCGACATGAAATTCTGGACGGGGTTGCTTGCGGTCGTTCTGTTGCTGTCGGGGCTCGGCGCCAGCCAGGCCGTGGTCCGGATCGCCGATGACCGCGGCGGCCGGATCGGAACCTATGTCGACAAGTACCAGGGCCTGCGATCTTCCGGCGAGTATGTGATCATCGACGGGCTCTGCGCCTCGGCCTGCACCATCGTGCTCGGGGCGATCCCCCACGAGAAGATCTGCGTCACCTCGCATGCCAATCTCGGATTCCACGCCGCCTGGGATTTCGGCGCCAACGGCCGCGCCGTCACCAACCCAGAGGCGACCCAGATGCTGTACTCGATGTACCCGTCGCCGATCCGCCGCTGGATCACCCAGCGCGGCGGCCTGACGCCCCGGATGATCTTCCTGAAGGGCAAGGAGCTGCAGGCAATGTACAAGCCCTGCTATATGGATGCCCAGGCATCCTCTCCGGCCTCCTCGCATGTCGCGCCCAATGCGCCGGCCATCTCGCCGGCCGCGGCCAAGGCCTCCGCCTCCCATTGATGACGCCGGCCACCGGCCGTTTCGGGTGAGCGGCTGCCCGTCCGCGGCGCTTGCCTGGACCGGCCGCGGGGCTTATCTGAAGCGCGAGGAGCGGGCCGCTCGGGCCAGCACTCGCCCGATGAGTACGTCATCATGCAGCCTCTTTCAGCGCCGCAAGAGATACCGTCCGCGTCGGGTGACCGGCGTTCGGCCTCCGCTTCGGCTATCGTGGCCGGGGTTGCGGCGATCGGGCTCGTCGCCGGCGCCGTGACGATGTGGGTGCAGTACGGGACCGCGGTGTTCTTCGAGACGATCGCGGCCGGCTGGCAAGCCTGCTTCTGAGACAGTGAAGGAGCGCGCAATGCCATCCAATGCCACCCGCCCCCTGGTGATCGTCGGAGCCTTTGCCGCCAGCCTCGTGGTCGGGCTGTCGCTGATGTTCCTCATCATGGGCGGCGGCCGAAACATCGCGGCGCCGGCCGCGATCGGCGGACCGTTCCAGCTGACCGACCAGAGCGGGGCCGTCGTCACCGAGAAGAGCCTTGAAGGCCGTCCGACCCTGATCTTCTTCGGCTTCACCCATTGCCCGGACGTCTGTCCGACCTCGCTGTTCGAGATCTCCGAGGTGCTGCGCGCGATGGGCAAGGACGCCGACGGCGTCAACGCCTATTTCGTCTCGGTCGACCCCGAGCGCGACAATCCGGCCGCGATGAAGGACTACCTCTCCAGCTTCGACCCGCATCTGAAGGGTCTGACCGGCGATCCCGAGGTCCTGGCGAAGGTTCTCACCGAGTACCGGGTCTATGCCAAGAAGGTCCCGCTGAAGGACGGTGATTACACCATGGACCACACCGCTTTGGTGTATCTGATGGACCGCAACGGCCGGTTCGTCGCGCCGTTCAACCTGAAGCGGACGCCCGAGGAAGCGGCGGCGGATCTCAAGAAATACCTCTGAGCGCGTTGACGCTCCAGCCGGGCGGCCGCCTCCGGGCCGAATCCAGCCTCGAATTTGCGCCGGGATGGTCTATAAGGCGCTGACCATCGGGACCGCTGATGCAGACCGTCTTATCAAAGCCCGTGAAATCCGCGCCTGCGGCCCGCGCCGCCATCGCCAGCGCGCTGCTCTGCTTCGGTCTCGCCGCAGCCGGCTCGGAGGTGCGCGCCCAGGCGCCCGTGCGGCCCGCCGTCGAGGCGGCGCCGCAGGCCGTCCCCGGCTTCTGGGACCCGCGACGCCGGCCCGACCGGCCCGATTTGTCGCGCCTCACCGTGATTCGTTTCCTGACCGAGACCGACTATCCGCCGTTCAACTTCACCGGTCCGGACGGCAATCCGGCCGGCTTCAACGTCGATCTGGCACGGGCGATCTGCGACGAGATCAAGGTCACCTGCACCGTCCAGATGCGCCGGTTCGAAACCCTGCTCGATGCGCTGTCCTCGAACCGGGGCGATGCGATCATCGCCTCGATCGCGGTGACGCCGCAGATGCGGGCGCGGGCCGACTTCTCCGATCCGTATTACCGGGCGCCCGCCCGCTTCGTGTCCCGCCGCGATGCCGTCATGACCGAGATCCGCCCCGAATTTCTCGAGGGCAAGAAGATCGGCGCCGTCGCCGGCACCGCGCACGAGGCCTACCTCAAGGCGATGTTCACCGACGCCGAGATCAAGACCTATCCGAACGACGAGGCGCTGCGGCAGGCGCTGCGCCGGGCCGAGGTCGACCTGATCTTCGGCGACGGCATCTCGCTGGCGTTCTGGATCAATGGCACCGATTCCGGCGATTGCTGCGCCTTTTCCGGTGGACCTTTCGTCGAAAGCCGCTATTTCGGCGAGGGCGTCGGCATCGCCGTGCGCAAGGGCAACGACCTCTTGCGCCAGGCGCTGAACTGGGCGCTGTTCCGGGTCTGGGAAAAAGGCCGCTACACCGACCTGTGGCTGCGCTACTTCTCGATCAGCCCTTTCTAGCGCTTGCCGTCGTTCCGGGGCGCGTCGAAGACGCGAACCCCGGAACCTCGAGATTCCGGGTTCGATGCTTCGCATCGCCCCGGAATGATGGGTATCATGACCGCTGTTTTGCACTGACGTCTTCGGAGAAGTCTTTTTCACGATGTCCACGATCGATCTCGTCCAGACCAGCCCGAGCGACTTGCGCGCGCTCGCCGAACAATCCAACGCCTGGCCGTTCGAGCAGGCGAAAGCGATCGTCAACCGGCTGAAGAAGAACCCCAAGGACGAGGTGCTGTTCGAGACCGGCTACGGCCCGTCCGGCCTGCCGCATATCGGCACCTTCGGCGAGGTAGCGCGCACCACCATGGTCCGCCACGCCTTCCGCGTGCTCACCGAGGACAAGATCAAGACCCGCCTGATCGCGTTCTCGGACGACATGGACGGCCTGCGCAAGGTGCCGGACAACGTGCCGAACAGGGACATGCTGGCCACGCATCTGGGCAAGCCGCTGTCGCGCATCCCGGACCCGTTCTCCAACGAATATCCGTCGTTCGCCGCTCACAACAATGCGCGGCTGCGCGCCTTCCTCGACCGGTTCGGCTTCGACTACGAGTTCGCCTCCGCGACCGACTACTACACCTCCGGCAAGTTCGACGCGGCTCTGCTGCGCATGCTGGAGCGGCTCGAGAAGGTGATGGCGATCATGCTGCCGAGCTTGCGCGAGGAGCGCGCGGCGAGCTACTCGCCGTTCCTGCCGATCTGCCCGCGCACCGGCCTCGTGCTGTATGTGCCGATCGTCGAGCACGACGCCAAGGCCGGCACCATCTCCTACGACGATCCGGAGACCAAGGAGCGCATGACCGTTCCGGTGACCGGCGGCCATTGCAAGCTGCAATGGAAGCCGGACTGGGCGATGCGCTGGCATGCGCTGGGCGTCGACTATGAAATGGCCGGCAAGGACCTGATCGATTCGGTGAAGCTGTCGGGCAAGATCTGCGCGGCGCTCGGCGGCACCCCGCCTGAGGGCTTCAATTACGAGCTGTTCCTCGACGAGAAGGGCCAGAAGATCTCGAAGTCGAAGGGCAACGGGCTGACCATCGACGAATGGCTGCGCTACGCCTCGCCGGAATCGCTGTCGCTATTCATGTATCGCGAGCCGAAGGCGGCGAAGCGGCTGTATTTCGACGTCATCCCGCGCAACGTCGACGACTATCAGCAGTTCCTCGATGGTTTTCGGAAGCAGGATGCCAAGCAACAGCTCGGCAATCCGGTCTGGCACATCCATTCCGGAAAGCCGCCGAAGGCGGACATGCCAGTCACCTTCCAGCTGCTGCTGACCCTGGTGTCGTCGTCGAACGCGGAGAATGCCGAGACGCTGTGGGGCTTCATCGGCCGCTACCGGCCGGGCGTGACGCCGCAGACCCATCCCAAGCTCGACGCGATGGTCGGCTACGCCATCAACTACTATCGCGACTTCGTCGCGCCGACCAAGACCTTCCGCGAGCCGACCGAGGGCGAGCGCGTGGCGCTACAGGATCTGCGCGATGCGCTGTCCAATCTTCCGGCGGAGGCCACGGCCGAGGACATCCAGAACGTGGTCTACGAGATCGGCCGCCGCGAGCCGTTCCTCGACCACGCCAAGAAAGGCAAGGACGGCCGCCCCGGCGTGTCGCTGGACTGGTTCAACATGCTCTACCAGGTGCTGCTCGGCCAGGAGAAGGGCCCTCGTTTCGGCTCCTTCGTCGCGGTCTACGGCGTGAACAATGCGGTGGCGATGATCGACGGCGCGCTGGCGCGGAGCGCGTGAGGGGCTCGCTCGTCGTCACACAAAAAGGTGTCGTCCCGGCCCTGAGCCGGGATCCGTCAGCCACGAGCCGAGGTGAGGTGACGGATATCCGCCACCTCGCAAGACAACTGAGATTCCGCGGTTGGGTCCCGGCGTTCGCCGGGACGACAGCGGAGAACTCGGCGGCCGCGTCAGTCCGAAGCGGCCATTCGAACTACACCCCGTGCAGCACGAAGCGGCGGTCGAGCTTCTGCACCGGGCGCGCGTTCATCGGATACAGCTTGGCGAATTTCGCGACGTCCGCTTCCGCGACCGAGACCGGCTCGCTCAGCAGCAGCCATTCGACCACCTCTGAGCAGGGCGGCGTCGTCAGCGAGCCGGCATAGCGATAATAGGAGCGGCGTGCCGGCAGCATCATGTTGGGGTTGATGCGCGGATCGGCCTTGACCGCGGGACCCTCCTTGTCCGGCATCGTCGCCACGATCTGCGCGAAGGCGGGATTGGGCCGGCCGGTGGTCATGAGAACGCCGACCACGGCGAGCCCGCCCGACGCGGCGCGGTGGACGAAATGCGCCTCCATCGGATAGTTCTTGCCACCGATCTGATGCTCGCTCGGGCGATGGAAATGCACCTGCAGCAGCTTGTAGGTGGTGCCGTCGAGCTTCAGGGTGCTGCTGCCGTCGGCAAAGTTGAGCTGGATGGTGTGACCGTTGTTGACGATGGTGTCCGCGGTCCTGGCCCAGCTCAGCTTGAAGTTGGGCAGTTGGGCCCGGGTCGAGTGCTCGATGTCGATGGGCGATTGCTGGGTGCCGACGCCGCAGACCTTGTTGGCCGCATCGAGATCCCCCCAATTGGCCGGTCCGGTCGCGCCCTCATAGCTCCAATGCGGGGCGCCCTCGGCGGCGAAGCCCGGGGTCGCGCAGGCGGGGCAGAGGGCGAGCCCCGCAAGAGCCTTCAAGACGTGGCGGCGGTCCATGGCAATCTCCAAAAGGTTCAAGCGTGGGCATGATCGGTTGCGAATCGCGCGCAACAGGAAAACCGAATCAGGTTAACCCTTGCTGAGGAACCGGCTGCGTCCTCGCGAACTCGCAGTCACTCGGGTGCAGCCTGAGCGGGGCGGCCGCCGGGCTGTCCCGGGCAAACGATACTTGAGTTCGCCGCCCCCTGCCGATACGGTCGGCCGCTCCGAAAACATCAGCAAACTCAAGCTCGAGCCAGGACCGCGCGAAGGTGCCCAAAATCTACAAAATCTGCTCAGCTTCGGCCTGGCGCGAGGCGGAGCGGCTGGGCGTGTACCGCGGTAGCGCCGACGATCTGCGCGACGGGTTCATCCATTTTTCGACCGCCCCCCAGGTGCCGGAGACGGCCCGGAAGCACTTTTTCGGGCAGAGCGCGCTGTTCCTGGTCGAGGTCGAGGCGGATGCACTGGGTGCAGGCTTGCGCTGGGAGCGCTCGCGCAACGACGAGCTGTTCCCGCATCTGTATGGCGAGCTCGATCTCGGCGCCGTGACCGCCGTTCACCAGTTGCACAGCCGTGCCGATGGCGGCCACGACATTCCGGACCTGAAGCCGTGATCCGCGCTTTCGACCAGCTCTCGCTGCCGCTGCTCCGCTGGCTCGACGCCGAGGATGCGCACCGGCTCGCCGTCCAGGGCCTGAAGCTCTTGCCGGCGATCAAGCCGCGACCGGACGATGCGAAGCTCGCGGTGCGCGCCTTCGGGCTCAACTTCCCGAATCCGGTCGGCATGGCCGCCGGCTTCGACAAGAACGCCGAGGTGCCGGACGCGCTGCTGCGGCTCGGCTTCGGCTTCGTCGAGGTCGGTTCGGTCACGCCGCGGCCGCAGAGCGGAAATCCGCGCCCGCGGCTGTTTCGGCTGGAGCGCGACGAGGCGGTGATCAACCGCATGGGCTTCAACAATGACGGCGCCGAGATCGTGTTGCGGCGGCTTGCCGGCCGCGCCCATCAGGGCGGCATCGTCGGCGTCAATGTCGGGGCCAACAAGGATTCGGCCGACCGTGTCGCCGACTACGTCCGGCTGATCGAGACCTTCGCGCCGGTGGCGAGCTACTTCACCGTCAACATCTCCTCGCCCAACACGCCGGGCCTGCGCAACCTGCAGCAGGCTTCTCAGCTCGACGAGCTGCTATCCAAGGTGCTGGAGGCGCGCGACCGTATCCGCCGCAAGGCCGGCGACACCCCGGTGCTGCTCAAGATCGCGCCGGATCTCAGCCTCGCCGAGCTCGATGACGTCGTCCATGTCGCGCGCTCGCGCGGCGTCGACGGCATGATCGTGTCGAACACGACGCTCGCCCGGCCCAGCTCGCTGCGCGAGCAGTTGCGCGCCAAGGAGCAGGGCGGCCTGTCCGGGCGGCCGCTGTTCCGGCTGTCGACCCGGATGGTGGCCGAGACCTTCGTGCGCGTCGAAGGCGCGTTCCCGTTGATCGGCGTCGGCGGCATCGACACGGGCGGCGCAGCGCTCACCAAGATCCGCGCCGGGGCCAGCCTGATCCAGTTGTATTCCTCGCTGGTCTACAAGGGCCTCGGCCTGGTCGAGAGCATCAAAGCCGACCTGACCTCGACGCTGCTGCGCACGGGGCGCGATTCGCTGTCGGAGATCGTCGGTGCCGACGCCGCGACGATCACCGCCGAGGACTGGCCGGTTTAGACGCGCTCTATCTTCGGCGAAGAGTGCAGGGCGAGCGAGATCGCAAAGCGCGCTGCGCGATACAGCGCCCTCTACAAACTCTCTTTGTTGCCGAACGACGCCCGCAGCAGCGCCGGATAGCGTGCGGCCTGGAAGCCGCCGCGGGCGGCGTAGAAGCCGAGCATCGCGATCCACAGGCCCGTATTGCCGAAGCCGCGCAGCGCCAGCCAGATGCCGAGGAAGACGATCAGCGCCGCCACCATGAGATTGCGCATGTCGCGCGCCCAGGTGGCACCGATATAGACGCCATCGAACGCGAAGGCGAACACCGACAGCAGCGGCGACGCCACCACGAACGGCAGATAGTCGCGCGCCGCGCGGCGCACCGCATCGCTTGCCGTCATCACGTCGATCAGCACCGGCCCGAACAGCGCGAAGATCACGGCAACGGCGAGCGCGAAGCCGAAGCCCCAGGCGAGCACCAGCCTAGTGGCGCCGGAAAAGGCGTCGCGGTTGCGCGCGCCGAACGCATAGCCGCACAGCTGCTCGGCGGCGTTGGCGAGCCCGTCGAGGAAGAACGCGGCCACCAGCAGGAAATTGTTCAGCACCGCGTTGGCCGCCAGCGTCGTGTCGCCGGCACGCGCGCCTTGTGAGGTGAAGAACAAGAAGGCGACGATCATCGCCGCGGTGCGGATCATGATGTCGCGGTTCACCGCCATCATGTGCATCAGCTTGGCGCGGTCGAGCAGCGCAGCGCGCGATATCCGGGCGTCGGCTTTGACCAAGCGGCGCGCCAGCACCAGGCCGATCGCGACACCGACCGTCTCAGCAATCACGGCGGCAATCGCCGCGCCGGCGATACCGGCCTGCAGCATCTGGACGAAGAGGATGGTCGCGGCCATGTTGATCAGGTTGATCGCGACCTGAACGGCCAGCGCCAGCCGTGCGCGGGCCAGTCCGACGAGCCAGCCGAGCAGCACGTAGTTGGCGAGCGCCAGGGGCGCCGACCATATCCGGACGATGAAATAGCTGCGGGCCGCGCTCAACACGGCGTCGCTGCCGCCCATGATGTCGAAGATGATCGCGCCCAGCGGCAGTTGCAGCGCGATCAGGGTGACGCCGATCAGGGCGGCCAGCGCCAGGCCGCGGATCAGGACCATCAGGATCTCGTCGCTCTCGCCGGCGCCCAGCGATTGCGCGGTGAAGGCGAGTGTGCTGGCGCGGAGGAAGGCGAACAGCCAGAACAGGCAATCGAAGATCACCGAGGCCATGGCGACGCCGCCGAGCATGGCCGCTTCGCCGAGCCGGCCGATCGCCGTGGTCGAGACGATGCCGATCAGCGGCGTGGTCAGGTTGGCGATCATCGCGGGACCCGCGATGTCGAACACCTGCGCTGTCGTGATTTTGGCTGAAGCAGTCAAGAACGTCTCGTTGATTGGCAAAGCGCGCGACACGCGTGTCTCTGCCGTTCTTAGCGGCCTTTCGCGTCTCTCAGCTAGAGGTCGATGCTCATGCCGTCATGCGCGGCCACATGGCTGATGCGGTCCAGCCGGCCCAGCATGTCGTCGCTCATATGGGTGAGCACCAGCCGCTTCGGCCCGATCTCGCCGAGATGCGCCTCCAGCGCCGCGAGGCTGAGATGGTTCTTCACCGCCTTGTCGTAGGTGTAGGCCTCGGCGATCAACAGGTCGGCGTCGCGGCCGAGCGGGATCAGGCTGTCGGTCCACTCGGTATCGGCGGTGTAGGCGACGATCTTTCCCTCGGCCTCGATCCGGTAGCCGAGAAACGGTCCGCCCGAATTGCCGTGGACGACTGGAAACGGCGTCACGCAGACCGCGCCGAAGCGCGTTGGCTGCTCAGGCGCGAGCTCGATCACCGACAGTTCGAATTTCCGCGGCGTGCGCGACGAATGCTCGAACAGCGCTTCCATCACCTGCGTCAGCCTCGCGTCGATGCCGGCCGGGCCGACGATCACCAGCGGCTGCGTCCGGCGCGAAAACTGCGCATCGAGCAGCAGGAACGGCAGGCCGGCGAAATGATCGCCATGGAAATGCGTGATCAGGATCAGTTCGATATCGTTGCAGGCGATGCCGAGCCGCTTCAGCGCCGGCAGCGACGAGGCGCCGCAATCGATCAGGAGATTGGTGCGCGAGCCGGTCAGATGGAAGCAGGTGTTGGACCTGCCGCCCGAGCCGAACGCGTCACCGCAGCCGACGAAGCGGAGCTGCATCGGCTGCGTCTCTCTACCGGCCGCGCGGGGCGAACAGCCGCGACAGGAACCAGATCGGGATCACGATCACGGCGCCGAGCAGGAAGTAGCGCCACAGCCAGTTGAAGGCGTCGAAGCCGAGCTCGTACAGCCGGATGAACAGCAGCCGGATGCTGTGCAGGATGTTCAAGGGATCGAAGCCGATCGCCGACAGCACCACGCCGACCAGGATCGACAGCAGGACCAGCCGGAACGCCACCGACAGCGGCGAGCCGCCGAGAAAGCGATACAGGCCATCCGAGCTGCGGGCGCGGGCCGGATAGTCCCTGATGTCGTTCGACATGTCATCGTCTCCAGGCGGGTTCGTCGGATTCGCGAGCCCGATTATAAAGCACGGCAGGGCAGGTGGGGAACCCGGCTCGCCGCCGCAAGCTGGTTACTGGTATTTAATGTTCCCGCGCTGTCACGCCGGGGTCTCGCTCCTCAGCATGCGCTCCAGCGTCTCCAGCCGGTCGGCGTCGCGCGGTGGCTTGTCCCAGCGCAACCGGTTGATGCGCGGAAAGCGCATCGCGATGCCGGATTTGTGCCGCGGCGAGCGCTGCAGGCCCTCGAACGCCACTTCGAGCACCAGCCCCTGCCCGGGCTCGTGCACGACGTGGCGGACGGGACCGAACTTCTCCGTGGTGTTGCGGCGGACGAAGCGGTCGATCTGCAGCAGCTCCTCGTCGGTGAAGCCGAAATAGGCCTTGCCGACAGGCACCAGCTGATCGCCGCCGTCTCCCGCCGTCCAGACGCCGAACGTGTAGTCGGAGTAATAGGACGAGCGCTTGCCGTGGCCGCGCTGCGCATACATCAGCACGGCGTCGATGATGTGCGGATCGTGCTTCCACTTCCACCACTGCCCCTTGGGACGCCCCGGCAGATACAGCGCGTCGCGCCGCTTCAGCATCACGCCTTCCACCGCTTCGGCATCGTCGCCGGCCCCGGCCGAGGCGGGATTGGCGCGCGCGGCCTTCAACGCATCCCAGGTCGCGAACGCAATGGTCGGTGACAGGTCGACGCGCGGATCGTCCAGGCGCTTGATGAACGCCTCCAGCTTCGCGCGGCGCTCGGCGAACGGCAGCTCGCGCAGGTCATTGTCCTCATCGCCGAGCAGGTCGTAGGCCCGCAGGTGGATCGGGTACTCCTTCATCAGCTTCGGCGACACCGTCTTGCGGTTCAGCCGCTGCTGCAGCACGTTGAAGCTCTGCACGCGCTGATCGCGCACCACCAGCAGCTCGCCATCGAGCGCGCCAGGCAGATGCAGCGACGGCAGCAGGTCCGGAAAGCTTCCGGTGATGTCCTCGCCGCTGCGCGAATACAGCCGCGTGACGATGCGGCCATCGGCGTCGCGGCCGCTCACCGCCTGCACGCGGATGCCGTCCCATTTCCACTCGGCGATGTAGTCGGCGGCCTGCATGTTGGCGAAGTCGTCGTCCTCGACCGCATGCGCCAGCATCACAGGGCGGAAAGGCGCGGGATCGCGGTTGACCGGCTTGTCGCCGCGGCCCTCCAGCCACGCGAACAGGTCGAGATAGGGCGGCGCGAGGCCCGGCCAGATCAGCTCGACCTCGTGCGGGTCCTTGTCGCCGAGCGCGGCCGCTGCGGTCTTCGCGAGGCGCGCGGAGATGCCGATGCGCAAGCCCCCGGTGACCAGTTTCAGCAGTGCCCAGCGCCCGGTCTCGTCGAGCTCATCCAGCCAGCGCGCCAGTTGCCGCGGCATCTCGGTCTTGCCGAGGGTGCGCAGGGTGGTAACGACCTCGGTCAGCGTCGGCGGTGGCGGGTTGTTGTGGCCGGATGCTCTCGTAAGACCACCTGTGTGGCACCCCCCTCCCTGACCCTCCCCCACAAGGGGGGAGGGAACGGAGAGAGCAGTGCTCGGAGGAGCAAGATCACTTGTTGAGCCCCTGTTGGCTATCGAACGAGATGCAAGCTCCGAGTGCCACTCGGCTCCCTCCCCCCTTGTGGGGGAGGGGTGGGGAGGGGGGTACCCAGGAACGAGCTGCTGATGATGCGCCCTGTCCTTCGGCCACATCAGCGCAACGGTCTCCGAGAGATCCCCCACATAATCATACGACAGCGCGAACAGCACCGGATCGGTGCGCGCGGCGATTATTTCGCGGATCAGCGCCGGCTTGGCGTGCTTGAACGACAGCGCGCCCGTCAGCGCGCCCAGCGCGTAGCCGCGATCGGGATCCTCGACCTCGCGGAAGTACGACGTCAGCAGGCGCAGCTTGTTGTTGCGGCCCGGCTCATAGGCGAGGCGGTCGAGCAGCTCGGCGAAGCGGTTCATGCCTCCGCGTCCCCCGTCGCCACCACCTCGCTCTCCTCCTCGTCGCCATAGCCGACCAGGTCGAGCGGCCGGGCCGCCAGGCCCTTGCTCCGGCACCAATGCACCAGCGCGTCCTCCTGGCCGTGGGTGACCCACACCTCGCTTGCGCCGGTCGCCGCGATGGTGGCGGTCAGCCCGTCCCAGTCGGCATGGTCCGAGATCACCAGCGGCAGCTCGACGCCGCGCTGCCGGGCGCGGGCGCGCACCCGCATCCAGCCCGAGGCGAAGGCCGTGACGGGATCGGGAAAGCGCCGCGTCCACAGGTCGGAGGTCGCGCTCGGCGGCGCCAGCGTGATCGTGCCGGCGAGCTCGGCCTTCTTGACGCCCTTCACAGGCCTCAGCTCGCCCAGCGCGATTCCCTTGTCCCGATAGTAGCGCGTGATCCTCTCCATTGCGCCATGCAGGTAGATCGGCTGCTCATAGCCGGCCTCGCGGATCAGCGCGATCACGCGCTGCGCCTTGCCGAGGGAATACGCGCCGACCAGATGCGCGCGGTCGGGAAACAGCGCCACCGAGGCCAGCAGCTTGTTCACTTCCAGCGCTGCGTCGCCGTGACGGAACACGGGTAGGCCGAACGTCGCCTCGGTGATGAAGACGTCGCATTGTACCAGCTCGAACGGCGCGCAGGTCGGATCGCGCGCATCCTTGTAGTCGCCGGATGCGACGATGCAGGTCCCGCCACAGGACACCTTGATCTGCGCCGAGCCGAGCACGTGACCGGCGGGATGAAAGCTCGCGGTGACGTCGCCGAGCCTGATCTCCTCGCCATAGCCGATCGCCTGGATCGAGCCCGCAAAATTCTCGCCATAGCGCAGCCGCATGATGTCGAGCGTCTCCTGCGTCGCCAGCACGGCGCCGTGGCCGGCACGGGCATGATCGGAATGGCCGTGGGTGATCAGCGCCCGCTCGACCGGGCGCACGGGATCGATGTGAAAGCCGCCGGCCTTGCAGCACAGGCCGGAGGGAACGGGCAGCAGGATGTCTTGCGGGCGCATGCCGGTCATATAGGTCACGCAAGACGCGTTTTCAGGTCGTGCCAGTTTCCATCTCGTCATGGGCGGGCTTGACCCGCGCATCCATCTCCTCGATGAGAAGTTCGCATTGACGACGATGGTTCCCATGCCCCACCGCCTGTTCCTGTCCTCCGGCGATCTGATCGCCGACCGCCGCTACGAGTTCGCCCGCGACCTGCAATTGAAGGGCGACCTGGTCGCGGCCGCCGAGGTGATGGAGCAGGCCATCGAGGTCGCCCCCAGCTTCGCCTCGGCCTGGTTCGAACTCGGCAAGATCAGGATCGCGCTCGGTGAAACCGACAAGGCAATCTCTGCCTTCCGGAACGCCTGCGTCGCCGATCCGGATGACCGCCACGGTGCCGCTGTGCGTCTGATGCAGCTCGGCGCCGCGCCGCTCTCGGACATGCCGAAGGCCTATGTGCAGTCGCTGTTCGACCAGTACGCGCCGCGTTTCGAGACCGAGCTGATCGAGCGGCTGCACTACCGTGCGCCCGCGATCCTGTTCAAGGCGGTGATCGCGGTGCGCGCGGCCGAGCGCAAGCTGGCCTATTTCAAGCGCGCGATCGATCTCGGCTGCGGCACCGGGCTGGGTGCGGCGGCGTTCGCCAGCAACGTCGATAGCTTCATCGGCATCGACCTGTCGGCCGGCATGATCGCGGAGGCGCGCGCCACCGGGCTCTATGCCGGGCTCGAGGTCGACGACATGACCGCAGGGCTGCAGCGCCAGGACGTTGCGTCTGCTGATCTCATTCTCGCAGCCGATGCGATGGTCTATGTCGGCGACCTCGGCCCGGTGTTGCGCGAGGCGCAACGTGTGCTGACGCCGGACGGGCTGCTGACCTTTACCGTTGAGACCCATGACGGCGACGGTGTGATCATGGGGAAGGGGCTGCGTTATGCCCATGGAGCGGAATATGTCCGTGGCGTGATCGCGGCCGCGGGATTGAAGCTGGCCCATCTCGAGCCGGCGTCGCCACGCACCGAGGAGCAGCTGCCGGTGCGCGGGCTGGCCGTGGTCGCCGTCAGGACTTGAGTCTACACGCTATTGAATGCGCTGCACGCAGCGTCCAATGCGGCAACTTCGCTCTTGCCGCAGCTCTCCCGATGCCAAAAAATGTCGGTAGTCTAGGGAGAGACAAAAAATGAAAAAACATCTGACGCGGCGCGATTTCTGCGCCACCGCGCTTGCGACCATCGGCGCTTCGACCATCGCCTCGCCTTACGTCTGGGCTGCCGAGAAGAAATATGATGCCGGCGCCAGCGACACCGAGATCAAGATCGGTCAGACCATTCCGCATTCCGGTCCCGGTTCGCTGTACGGCGTGCTCGGCCGGGTGGGTGAAGCCTATTTCCAGATGCTCAACGAGCAGGGCGGCATCAACGGGCGCAAGGTCAAGTTCTTGACCATGGACGATGCCTATAGCGCACCGAAATGCGTCGAGGCGACGCGGCGGCTGGTCGAGCAGGACGAAGTGCTGGCGCTGTACGGCTCGCTCGGCACCGCGCCGCAGACCGCCGTGCACAAATACCTCAATTCCAAGGGCGTGCCGCAGCTGCTGCTCAACACCGGCGCCTCGAAGTGGAATGATCCGAAGAACTACAAATGGACCATGGCGGGGCTGCCGCTCTATCCGACCGAGGCGCGCATTCTCGCCAAGCACGTGCTGAGCGTGAAGCCGGAAGCCAAGATCGGCATCCTCTATCAGAACGACGATTTCGGCCGCGACTTCCTGGGACCGTTCAAGAAGGTGCTGGCCGACGCCGGCGGCAAGGCGCAGGTGATCATGGAGCAGACCTATGATCTCACCGAGCCGACGGTGGACTCGCAGCTGATCAATTTGTCGAAGTCCGGCGCCGACGTGTTCTACAACATCAGCACGGGAAAGGCCTCGTCGCAGTCGATCCGCAAGGTGGCCGAGCTCGGCTGGAAGCCGCTGCAGCTGCTGTCGGCGGGCTCGACCGGCCGTTCGATCCTGTCCGCCGCCGGCCTCGAGAATGCCAAGGGCATCGTCGCGATCCGCTATTCCAAGGACGCCGGCGTGCCGCAGTGGAAGGACGATCCGGACGTGAAGGGCTTCGAGGCGCTGCGCGCCAAGTACCTGCCCAGCATCGATCCCGACAACACCATCGCCTATGCCGGCTACGGCCAGGCGGTGTCGATGGGCGAGATCCTGCGCCGCTGCGGCGATACGCTGACGCGCGAGAACGTGCTGAAGCACGCCACGACACTCGCCGGCTTCCACTCGCCGTTCTTCCTCGACGGCGTCAACTATGCCTACACGCCGGACGACTACACGCCGATGAAGACGCTCTACATCTCGATCTTCGACGGCAAGGACTGGAGCATCTCCGAGAAGCCGATGACGGAGTAGGGGGCAGCGGTCTCATTCGTCATTGCGAGCGAAGCGACGCAATCCAGAGTTCCTCCGCGGACGCAGTCTAGATCGCTTCGTCGCTTCGCTCCTCGCAATGACGATGTGGCGAGGGATGCAGCCTCAAACTCCGCTGTCGTCCCTGCCTAGTGCGCAATTGCGCACGCGGCGCAGGGATCCATAACCACCGGCTTTGTTGGGACGATGACTGGCAGTATGCGTCTCACCGATGCCGCGGTATGGGTCCCTGCGTTCGCGGGGACGACGGCGGAGCGTGGCGAGGCGCTGGCGCTTCAGGATAGGCTGGCACGGCAGCCGTGAAGGCTAAGGCGCCTATCCGCCCCTCGACGAACCGCGGGCGACTGCCTACCTTCCCCCGGTGCCGCCCCGCGTCTCACCAGTCCCGCCTGACGACAGCGCCGCCTTGCCCGACCATTTCACCGAATGGTTCGCGGCGCGCGGCTGGGCGCCGCGCGCGCATCAGCTGGCGCTGCTGGAGAAGGCTCGCGCGCAACGCTCGGCGCTGCTGATCGCCCCGACCGGCGCCGGCAAGACGCTCGCCGGGTTCCTGCCGACCCTGGTGGAGCTCGGCTCCGCCGTCGCGCCGAAGCATCGTTCTGTTCTGGCCAAGCCATCCGCTCTCTCCACTCCCTCCCCCCTTGTGGGGGAGGGGCGGGGAGGGGGGGCTCCGGCGGCGGTGTCGATGGTGGCACCCGGCACCGAGCCGAATGCACTGGTCGAACTCGCGAACACGGAAAAGAGCAAGCAGACGGCGAACCGCATCCCGCGACCCGCCGGCCTGCACACGCTCTATATCTCCCCGCTGAAGGCGCTCGCGGTCGACATCGCCCGCAACCTCGAGGCGCCGATCTCGGAGATGGGCCTGCCGATCAAGGTCGAGACCCGCACCGGCGATACGCCGGTGTCGCGTCGGCAGCGCCAGCGCCGCTATCCGCCGGACATTTTGCTGACGACGCCCGAACAGATGGCGCTGCTGCTGTCGTCCGACGATGCGCCGTTTCTGTTTTCCTCACTGAAGCGCGTGGTGCTCGACGAGCTGCATGCGCTGGTGACCTCCAAGCGCGGCGATCTGCTGTCGCTCGCGCTGGCGCGGCTGTGGCGGCTTGCGCCGGACATGCGCATGATCGGCCTGTCGGCGACCGTCGCCGAGCCCGAGCAGCTCGCGCGCTTCCTGGTGCCGCAGCCGAGCGGTGGCATAGCCGCGGCCGATGTCGTGGTCGCCGGCGGCGCCGCGCCGCCGGTGGTCGAGATGCTCGACACGCAGGAGCGGCTGCCGTGGGCCGGCCACAGCGCGCGCCATGCGCTGGCCGAGATGTACGAGCTGATCAAGCGAAACAAGACCACGCTCGTGTTCGTCAACACCCGCAGCCAGGCCGAGATGCTGTTCCAGGAGTTCTGGCGCATCAACGACGACAATCTCGCCATCGCCCTGCATCACGGCTCGCTCGACGTCGCGCAGCGCCGCAAGGTCGAGGATGCGATGTCGGCAGGCAGGCTGCGCGGCGTCGTCTGCACCTCCTCGCTCGATCTCGGCGTCGACTGGGGCGACGTCGATCTCGTCATCAATGTGGGCGCGCCCAAGGGCTGTTCGCGGCTGATGCAGCGCATCGGCCGTGCCAATCACCGGCTCGACGAGGCTTCGCGGGCGGTGCTGGTGCCGGCCAACCGCTTCGAGGTGCTGGAATGCTCGGTCGCGATCGACGCCATCGCCGACAATGCGCAGGACACGCCGCCCTTGCGCACCGGCGCGCTCGACGTGCTGGCGCAGCACGTGCTCGGCTGCGCCTGCGCCGAGCCGTTTCTCAGCGACGAGCTCTATGTGGAGGTCATCACTGCGTCCCCTTATGCATCGCTGTCGCGCGCGGATTTCGACGATGTCGTCGATTTCGTCGCCACTGGCGGCTACGCGCTGAAGACCTATGAGCGCTTCGCGCGCATCAAGCAGGATGCAAAAGGACGCTGGCGCGTCGCCAATCCCAAGGTGCGGCAGAGCTATCGCCTGAACGTCGGCACCATCGTGGAAGAAGCGATGCTGAAGGTGCGGCTGGTGCGCTCGCGCGGCGGCGGCGCCGGTTCGACCGGCGCGATCGCGCGCGGCGGACGGCTGCTGGGTGAGATCGAGGAGGCGTTCATCGAAGGGCTCACGCTCGGCGACACGTTCGTGTTCAGTGGCGAGATCGTGCGCTATGAGGCGCTGGCCGAGGACCAGGTGTATGTGTCGCGCGCCAACGATGCCGATCCCAAGGTGCCGTCCTACATGGGCGGCAAGTTTCCGTTGTCGACCTATCTCGCCGATCGCGTCCGCGGCTTGCTGGATGATCGCCGCGCATGGTCGGCCTTGCCGGAGCAGGTGCGCGACTGGCTGTTGCTGCAGAAGGACGTGTCGCGCGTGCCGGCGCGCCGCGAGCTGCTGGTCGAGACCTTCCCGCGCTCCGACAAGCATTATCTCGTCTGCTATCCGTTCGAGGGCCGGCTCGCGCATCAGACGCTGGGCATGCTGTTGACGCGAAGGCTGGAGCGGGCGCGCGTCCGGCCGCTCGGCTTCGTCGCCAATGAATATGCGCTCGCGGTGTGGGGGTTGGGCGACATGTCGTTGATGGTCAGCCAAGGCCGGCTCGATCTCGCCGCCTTGTTCGATCCGGACATGCTGGGCGACGACCTCGAAGCGTGGCTGGCCGAATCGGCGCTGATGAAACGCACGTTCCGGTCCTGTGCGATCATCTCCGGCCTGATCGCGCGGCGTTCGACGACCGAAGAGAAGACCCGCCGCCAGGTGCTGTTCTCGACCGATCTGGTCTACGACGTGCTGCGCCGGCATCAGCCCGATCACATGCTGTTGCGCGCCGCGCGCGCCGATGCCGCCACCGGCCTGCTCGATCTGAAGCGGCTCGGTGATATGCTCCAGCGCATCAAGGGACGAATCACCCATCGGGAACTCGATCGCGTCTCGCCGCTGGCGGTGCCGGTGATGCTGGAAATCGGCCGCGAATCCGTCTATGGCGAGGCCGCTGACGAGCTCCTGGCGGAAGCCGCCGAGGAACTCGTGAAGGAAGCGATGGGGTAGATTGAGAAGCGAGGCGGCTTTGCGGGGGACTTTCTGCGCATCGGGCATGATGGACGTCGCCGGCACCGCGCTGCGCGTCGATCTCTCCGGCGCGCTGGTATGGGACGAGCAGCGCCTGCTCATCGTTTCTGACCTGCATCTGGAAAAAGGCTCGAGCTACGCGTCACGCGGCACGCTGCTGCCGCCGTTCGACACCGCCGCGACCTTGCACCGGCTGGCCGCCGTGGTCGCGAACTACAATCCGCGCGCCGTGATCGCGCTCGGTGACAGCTTTCACGATCGCGACGCGCATACGCGCCTGACCGGTGACGATCGCGCCTGCATCGCCAACCTCCAGGTCGGCCGCGACTGGGTCTGGATCACGGGCAATCACGATCCGGCGCCGCGCGGCATCGGCGGCGAGGTGGTCGACGAGATCACGGTCGGCGCGATCAGCTTCCGTCACGAGCCGACCGGCGCGCGTGGAGAGATCGCCGGCCATCTGCACCCCAAAGCGCGGGTGGCGACGCGGGCGCGCACTTTGGAGCGACGCTGCTTCGTCTCCGACGGCGAGCGCGCCGTGATGCCGGCGTTCGGCGCCTATGCCGGCGGCCTGAGCGTGCGCGACGCGGCCTTCGCCAAGCTGTTTCCGAAGCGCGCCTTCATCGCGCATGTGCTGGGAGATAGGCGCCTGCACAGCATCGCCGCGGCGCGGTGCTATTAGTCGGATGATGGAAATTCATTAGTTGGATCAGTGATCAGAGGTCGAACGGATCATTCGACGCTGGACTGATCATGCCCGCTGCGCGCACCGCTGCGCCCTCTCCCCCGCTTGCGGGGGAGAGGGCGCCAAGCGCACCGCCGTCGGAGCGGCCCCCTCCCTAGCCCTCCCCCGCAAGCGGGGGAGGGAATGCACTTTGCTCGTGGCGCCATGGTCGCAGGAGTCGCGGACGTCTCGCTGCTACGCCGCCTTCGCCTGTACCTTCTCGCAGAACTCGGCCAGCCGGTCGGCCAGGCGCAACGTCGCCGGGCTCGCGTCGGGCGAGGCGACCAGCGCAACCTCCGTGCGCTCGATCGGCGCAAAGCCCTCGCGGGCCGTCAGCACGCGGTGCTCCGACTGCACCGACATTTCGGAGAGGATGCTCAGCCCCATGCCGGCGGCGACCGCGGCCTGGATGCCGGCGAGGCTCGACGATGTGTAGGCCATGTGCCAGGCGCGCCCCTCGCTCTCCAGCGCATGGATCGCCCGGGTCCGATAGAGGCAGCCGAGCGGGAAGCCGATCAGCGGCAGCGAGCGGGCGTCGAGGTCGACGGGATGGGCCTTGCTGGTCACCCAATAGACCCGCTCCGGCCACGCCGCGATCGCTGCCCTGGTGTCGTCGACGCCGCGCTTGAGCAGCGCCAGATCGAGATCGCCGCGCTCGATGTCGCGCTTCAGGTTGAGGCTCTGGTCGGCGCGGACGTCGAGCCTGAGATCGGGATGGGCGCGTGCGAACGCGGCGAGCAGCTTGGCGAGCCGGTAGGCCGCGAAATCCTCGGGGATGCCGAGCTTCACCGCGCCGTCGGGTCCGGGCCGCGCCACGACATCGCGGGCCTCCTCGGCGAGTGCCAGCAGGCGGCGGGCATAGGACAGCAGCCGCTCGCCGGCCTCGGTCGGCGTGACCTCGCGGCCGTCACGGTTGAGCAGCGTCTGGCCCAGATCCTCCTCGAGCCGCCGGATCTGCTGGCTGATCGTTGATTGCGTGCGGTGGACGCGCTCACCGGCGCGGGTGAAGCCGCCGGCCTCGACCACCGAGACGAAGCTGCGCAACAGGTCCAGATCGAGCACGCGGGACCTCCATTCGGAAAACCACTGAGTGTCAGTCTATCATTTAATTTCCAAATGGGAAAGAACAGCCCTACACCGGCGACGAAGGAGAGCTCCGATGTCGTCCGTTTCCTCGGTTGCCGTGACCCCGATGAAGTCGAACCTGCTGCCGCTCGAAATCGGCCTGTTCTGCCTGCTGTGGAGCTTCGCCTTCGTCGCCGGCAAGGTCGGCGTGACCTATTGCCCGCCGCTCTTGCTGCTCGCGGCGCGGTTCTCGCTCGCCGGCGTCCTCATTGTCGTGGTGTCGGCAGTCCGGGGCGAGCTGCGCATGAGCTGGCGCGATGCGGCCGTGTTCGCGATCATCGGCATCGCCAACAACGCGCTGTATCTCAGTCTCGGCTACACCGGGCTGCAGACGGTGTCGGCGGGGCTCGGCGGCCTGATCGTCTCGGCCAATCCCGTATTCACCGCGGTGTTCGCGGCGCTGCTGCTGGGCGAGCCGCTGACCCTGCGCAAAATCTCAGGCCTCGCGCTCGGCACCATCGGCGTCGCCATGATCGTCTGGCACCGCATGTCCGTCGGGACCGACCAGCTCGAAGGTATTCTCTATACGCTGGCGGCGCTGGCCTCGATCGTGACCGGCACCATCCTGTTCAAGCAGCTCGCCCCGAAGGGCAGCCTGTGGGTCGGCAACGGCATCCAGAACCTCTCAGCCGGGCTGGTGTTATGGCCGGTCGCGCTCGGCGTGTCGCACGTGGGCGAGATCGTGCCGAATGCGCAACTGATCGGCGCGTTCGCCTTCCTCGTGCTCGGCGGCTCGATCCTGGCCTATGTGCTCTGGTTCCATCTCTTGAAAGTATGCGGCGCGACCGCCGCCAGCGCCTATCATTTCGTGATGCCGCCGCTGGCGATGATCTTCGCCTTCCTGGTGCTCGGCGAGCACGTGGCGCTGCAGGACCTGCTCGGCGTCGTTCCCGTCGCGCTCGGGATCTATCTGGTCACGCGGGCGCCGGCCCGAACCGTTGGAGCATCATCATGAGCGTTGCGATCACCCTGATCGGCGGCCCGACCGCCCTGATCGAAATCGATGGCTTCCGCCTGCTGACCGATCCCACATTCGATGCTCCCGGCCGCTATGAATTGCCGCATGTCGTGCTGGAGAAGCTCACTGGACCGGCGATGACCGCGGAGGCGATCGGCGAGGTCGATGCCGTGCTGCTGAGCCATGACCAGCATTCCGACAATCTCGACCACGGCGGCCGCGCCTTCCTGACACGTGCACCGCGCGTGCTCACGACGGAAGTCGGCGCAGGCAGGCTCGGTGCGCCGGCGGAAGGATTGGCGCCGTGGCAGACGACGCAGCTCGGCAAGGGCGGCAGGACATTGACGGTCGCGGCGACGCCGGCGCGCCATGGTCCCGCCGGCATCGAGCCGCTCGCGGGCGATGTGATCGGCTTCGTCCTCATCCCGCAGCAGGGCGCGACCGTCTATGTCAGTGGCGACACGGTGTTCTATGACGGCGTGGCGGAGGTGGCGCGGCGTTTCAAGCCTGGCGTCGTGATGCCCTTTGCCGGAGCGGCGCAGACACGCGGGCCGTTCCATCTCACCATGGATACCAACGACACGGTCGAGACCGCGCGCGTGTTTGCCGAGGCCGCCATCGTTCCGGTTCACACGGACGGCTGGGCCCATTTCCGCCAGGACGCGCAGGATCTGCGCAAGACCTTCGATGCGCTCGGGTTCGGTGCGCGGCTGAAGCTTCTGGAGCCCGGTGTGAGGACGGTGATCGCCTCGTCGCCCAGCTCCTCGCAATGAGGCGGAAAAGATCAATCCCGACGGAACACGATCGAGGCCATCCATCCCGTCATCAGTGCCATCGCGGCGGTGACGAGACCATAGACGAAGCCGTTCTGCCGCGCTGAGTTCGCGACGAACTGCTCGAAGCCGACCTTGACGATCTCGAACGCGGTCTCGGTCTTGGTGACCAGCGCGCCGTCGGCGAGCAGCTTGATCTCGACCTCATAGGTGCCGATCGGCACCGCAGCGGGCAGAGGGATGCCAGTACGGAACAGGGTCGGCGTCAGGAGGGTCACCGCGGACGTGTCCTCGCGATACAGGCCGTGCTGCGACTGCAGTCGCACGAAAGCGCTACGGAACGCGTCGTTCGGGACCACGTCGGCATAGTCGGGACCGACGCGCTGGGTCAGCAGCACGTTGTTGAGTCCGAGCTGCTGCCGGCGCAGCACCTCGGGCGCGGCCATCGTGTCGAACGGGCGGTTGGCGAACAGCGCCAGATAGCCGGGCACCTTGAGGAACTGGCGCGAGTCGGTGTTGATCCAGATGCCGAACTTGCGCTCCTTGCGCCGCGTCACCATGTCGGCGCGCGGCCCGCGGACGGTGACGACGAGGTCATAGGCGGTGCGGCCCGGTGGGGTCTGGACGTCCTTCTCGACCGAGCCGAACAGCACCAGCTCCTCGCCGGAATAGTTCGGCGTCACCGTCACGCGATGGTTGGAGACCGAGACGATCAGCCGCTCGGCGCGCGCCGATGCGGCGCCGGCAAGCAGCAGCATGAAGGTGAGGCTGGCGAGGCGGAGCGGCGTCATCGGCTGATCTCGGTCTCGCGGATCGTGAACAGGTCGTCGGGCTTGATCACGAGCTCGATCGCGAACCGGATGCCGACGGCGAGGATCAGCAGGCCGAGCAGCAGCCGCAGCTGCTCGCCGCGGATCATCTGGCCGGCGCGGGCCCCGAACTGCGCGCCGGTGACGCCGCCGACCATCAGGATCAGCGCCAGCACGGCGTCGACCAGATGATTGCTCATCGCGTGCAGCATGGTCGCGATCATCATGGTCGCGAGCGTCAGGACCATCGAGGTGCCGATGACGGTCGAGGTCGGCACGCGCAGCAGGTAGATCAGCAGGGGCACCAGAATGAAGCCGCCGCCGATGCCCATCACGGCGCCGAGGAAGCCGATGATGAGGCCGATGGCGACCACCGGAATGACCGAAACGTAGATCTTCGAGCGCTTGAAGCGCATCTTCAGCGGCAGGCCGTGGATCCAGACATGGCTGCCCGGACGCCGCACGGTCGCGACCGCGCCCTGGCGCGCGCGCATCATCGCGCGCAGGCCTTCCCAGAACATGGTGCCGCCGACGCTCGTCAGCAGGGCGACATAGGACAGCGCGATCATCAGATCGAGCTGGCCGAGCGAACGCAACAGGGTGAAGGTGGCGACGCCGAGCCCGGTGCCGAGCGCGCCGCCGATCATCAACACCGAGGCCAGCGAGGGATCGATCGCGCGCCGCCGCCAATAGGACAGCGCGCCGGAGAACGAGGAGGCGGCGATATGGCTGGAGACCGAGGCGACCGCGACCGCGGGCGTGATGCCGACGAAGATCAGGAGCGGCGTCATCAGGAACCCGCCGCCGATGCCGAACATGCCGGAGACGAAGCCGACGGCCGCGCCCATCGCCAGCAACAGGAAGATGTTGACCGGGATGTCGGCGATCGGAAGATAAATCTGCATCGGCGCGGCCTCTGCGAACCTTCGAGCGAGCATCCCGCGCATGCGAAGCAGGACGCCGGGCTCCTGCATAACCGAAAATGGGAGCGAAGGGATCAGTCATTCCCGCCCAAAGTGACATCCACCGGCGCCGAGCGTGGGGGTCTGGGCGCTCCGTCAAAGGGCCTTGAGCGGCGCGGTCACCAGCCTCATGGCCTCGGCATCGCTCGGATCGAGCCAGCGGATCTCGCGGGTCTGCGACATCGCCTCGATGACCTGCGACGATACGCCCATGCGCGTCATATAGCCGAGGATGGCGCCGGTCACGCGCTGGGTGTCGGCGACCGCGTCGGCGCCACGGGCCTCCGACGTGAAGCGGTGCACGCCGAGCGCCGAGCCATCGAGGCCATAGCGGGTCTGCCCGCCGGCAAAGGCGAACACGCAGGCGCTGGCGCAGAAGCCCGGACGGATGCGGCCGGAATTGTCGGCCACGCCGATGGCGGTGGCGAGTCCGTGAGCGCGGATGATCTCGCCCATCAGCACTCCCTGGTCGAGGTTGCCGCCGGGCGAGGACAGCAGGATCACGTCGCCCGGCTTGAGATGGGCCTCGCTGATCCGCTCGCGCAGCCAGCCGGCCGCCGCGGGTCCGATGGGGCCGCTGACGGCGAGCACGGCGCGCCTGTCGCCCAGCCCGGCAAGCACGGGGGCGGCGACCAGCGCCGCCGACAGACTCGGCGAGATGTACTGATCCTTCCAGAACGACCAGGCGTCGGGTCGCGACAGGTCGCGGTAGGCGCGAATGCCCCCGCCGAGCACGATTGCAACGAAGAAAATGACGGAAGCCAGCCGACGCCATCGGAACGCCGCAGGATATCCGTCGGTCACTTGCTGGATTGGTTGGCGAGGAGGCGGAGCGGGGGCGACGTTCGCCGTGGTCCGCGGCGGCACGCGGGGGCCCGTCGGCGACTGCAGGAAGCGCGCGCCGTCGTGTTGTTCGTTCCCCGCTGACACGCGTCGATGCTCCCTCGCGGCGCTCGTGATGATCCGCCGCGACAACCTATATCGATCGACCGCGCGACACTATGGCGGCGCGATTGCAAGCCAGGAGGATTTTGCAGGCCGCGCGCGAGCGCTCGTCAGCCTGCCCAGAGAAATGCCCTCGTCAGCGCAGCGCCGTCGCAGCCGCGCGCTTCGCCAGCGCCGCCTTGGCCGCGGCTGCCTTGGCGATCGCCTGCGTGCCATCCCAGCCGCCGGCGGGTGCCGGCACATTCACGGCGTCGTCGGGCTGCGGTTCGACCGTGAAGGTCTGGATCGCGAGCTTGGCCGCGGCGAGCGACTGGACATCGAGCCGCTTGGCGACATCGTCGCGCTTGCGCCCGGCATCGACGTCACCCTGCGCTGCGGCCAGGGTGAACCATTTGTAGGACTCGGCGAGGTTCTGTTCGACGCCGATGCCACGGGCATAGAGAATGCCGAGGTTGAACTGGCTGTCGGCGACGCCGCGCTCGGCGGCCTTGCGGAACCATTGCGAGGCGCTCTTGTAGTTCGCGCCCTTGCCGCCGCCGTCGGCATCCAGCACGGCGAGATTGTGCATCGCCTTGGCGCTGCCGCGCTCGGCGGCGACGACGTAGTAGCGGCGGGCGATGTCGGCGTCCTTCTTCACGCCGAGACCCTTCTCGTAGAAGGTGCCGAGACGGAAGACCGCCGGGATCAGCCCCGCCTGTGCCGCGCGGTCATACCACTTCGCGGCTTCCTCATAGTTCGCCGCGACACCCTTGCCCTCGGCAAAGCGCACGCCGACCTCGTAGGCGGCGGTCGGATCACCCTTCAGAGCGGCGTTGCGCAGCGCCAGTCCGCCGATGGCATCGGGCAGCTTCTCGGAGGCGGGCACCTGCACCAGACCGAGCTTCTGGCCGTTGGCGGCGGTTGGGATCGTGCCGGTGACATCAGTGGGGACGGCAGCGGGTACCGTGGCCGGCTTTTCGACGTCCTGCGGGATCGCGAGCATCGCGATCGTCTCCGCTTCGCTCGGCATGGCCCGGTTGTAGGACTGACGGTCGATCGGCGTCGGCGACGTCAACGACGGCACGCTCTGGTCGGGCGTCGTCGGCCGCGGCGACAGGCCCGGCGAGGCCGACGGCATCTGCGCCCGGGGCGCCTCGCCCTGGGTTTCCATCGGCGAGATCGGCGGCGGCGTGCTGCCGCTGTCGAGCAGCGACATCGCAAATTTGAAGGTGCCGAGCACGATCACCACGACGCTGGCACCGACCAGCAGCGAACGGATCTTCGACCCGATGGTCGAGACCTCCTCGTCACCCTCAGCGGTGAGAGCGAACGTCGGCTTGTCCTTGGGTTTGGCCTTGGGCTTGGCGACGTCGCTGGCGACTTCCTTGACGACGTCCTTGGGCGGCTCCTTGGCCTTCTCCTTCGGCTTGTCCTTCTTCGCCTTCTTGGCGTCAACGGGCTGTGCAGCCGCCGCGGCCTGCGCCGCGCGGCGCGCAGCCGCGATGAAGCTCGACGTCGACACCGGCTCCCGCTTGCCGGCGGGAAGCTCGCTCAGCGCATCCTCGGACGCGGCGATCCGCTCGGCGGGCGATGCGGTCCGGCCAGGCGGACGGGTGCCCGGTTCAAGCGGATGATCCGGTGGCAGCTCGGGGACGATGATGGTCGCGCGGGGCGCCTGTGCCGCGTGCGGCTCCAGGATGTCGGCGATTGCCTTCGGCGGAATCGGCGGCGGCATGGCAGCCGCCGGCGCCTGAGCGGCGTGGAAGTCGCGCGAGGCGGCCGCGAACGCCTGTTGACCCGCGGCCGGAGCGACAATCTGTCCCGCTGGCTGCTCGGCCGCCGGATTGGGCAGCTCCGGCCGGTAGGCAGGCTCTGGCCTGGCCGGCTCGGCATGGGCCTGGGGCGCCGGCGCGCGTGCAGCCGGCATCGGCGACTCGATTGGCGGTGCCAGCGGCGGCAGCGCGGCCGGCGGGCCCGCGGTGGCGCGCACATTGCGCAGGTCGCCTTCGATCATGGCGAGGCGGTCGACGACGTGCCCCAGCGTGTTGTGGACGGCCTCGAGCGAGTCCTGGGTGTTGCGGTCGGTCTCGGTCTGGCTGAAGCGGATGTCGGACAGCTCGCGCTTGACCATGTCGATCAGGCCGCCGTCCTGCGACGTTTCGCGCTGCGAGCGGCTCTCCGCCAGCGCTGCGAATGTCGCCTGCTGCCGTTCGAGATAGCGCAGGATGTCCTGCAGGCCGTCCTCGACGCGGGTCATGTTGCCGCCGCGCGGGTCGTTGGCGGCCTCGAGCCGCTCCAGCAGATAGCTGATCCGCTGTTCGAGATGGGTGATCGCCGATGAACCGTCGTTGCCGACCTGCAGGCGGTCGATGCGGTCGGACAGGCCGCGCAGCGCGTCCTCGATCTGGGCGGTGTTGTCGCGCGCTGCCGGCGGCGGCTCGCGGCTCTCCAGCGTCGAGGTCAGCGCGGCGATGCGCTGTTCGAGCGCCGCAAAGGAATCATGGAACGACTCGTGATTGTCGCGCGCCTGCGTGACTTGGTCGACCTTCGACGACAGCTGCCGAAGATCGTCCGACAGCCGTTCCAGGGCGTCGTTGGAGGCGACATTGGCGACGATCGCACGCAGCGCCGCGATGGCGCTTTCGAGCTGCTGCACGGTGCCGGGGTCGTCATTGGCGCGCAGGATCAGGTCGAGCTTGGCGCCGAGATTGCGGATCGCCTCGTCATAGACGGCGAGCTGCTCGGCAGGCTTCAGCGAGCCGACGACCTCGCGGATGTCGGTCAGCGCGCGCTCGATCCCGGCCAGTGCCTGGCCGTCGACGCCGGTGTTGCGGTTCTCGTCGATGCGGCGCGACAGCGAGCGAATCTCGTTCTCGATCGACTCGATCGCCCGGCGCGGCATCGCCTCGGTGATGGCGTGACGAATCTCGGAGAGCTCGTTGCGGAAGCCGGCGATCGACTGCTCGATGCCGTCGTCGGGGCGATGCAGCGCCTCGATCTGGCTCGTGATCTTGAGCAGATGGCGTTCGAGCAGCGAGAAATCGGGAGTGGGGGCTGCCGGTTGCGGCGGCGTCAGCGGCGCGCTGATCGGGGTCATCAACGGCGCTGCTGCGGATGCCATGGCAGGCGCGGTCGGCGGCGCCTGGTGCGGCGGCAGCGGGCGCGCATTGTCGAGCTCGCTCTGGCGGGCGCTGATTTCCGCGACGGCCACGTCGAACGAACCCGCGCTGAGCGGCTGGGCGGGCCGGTAGAGCTGCGCAGCGGCGCGCTCGACGCCGTCAGGACCACGATAGCGGTCTTCGGTGTCCGGCTTGCGCAGCGGCGTCGAGATCTGTGACAGGCGGGCGTCGAGCCGCGAGATCGCATCATTCAGCTGACGCGCGACGCCCTGCTCGTCGCGTGGCGCATCCTTGCGCGAGACGGGGCGCGACATCTGCTCGATCTGCCGTGCGATGGAGTCGAGCCGCTGGTGGATGTCGGTCACCTCGCGGGCATCGCGGCTGACGGTCGGCGTGCTGCGCGGCGCGTGGCTGCCACGGAAGTCGGGCGGGGTAGATGCGCCGAGCGTGGAGTTGATCCAGTCGTTCAGCGTCATGCCGGCGCGTTGCGCCGCGGCCTCGGCCCTTTCACGGACGGACGGGTCGATGCCTTCATTACTCCACGGTACGCGCGAATTCATGTCTCGTCCGGTTCCGCTTCCAGCGCTCCACCAAGCGCCTCCAGCCTCTCCACGCGTCCCGGACATGAACATGAACGGGTCCGCGCAGATCGTCTGCTCCAGGTCCCGACTTTTGACTTTTACGGTAAATAACGCGTTAAGTTTACCGCCGGCGCGGTCAGAAGTTTTGCCCTATCGAACGGCGGGTATCAGCCGGCATTTTCACGCGATGATGGATCGAGCGGCCGCACGCTGCTCGCGCCGGATATCGTCGAGAGCGCGGTGATCGCTTCCTCGCACCATTCCGCCACCATGCGTTCGTGGCGCAGGCCGAGACGCAGGTTGAGGAGCTTGCCCATATCGGCCGGGGCCACGTTGCCGTCCGCATAATGCTTCTTGAGGATGCGATCGTAGCGCTCGGCGCGGTCGCGATGATGCTCGAGCCGCGCCATCAGGTCGGCCCGGATCGGCCCGATGTCGGCGGCGCCCAGTGCATAGAGCCGGACGAGAAGATCGTCCTTCGTCGAGGCCGGCGTGCTCGGCCGCGCCGCCCAGCTGCGAAACGCCGCGCGGCCCTCCGCGGTCAATGTGTAGACCAGCTTGTTGGGCTTGCCGGTCTGCACCACCTCGCGACCCTGGATGTAGCCGCGGTCGCGCAGCCGCGACAGCTCGCGGTAGATCTGCTGGTGGTCCGTCTTCCAGAAGAAGCCGATCGAGGAATCGAACGTCTTGGCGAGCTCGTAGCCCGTCATCGGATGTTCGGTGAGGCAGGCGAGGATGGCGTCGCCGAGGGCCATGGCCGGAAACTGCTCCCGTTTTTCTGATCGTGTTCTGCCCCGCTCCACGCTTGACATTATGCACATTGGCGCATATGCGTCAATGTGCATATGGGGTGGTTGTGGTGCTGGCCTGTTCCGCCCTGAGGAGACGCCCAATGACAATGACCGGCCTCGATGGATGGTACGGCTATATGAGGTCTCACGATCTCGGCGCGCTGCGGGAGCTGCTGCACCCGGACGCCGTGTTCGAGAGTCCCGTCGTGCATACGCCGCAGCGCGGCCGCGACATCACCTTCAAATATCTCGCGAGTGCTGAGAAAGTCTTAGGCGGTCCCGGATTCAAGTATGTCGGGGAGTGGCGTAACGCCACGGGCGCCGTGCTCGAATTCGAGAATGAGATCGAGGGCATCAAGCTCAACGGCGTCGACATCATCACCTTCGATGACGCCGGCCGCATTACCCATTTCAAGGTCATGGTGCGGCCGCTCAAGGCCATCAACCTGCTGCACCGCCTGATGGGCGAACAGCTGGCCGCGATGAGCAAGCCGTCGTGATGTGACCGACAGCCGCAAACGAATGGCTGCCGCAAGCTCTTAGAAGTCGCTACAGTCCGCGGCCAGCATTGCCTGCCGCGTCCGCACAATTTCAGTCTGAAACTTCAGCCTTCCTGCCGGAGACGCCGATGCCGATCTACAAAGCCCCCGTGGAAGATGTCACCTTCCTGCTCAACGACGTGTTCCAGATCGACCGCTACGACAATCTGCCGGGCTTCTCCGATGCCTCGGCCGATGTCCGCGAGGCGATCCTCGGCGAGGCCGCCAAGCTCGCCGAAGAGGTGCTGCACCCCCTGAATCGCGTGGGCGATCTCGAAGGCTGCAAGCGCCATGACGACGGCAGCGTGACCACGCCGAAGGGCTTCAAGGAGGCCTACAAGCAGATCGTCGAGGGCGGCTGGCTTGGCCTGTCGGCGCCGACCGAATATGGCGGGCAGGGCCTGCCGGTGACATTGAGCCAGACCGTCAACGAATTCCAGTGCTCTGCCAACATGGCGTTCTCGATGTATGGCGGCCTCACCATGGGCGCCACCGCCGCGCTGATCGTGCATGGCAATGAGGAGCAGAAGAAGACCTACGTGCCGAAGATGGTGGCGGGCGAGTGGACCGGCACCATGAACCTCACCGAGCCGCATTGCGGCACCGATCTCGGTCTCTTGCGCACCAAGGCGGTGCGCCAGCCCGACGGTAGCTTCAAGATCTCCGGCACCAAGATCTTCATCTCGGCCGGCGAGCACGACTTGGCCTCCAACATCATCCATCTCGTGCTCGCCCGCATCGAGGGCGCGCCCGCCGGCATCAAGGGCGTGTCGCTGTTCGTGGTGCCGAAATTCATGGTCAATCCGGACGGCACCGTCGGCGCGCGCAACGGAGTGACCTGCGGATCGATCGAGCACAAGATGGGCATCCACGGCAACTCGACCTGTGTGATGAACTACGACAACGCCACCGGCTGGCTGATCGGCGAAGAGAACAAGGGCATGCAGGGCATGTTCGTGATGATGAACGAGGCCCGGCTCGGCGTCGCCGTGCAGGGGCTCGCGCAGTCCGAGGTCGCCTATCAGAACGCGGTCGCCTATGCGCGCGAGCGCATCCAGGGCCGCTCGCTGACTGGGCCCAAGGCGCCCGACAAGGCCGCCGATCCGATCATCGTGCATCCCGACGTGCGCCGCACCTTGCTGTCGATCCGCGCCTTCAACGAGGCCGCCCGCGCCATGGTCGTCTGGACCTCGCTGAAGAGCGACGTCGCGCACCGCTCGCAGGACCCGAAGGACCGCCAGGCCGCCGACGACCACATGGGCCTGATGACCCCGGTCATGAAGGGCTACATGACCGACATGGGCTTCGCCAACGCCGTTCAGGCGCAGCAGATGTATGGCGGTCACGGCTACATCGCCGAGCACGGCATGGAGCAGTTCGTGCGCGATGCCCGCATCGCGATGATCTACGAGGGCGCCAACGGCATCCAGGCGCTGGATCTCGTCGGCCGCAAGCTGCCGCGCGACGGCGGCCGCGCCGTGATGGCGTTCTTCGCCGAGGTCGGCTCGTTCGCCAAGGAGCAGGGCGGCAATGATGCGATGAAGCCGTTCGTCGCCCCGTTGTCGACCGCGCTCGGCCATCTGCAGCAGGCCACCACGTGGCTGATGCAGAACGCGATGACCAAGCCGGACAATGCCGGCGCCGCCGCGACCGACTACATGCATCTCTTTGCGCTGGTCACCTTCGGCTACATGTGGGCGAAGATGGCCAAGGTCGCGCAGGACAAGATTGCGGCCGGCGACAGCTCGACCTATCTGACCACGAAGCTGGTCACGGGCCGATTCTTCATGGAGCGCGTGATCCCTGAGACGGCCGCGCATCTCGCCCGCCTGCAGGCCGGCTGTGCGACCGTGATGGAGCTGCCGGCGGAAGCCTTCTGATGCTGCGGCGGGAGCCGGTGCGCCGCTCGCGCGCCGGCTACCGTCGAACACCAACAACAACGAATCCGATCAGATGAGGAGGGCGTGATGCCTGAGGCCTTTATCTACGACCACGTGCGTACCCCCCGCGGCCGCGGCAAATCCGATGGCAGCCTGCATGAGGTGACCGCGCTCGCGCTCGCCACGGTGCCTTTGAAGGCGCTCAAGGACCGCAACAACATTCCCGAGGACGCGGTCGATGACGTCGTGCTCGGCGTGGTCGATCCGGTCGGCGAGGCCGGCTCGGACATCGCGCGTTTCGCCGCGCTGAATGCGGGTCTCGGCGACGCCGTCCCGGGCATTCAGATCAGCCGCTTCTGCGCCTCCGGCCTCGACGCCGTGAATTTCGCCGCCGCGCAGATCATGAGCGGCCAGCATGAGCTGGTCATCGGCGGCGGCGCGGAGTCGATGAGCCGCGTCGGCATCGGCGCCTCCGGCGGCGCCTGGCCGATGGACCCGTCGATGGCGGTGCCGGCCTACTTCATGCCGCAGGGTGTCTCCGCCGATCTGATCGCGACGAAGTACGGCTTCTCGCGCGACGACGTCGACGCCTACGCGGTGCAGAGCCAGCAGCGCGCGGCGAAGTCCTGGGAGGAAGGCCGCTTCGACAAGTCTGTCGTTCCGGTCAAGGACATCAACGGCCTGACCATCCTCGCCAAGGACGAGCACATGCGCCCGTCGACGACGATGCAGTCGCTGGCGCAGTTGCAGCCGTCATTCGCGGCGATGGCGCAGATGGGCGGCTTCGATGCGGTGGCGATCCAGTCGCATCCGGAGATCGAGCGCGTCAACTACGTGCATCACGCCGGCAACTCCTCGGGCATCGTCGACGGCGCCGGTGCGGTGCTGCTCGGCAGCAAGGAGGCCGGGGCGAAGTATGGCATGAAGCCGCGCGCGAAAATCCGCGCCTTCGCCAATATTGGATCCGAGCCGGCGATGATGCTGACCGGCCCGGTCGACGTCACTGAGAAGCTGTTCGAGCGCTCCGGCATGAAGACCTCGGACATCGACCTGTTCGAGCTCAACGAGGCGTTCGCCTCGGTCGTGCTGCGCTACATGCAGGCGTTCGAGATCGACAAGGACAGGATCAACGTCAATGGCGGCGCCATCGCGCTCGGCCATCCGCTCGGCGCCACTGGCGCGATGATCCTGGGCACCGTGCTCGACGAGCTCGAGCGTACCGGCAAGGCCACCGCGCTGGTGACGCTGTGCATCGGCGGCGGCATGGGCACCGCGACCATCATCGAGCGGGTGTGACGAACCCCTAACGTAGGGTGGGCAAAGCGAAGCGTGCCCACCATCGTCTTCATCGACACCGTCGGTGGGCACGGCGCAAGGGCGCCTTTGCCCACCCTACGATCGCAGGATTTTTTGCCGCGCCGACCGGCTGCAGGCACGAGGGAGCACCACATGGCCTTCAAGAACTTCAAGCTCGAAACCGATGCCGACGGCATTGCGCTGATCACCTGGGACATCCCGGGACGTTCGATGAACGTGCTGGACGAGACCTCGGCGATCGAACTCGAGACCATCGTCAAGGAGACCACTGCTGACGCCGCCATCAAGGGCGTCGTCATCACCTCGGCCAAGGAGGCGTTCTGCGCCGGCGCCGACCTGTCCATGCTCGAGGGCATGAACCGCTCCTATGCCGAGGTGCTGAAGGGCAAGGGCGAGGAAGCCGCCAACCAGATGCTGTTCGACAACAGCCGGCGCTTCTCGCAGATCTACCGGGCGATGGAGACCTCCGGCAAGCCGTGGGTCGCCGCGATCAACGGCCTCGCGCTCGGCGGCGGCTTCGAGCTGACCTTGGCCTGCCATCACCGCGTCGCGGCCGAGAACCCGAAGACCCGTCTCGGCCTGCCCGAGATCAAGGTCGGCCTGTTCCCCGGCGCCGGCGGCACCCAGCGCGTGCCGCGCATCGTGCAGCCGCAGGACGCGATGAACCTGCTGTTGAAGGGCGAGGCGCTCACCCTCGACAAGGCTAAGGCCTTGAAGCTGGTCGACGCCATCGTTCCGGCGGCTGACCTCATCAAGGCCGCCAAGGACTGGATCAAGGCCGGCGGCAAGGCCGTTCAGCCGTGGGACGAGAAGGGCTTCAAGCTGCCCGGAGGCCCGGTGTTCTCGAAGAACGGCATGATGATGTTCCCGGCCGGCAACGCCATCTACCGCCGCGAGACCTACGACAACTATCCGGCCGCGCGCGCCATCATGAGCTGCGTCTATGAGGGCCTGCAGTTGCCGATCGACGCCGCGCTGCGCGTCGAGTCGCGCTACTTCGCCCACATCCTGCGCTCCAAGGAAGCCGCAGCGATGATCCGCAGCCTGTTCCTGTCGATGCAGGAATTGAACAAGGGCGCGCGTCGTCCGGCCGACGTGCCGCCAAGCAAGCTGAAGAAGATCGCCGTCATCGGCGCCGGCTTCATGGGCGCCAGCGTTGGCTACGTCTCGGCCCGCGGCGGCCTCGAGGTCGTGCTGATCGATCGCGACCAGGAGAGCGCCGACAAGGGCAAGGCGCATGCCCAGAGCGTGGTCGATGGTCTGGTCAAGAAGGGCCGCGCCAAGCCGGGCGAGGCGGAGGCGATCATGGGCCGCATCACCGCGACCGCCGACTACGCCGCGCTGAAGGATTGCGACCTGGTCATCGAGGCCGTGTTCGAGGACCGCAAGGTCAAGGCCGAGACCTACGCCAAGGCGCAGCAGCATCTGAAGGACGGCGCGATCTTCGCCTCCAACACCTCGACCTTGCCGATCACCTCGCTGGCCGAGGAGTTCAAGGACCAGGGCCGCTTCATCGGCATCCACTTCTTCTCGCCGGTCGAGAAGATGATGCTGGTCGAGATCATCATGGGCAAGGCCACCGGCGACGTCGCGCTGGCGACCGCGCTCGACTATGTCCGCACCATCGGCAAGACGCCCATCGTGGTCAACGACTCCCGCGGCTTCTTCGCCAACCGCTGCGTGATGCGCTACATCGCCGAGGGCAACGAGATGTTCCTCGAAGGCGTGCCGCCGGCGATGATCGAGAACGCGGCCAAGATGGCCGGCATGCCGGTTGGCCCGCTGTCGCTGTCGGACGAGGTCGCGCTCGATCTCGGCCTCAAGATCATGAAGGCGACCGAGCACGATCTCGGACCCAACGCGATCAACCAGGACCACAAGAAGCTGATGGTCGAGCTGGTCGAGAAGCAGGGCCGCTTCGGCCGCAAGAACGCCAAAGGCTTTTACGACTATCCCGAGAAGGGCAAGGGTCAGAAGAGCCTGTGGCCGGAGCTGCCGTCGTTGCAGCCGAAGCATCTCGATCCCGACACGCTCGACGTCGAGGAACTGAAGCAGCGCTTCCTGGTGGTGCAGGCGGTGGAAGCCGCGCGCACCGTCGAAGACCACGTCATCACCGACGTGCGCGAGGCCGATGTCGGCTCCATCCTCGGTTTCGGCTTCGCGCCGTTCACCGGCGGCACGCTGTCCTACATCGACTTCATGGGGACGAAGAAGTTCGTCGAGCTGTGCCACAAGTTCACAGAGAAGTACGGCTCGCGCTTCGCCCCGCCGAAGCTGCTGGAAGAGATGGCCGCCAAGGGCGAAACCTTCTACGGCCGTTTCCCGCCGAAGAAGGCGGCGGCTTGACGATTGCGGGCTGCCTGATGAGTCTCGATAGCACCGCATCGACGGTGCGCTCCCCTCCCCCCTTGCGGGGAGGGGTCGGGGGTGGGGGTCTCAGCAAAAGGTCTCGATGATTTGAAGATGCCCCTCACCTCGGCGTCTCAGCGTGAGCTCGGGTGAAAAGATCGCGGTCGATATCCTCCACGGCACAGCGCCTCGCGCATCCGCATCGAAGCCAGCCAAGCGACGAGCCAACCAAACTTCTTGAGCCGACGTCAATCGCGCGTCTTCAGGTGCAAGGCTGTCCCGCAACAGGCCCACGAGAGCCGTTCCTTTGTCGTCAGCCTGGAAATGTCAAATGGAAGGGCCATGGCGTCATCATATTCGGTGGCGGAATAAGGTCCCTTTACTCGGCTAGAGTCATCGTGTGGACCCCCACCCCCGACCCCTCCCCGCAAGGGGGAGGGGAGCTCACCGGCTTCGTGGCGTCGCAATCGCTTCGGTAAGAAGCAATCGCTCACCCCGCCTTCATCAGCCCTTCCTTGGTCAGCGCCTCCTGCACCTTCGGCCGCGCGGCGACGCGGTTCTTGTAGGCCACTAGGTTCGGCATCGCCGACAGGTCGAACTTCATCCGGTCCGCCCAGGTCAGGATGGTGAACAGATAGCCGTCGGCGACCGTGAACTGCTGGCCCATCAGATAGTCGTGGCCGGCAAGCTGGCCGTCGATATATTTGAACTTGCCCATCACGCGGTCCTTGAAGAACGCCTTGGCGTCGTCGGCGAGCACCGGCGAGAACATCGGGCTGAAATTCTTGTGCAGCTCCGAGGTGATGAAGTTCAGCCACTCCAAGAGCTTGTAGCGCTCGCCGCTGTCGCGCGCCGGGGCGAGGTTCTTGGTCGCCGCCCGGTCGGCGATCATCTGGACGATGACCGGGCCTTCGGTCACGATCTCGCCGCTCGGCAACCCGAGCGCCGGCACCTGGCCCTTCGGATTGACCTTGAGGTAATCGTCGCCATTTTCCAGGGTCTTGGCGCGCAGGTCGACCTTGACGAGATCGTAGGGCAGGCCGGCCTCGAGCAGGGCGATGTGGGGCGAGAGCGAGCAGGCGCCGGGTGAATAATAAAGCTTCATTGGGTATTCCCTCCGTGAGACCATCGTCGTGGTTGGAACCGATCGCGGCGTCACACCCGCCCTTACATGCACTTGCATGGAATAGTCAAGATTGATGCAGGTGCATCGAATGCGCTAGAACGAGGACCTGAAGGATACGAGCCGGCCCATGAAACGCAAACCATCGACCGAGGCGACCGCCGCCTGGATCCGCCTGATGCGGGTCCAGAGCCGGGTGCTGGACTGCGTCGAGCAGGAGCTGAAGAAGGCCGGTTTTCCGCCGCTCGCCTGGTATGATGCGCTGCTGGAGCTGTCCCGGGCGCCCGCGGGCGAGTTGCGCCCGGTCGAGCTCGAGCGGCAGATGCTGATCCCGCAATATTCCACTTCCCGGCTGATCGACCGGCTGGTCGAAGAAGGTCTGGTCGTCCGGCGCGAATGCAAGATGGACAAGCGCGGCCAGTTCGTCGAGATCACCGAGGCCGGACGCGAACTGCAGAAGCGGATGTGGTCGGCCTATTCCGCCGCGATCGAGAAGCATGTCGGCTCCAAGCTGTCGGATACCGACGCCGCCAAGCTTTGCATGCTGCTGGATCGGCTTGGCTGCTCCTGTGGTCAGGCCGCTCCGTTGGCGGCTGGAGAGGGCGCGGCGACCCGATGAAGCATCCGTTCCCATCCACATCCGCGGCCCCCTGGGGTCCGCGGCCCTTCCTGTCACCACGCGCGACCCTCGAAGCGCTTCTGAACCGAGACTCCCATGGCGCGTGACCAGATCGATATGACCCCGCTGCAGTCGCGCGACGAACTGGTGGCGTGGCTCGCGGCCGGCGTGAAGCCGCCGTCCGCCTTCCGCATCGGGACCGAGCACGAGAAGACGCCGTTCACGCTCGACGGTCACCGCCCGGTCCCTTACGAGGGTGCGCGCGGCATCGGCGCGCTGCTCGAAGGCATGAAGCTCCTGCTCGGCTGGGAGCCGATCATGGAGCGCGGCAACATCATCGGGCTCTATGATGTCACCGGTGGCGGCGCCATCTCGCTGGAGCCGGGCGGCCAGTTCGAGCTGTCGGGCGCGCCGGTCGAGACCGTGCACCAGACGCATGCGGAACTGATGGCGCATCTGGCGCAGGTACGCGAGATCGCAACTCCGCTCGGCATCGGCTTTCTCGGCTTGGGCATGACGCCGTCCTGGTCGCGCGCCGAAATTCCGGTGATGCCCAAGGGCCGCTACAAGATCATGACCAGCTACATGCCGAAGGTCGGCCGTTACGGCCTCGACATGATGTACCGGACCTGCACCGTTCAGACCAATCTCGACTTCTCCTCCGAAGCCGACATGGTCAAGAAGCTCAGGGTCTCGGTGGCGCTGCAGCCGATCGCGACCGCACTGTTCGCCAATTCGCCATTCACCGAAGGCAAGCCGAACGGCTTCCTGTCGTTCCGCTCCGAGATCTGGCGCGACACTGACAATCAGCGCTCGGGCATGATCCCGTGGGCGTTCGAGGACGGCATGGGCTTCGAGCGCTGGGTCGACTACGCGCTCGATGTTCCCATGTATTTCGTGAAACGCGAGGAGACCTATATCGACGTCTCCGGCACCTCGTTCCGCGACTTCTTCGAAGGCAAGAACCCGGCGATGCCAGGCGAGCGTCCGACGCTGTCGGATTGGGCCAATCACCTCTCGACGATCTTCCCGGAGGTGCGCCTGAAGCGCTATCTGGAAATGCGCGGTGCCGACGGTGTGCCGTGGGGCCGGCTGCCGGCGCTGCCGGCGTTCTGGGTCGGCCTGCTCTACGACGACGTCAGCCTCGACGCGGCCTGGGACCTAGTCAAGACCTGGACCGCGTTCGAGCGCCAGAACCTGCGCGACGACGTGCCGCGCCTCGGCTTCAAGGCGCGTATTCGCAATCGCTACGTGTTCGAGATCGCCAAGGAATGCCTCACCCTGGCGCATCTCGGCCTGCGCCGGCGCGGCCGCATCGACCATCTCGGCCGCGACGAGAGCCGCTATCTCGAGCCGCTCGACCAGATCATCGATTCCGGCCGCTCGCCGGCCGAGGAGATGCTGGAGAAGTTCGACGGCCCGTGGGGCGGCTCGGTCGAGCCGGCCTACGACGAATATGCGTTCTGATCGGAACGGCTGAGCCTGCGACCGCCGCAGGTTCGCTGCGCCGCCTGCTCCACGTTGAGGCGGTTGGCGGCTTGGGTCCGCTGTTTTTTGTTGCACTTTGTGTCCCAGGTTCGATTCAGCGCCTGGGCGCCGCTGCGTTGCCTTCCGCTGTTCCCACCGGTCCGGGCCGTTCATCCGCCATACAGGTTCGTGGCGATCAAATGACTGCCTAAAAACTCGCAAGAAAACTCGAACACTAACAATGGGTCGGATGGTTCAGCGGCGGCGCGTGGGGCGCTTCATCGGGGCATGGCTGAGGGCACTGGCGTGCCTGTTCGCGGCTGTGTGCCTGACGCCGGCTTCAGCCCAGACCTATTCCGATCGCCCCGGCGGCGACTATATGAGCGCGCCGATCACCTCCGGCGACCCGGCCGATTGCGCGCTGCTGTGCGAGCACGACCGGCGGTGCCGCGCCTGGAGCTTCAACTATCCGACCGTGATGGAAGCGGGTGCGGTGTGCTGGCTCAAGAACAGCGTGCCGGCGCGCGTGCCGGACAATTGCTGCGTTTCCGGCGTGCGTGGCGCGGGCGTCGTCGAGATCCGCAACGATGCGGTCGAGACGTCGATCGACCGTCCCGGCGGCGACTACCGCAGCTTCGACATCAAGACCACCGATCTGAAGGGCGGCGACAAGGCCGAGAAGGCCGCCGACAAGGGCGACAAGAGCAGCGGTGACAAGGCGGCGGACAAGAAGGAAGAGAAGGCCGCCGACGCCGAGGAGATCTGCAAGGCCGCCTGCACCGGCGACAACAAATGCCGGGCCTGGACCTTCTCGCGGCCCGGCTATGCCGGCAAGGAGGCGCATTGCTTCCTGAAGAAGGAGATCAAGCCGCCGCGGCGCCGCGCGGGGTTCACGTCAGGCGTGGTGCGATAGCGCGGGGCGACGAGGGCCGCTATTTTGCGGGCCGGCTATAGGACGGCAAACGAAGACGCCTGCGTCCCTGTCGTTTCACGTGTTGGTCCAACAATGTTAGTCTTCCGCGACGATCACGGTGATCTCAGGCCACAGTGCCTTCCAACGTTCCGCCTTGGCGATGTAGTTCGTCGCCGAGAAATTGGCCGTGTGGTTCGGCCGCACGATCATCTGCGCGATGTCACCGAGGCCCTTGGGCGCATAGAGCTCATATCCATCGGCGGCGGGGCGGAGCCCGACCTGCGTGTTGACGGTGAGAAACCGGTCGATTCCATCGGTTGATCGCGACACGGCGGAGTAGGGACGACCGTGCTTGGCGGGATACCAGAGATGGACGCGGGCCTGGTTGCGCACCTCCACCTTGGCTTCGATGTCATGGAGGCAGCATGTGATGCGCCGGATGACGGCGTCCTCAGCATCCCACGACGTATCCGGATCGAAATAGAAGATGTCGTAGTCGTTGATGCCGTGATCGATCGGACGGCCGGTCCGCACGTTCCAGACGCTCTGAGTCAGGCAGCCGGCGACGACCCAGGCATCGGGCACGGCCGTTTCACGCAGCACGCGCATGATCGCGGTGTTGACGGGGTTGCGCAGCGCGGCTGCGATGAAATCGTCTTTGGTCATGATGGTCGAAGGCATCAGAACATGGGTGCCGTCGACACGTTCAATACACGAGATGGAGAACGGCGTGCAGCCCGTTTCAGCCACGATCGAAGGCGGCTACGGCTCTCCTTGACGCCAGCGTCCGCCACTGCCGGCGCAACAGCGGCTCTGCGTCGGCGCGCTTCGCCTTCGACAGGCGCAGCAACACGATCGGATAGTCGCGGTAGTGATCGGTGAAATAGAGCAGCTTTGGACGCGTCTCGACCAGCATCGCGCGTTCGTCCGGCGGCACGCCCGGAAGGACGAGGCTGTCCCCGTCCTCCTTCAGCCGCGCCAGCATCTTCTTGCGCACCTTCAGCGCGGGCGTCCCGTAGGACGTGCCGTCCTCGACCTCCGGCCATGTCAGCGCAAGCGCCCTGACATCGTCGAAGGTCACGGCCGCGATCCGCTCAGCGCACCGCGGTGAAGAAGCGATCCAGCCGGAAGCCCGACAGCCAGGCCCAGACCGGCTGGTTCTTGAAGCCGAGGTCCCAGGAGCCGACCACGGCATCGGCGCGGCCCACGAGGTTGTCGATCGGCAGCAGGCCAACGCCGCCGTCGCGCAAGGCAACGCGGCTGTCGGCGGAGTTGTCGCGGTTATCGCCGAGCACGAACAGCTTGCCGGGCGGAACGGTCACCTCCGGGGTGTTGTCGAGCCGGCCGTTGTCGCGCATCTTGAAGATCAAATGCGACACGCCGTTCGGCAGCGTCTCGACGTAACGATAGGCCGGCTCGTTGCGGCCGGTGTCGTCCTCGGCATCGCCGATGCCGTCCGGCTTCAGCGCGGCTGCCTGGCCGTTGATGTAGAGCTGGCCCTGGCGCATCTGGATGCGGTCGCCGGGCAGGCCGACGACGCGCTTGACCCAGGCCTGCGAGTTGTCGCCCGGCCAGCGGAACACGACGACGTCGCCGCGCTTCGGCGTCTCGCCGAACAGGCGTCCCGTCTCCGGCAGCGTGATCTGCATCGGCAGCGACGAGGTGCCGTAGCCATAGGGGAATTTCGACGCCAGCAGGGCGTCGCCGATCATCAGGGTCGGCTCCATCGAGCCGGACGGCACGTAGAACGGCTCGGCGATCGCGCCCTTTGCGACGAACACCACCATCACCACGGCGGCGAGTTGCGCAAGCTGACCGCCCCAAGTGGTTTCCTTACGCACGGCCTTGGTTCCGATCTTGCTCGTGGACATCTTGTCGAGGCTCATCGGCCCGTGCCTCCAACGGTGATGCGATCCATGCGAAGCGTCGGCTGACCGACGCCGACCGGCACGCCCTGGCCGTTCTTGCCGCAGGTGCCGATGCCGGTATCGAGCGACAGATCGTTGCCGATCATGCTGATGCGGTTCAAATCCGTCGGGCCATTGCCGATCAGCATCGCGCCCTTCACCGGCGCACCGACCTTGCCGTTCTCGATCCTGTAGGCCTCGGTGCACTGGAAGACGTATTTGCCCGAGGTGATGTCGACCTGGCCGCCGCCGAAATTGACGGCATAGATGCCGTTCTTGACGGATGCGATGATCTCGGCCGGATCGTGCTCGCCGGCCAGCATGTAGGTGTTGGTCATGCGCGGCATCGGCACATGTGCGTAGCCCTGGCGGCGGCCGTTGCCGGTCGGCGCCATGTTCATCAGCCGCGCGTTCTGGCGGTCCTGCATGTAGCCGACGAGGATGCCGTCCTCGATCAGCAAGGTACGGCTGGTCGGCGTGCCCTCGTCGTCGATCGACAGCGAGCCGCGGCGCGAGGCCATGGTGCCGTCATCGACCACGGTGACGCCCTTGGCGGCGACCGGCTTGCCCAGCAGTCCGGCAAAGGCCGAGGTCTTCTTGCGGTTGAAGTCGCCCTCGAGGCCGTGGCCGACGGCCTCGTGCAGCATCACGCCGGGCCAGCCGGCCCCTAACACGACGTCCATCTCGCCGGCGGGGGCGGGGACAGACTCCAGGTTGACCAGCGCCTCGCGCAGCGCGCCGTCGGCGGCCTCGCGCCACGCCTTGGTCTCGATGAAGCGCGCATAGGCCTCGCGGCCGCCATAGCCCTTGCCGCCGCTCTCCTGGCGATCACCCTGGCCGGCGACGACGGAGATGTTCACGCGCACCAGCGGGCGGATGTCGCGATAGCTCTCGCCGTCGGGCCGCAGGATCTCCACGACCTGCCAGGTCGCGCCCAGGCTCACCGTCACCTGGCGCACGCGCGGATCCTTGTCGCGCAGATACGCGTCGATCTCGCCGAGCAGCTTGACCTTGGTTTCGAAGCCCGGGGCGTCCAGCGGATTGTCGTCGCCATAGAGTCGGACGTTGGTGTGCGGCGGTGCGCTCGCGAACGTGCCGGAATAGCCGCCCCTGACCGCGCTCACCGCATCGGCGGCGCGCATCAGGGCCGGCAGCGACACGTCGGAGGAATGGGCATAGCCGACCGCGTCGTCCTTCACCGCGCGCAGGCCGAAACCCTGGCTGGTGTCGTAGGTCGCCTGCTTCAGCCGGCCATTGTCGAAGGTCAGCGCCTCGGTCTGGCTGTATTCGAAGAACAATTCGCCGTCATCGGCGCCGGCCAGGCCGCGCGCGACCTCGCTCCGGACCGCATCGCGATCCAGATTGGCGCGCTCGAGCAGGGAAGTGGTGGGAGCAGTCATGTTTCAATCCGTTGTCGGAGCGTTCATTCCAAGATAGTTGTTTTGACGCCGGGGCGCGAGGGGCTGGATGATTACCGAACTGACATGGTTGAGATCGTTCCCATCACGTCCGCTCACATCGAGAGCTTCCACCGCACGCTCGATCATGTCGCGCGCGAGCGGCGCTATTTGTCGTTCGTGCAGGCGCCGCCGCTGGAGTCCACGCGCGCCTTCATTCTGAACAACATCCACGAGGGATATCCGCAATTCGTCGCTCTCTCGGCCGGGGAGGTGGTCGGCTGGTGCGATGTGACGCCCAAATCGGGGCCAATCGATGCCCGGATCGGGGTGCTCGGCATGGGCCTAATGCCGCAGTTCCGGCACCAGGGCCTCGGCAGGCGACTGATGGCGGCGGCGCTCGAGGCCGCGCGGGCGGCCGGCTTCTCGCGTGTCGAGCTCACGGTCTACCGCAGCAACACCAACGCTATCCGGCTGTACCAGAAGGCCGGATTCCTGCTCAAGGCGGTGCAGCCGCGGGAGCCTGGCGATGACGGGTTCGACAAGACCCTGCTGGTGATGGCGCTGGCGCTCGACGGCCCGCGCTGAGGCCGCGGCGCGCGCATTCAGACGCGCGAACTCACGGCTCGATCACGGCATCGTGCGCGGGAGGGGCCTGTCAATCGTGGCCAACGTCAGGGCAGCTTGTCGAAGCCTTCGGCCAGTCCGTTGAGGCTCAGCGGGAAGCCGATCCCTTCCTCCGGCGTCTCGAAGATGATGAAGGTCGCGGTCTTCGCCGTCTTGAGCTGGCCGAGCAGCTTGTCCTCCAGCACCACCTCGGCGACGCAGCCATTGGGCAGGCAGCGCACGAAGCCGGCGCGGCCGACGTCCTGGTTGTCGAGCTTCAGGCCGAGGCCGGAGGGCAGCAGCACGCCCAGCGGCGCCACCACGCGCATCAGCCGGCTCTTCTGGTCGGCGGTCTTCAGCATGATCACGGTGAGGCCGGCATTGGAGCGGTCCTCGGCCACGACGCTCTGGATCAGCGCGCACTGCTCGCTCTGCGCGCCCGGCGGCGTGTCGCAGCGGATCTGCCAGTCGCCATGCACCGAGCGCACCGCGCCCTGTGCCAACGCCGCGTGCGGCACGCCGACCACCGTCGCGGCCATCAGCGCGATCGCCGTTGCTGCGGCGGAGGTCATTGCGGCGACATGCGTGAGTCGCGCACGCACCGCGCTGAATCGGTACAAACGGCGCGAGTCATTCGCAGCTGGGGTCGGCATGTCAGCTGTCCTGTCCGTTGAAACCCTGATCCGGGTCGGTGCCATGACAATTTCCTGTGGGTGATCTGCGCGTCCGACGCCATGATACGGCAATGATGGCGTCTTGAGGACAGCGTCACCGGCGTACGGCACGAAACGATACCAAATATGGCCGCACCCCGGTGGGCGCTGCCGCTGCGCCTCGCCGAATCAGCCTCGCAAACGGCCGTGTCCCGTTTGCCTACATCGCGCCGCACGCCTGTCAAGCGCCCGTTGCCCGCGAAATCACGGCGTGCGGCAATCTCCCGGAAAATACGCTTGTCGCGACGAACGGCGCGGCGCGCGATATCCGGCGCAAGACTGCATTGCGATAGATCAAGAATTATGGTTTGAGAAGAAAGATTTCGTCATTCCAGTGAACTGGCCCAGGTGCTTTTCTATGCATCCGCCCGAAGGCCATTTGTCAGGAGAGCGGATCGAACGGCGCGCCGCCGCGTGAAGCGGGCGGTGCGCTGAGGGGGAAAGTTCTGAAGGGAGCGCGACGGCATGAAGATGTCGAAAGGCCAATTGAGCGCCTTGCTGGGGTTGGCTGTAACGGGCATGACGCTCGTGTCGGGTGGAGCGGCGTTTGCTGAAACGGGGCAGCCGGCGCCATGGGAAGTCAAGCTGCAGGAGGCTGCGACGCCGGTGATGGAGAACATCACCTGGTTCCACGGCCTGCTGCTGACGATCATCACCATCATCACGCTGTTCGTGCTGGCGCTGCTGATCGCCGTGGTGGTCAAGTTCAACGCGCGCGCCAATCCGGTGCCGTCGCGGACCACGCACAACACGCTGCTCGAAGTGGCGTGGACGCTGATCCCGGTGCTGATCCTCGTCACGATTGCGGTGCCGTCGTTCCGCCTCTTGTTCCTCGAGCTCGACGTGCCGAAGGCCGACCTCACGATCAAGGCGACCGGCAAGCAGTGGTACTGGAGCTACGCCTATCCCGACAACGGCAAGTTCGAGTTCGACTCGCTGATGGCGCAGGACAAGAAGCCGCGCCTGCTGGCGGTCGACAATGAGATGGTCGTGCCGGTCAACAAGGTGATTCGCGTCCAGACCACCGGCGCCGACGTCATCCACTCCTTCGCCGTGCCGTCCTTCGGCATCAAGATCGACGCCATTCCCGGCCGCCTCAACGAGACCTGGTTCAAGGCGACCAAGGTCGGCATGTATTACGGCCAGTGCTCCGAGCTGTGCGGCAAGGACCACGCCTACATGCCGATCGCGGTGCGCGTCGTGAGCGACCAGGAATTCACCGCCTGGGTCGAGGACGCCAAGAAGAAGTACGCCAGCGCGCCCGCGAGCACCTACGCGTCGGCTGCGGGCATATCGCAGTAGCGCGCGGGGACGAGCGCTTAGGATTGAGGGCCGCCTCGCGCGGCCTACGGGGACACTGAGGATTGGACAATGGCGACGAACGCGACGACCCTGACCGGCCATGACGATCACGCGCACGACCATCCGACCGGATGGCGCCGCTGGATCTATTCGACCAACCACAAAGACATCGGCACGATGTATCTGATCTTCGCGGTGTGCGCCGGCATCATCGGCCTCGTCATGTCGGTCGCGATCCGCATCGAGCTGATGTATCCGGGCGTGCAGTTCTTTCACGAGAACCACACCTACAACGTGTTCGTGACCTCGCACGGCCTGATCATGATCTTCTTCATGGTCATGCCGGCGATGATCGGCGGCTTCGGCAACTGGATGGTGCCGCTGATGATCGGTGCGCCGGACATGGCGTTCCCGCGCATGAACAACATCTCGTTCTGGCTGCTGCCGGCCTCGTTCGCGCTGCTGCTGACCTCGACCTTCGTCGAGGGCGAGCCCGGCGCCAACGGCGTCGGCGCCGGCTGGACGATGTATGTGCCGCTGTCGACCTCGGGTCATCCGGGACCGGCGGTGGATTTCGCGATCCTGTCGCTGCATCTCGCCGGTGCGTCGTCGATCCTCGGCTCGATCAACTTCATCACCACGATCTTCAACATGCGTGCGCCGGGCATGACCCTGCACAAGATGCCGCTGTTCGTGTGGTCGATCCTGGTGACGGTGTTCCTGTTGCTGCTGTCGCTGCCGGTGCTCGCCGGCGCCATCACCATGATGCTGACCGACCGCAATTTCGGCACCACCTTCTTCGATCCGGCCGGCGGCGGCGACCCGCTGCTGTTCCAGCATCTGTTCTGGTTCTTCGGCCATCCGGAAGTGTACATCCTGATCCTGCCCGGCTTCGGCATGATCAGCCAGATCGTGTCGACCTTCTCGCGCAAGCCCGTGTTCGGCTATCTCGGCATGGCCTACGCCATGGTCGCGATCGGCGGCATCGGCTTCGTGGTGTGGGCGCACCACATGTACACGGTCGGCATGTCCTCGGCGACGCAGGCCTATTTCGTCGCCGCCACCATGGTGATCGCGGTGCCCACCGGCGTGAAGATCTTCTCCTGGATCGCCACGATGTGGGGCGGCTCGATCGAATTCCGCGCGCCGATGCTGTGGGCGGTGGGCTTCATCTTCCTGTTCACGGTCGGCGGCGTCACCGGCGTCGTGCTGGCGAATGCCGGCGTCGACCGCGTGCTGCAGGACACCTATTACGTCGTCGCGCACTTCCACTACGTGCTGTCGCTCGGCGCGGTATTCGCCATCTTCGCGGGCTGGTACTACTGGTTCCCGAAGATGTTCGGCTACATGTACAACGAGACGATCGCGAAGGCGCACTTCTGGGTGACCTTCGTCGGCGTCAACCTGGTGTTCTTCCCGCAGCACTTCCTCGGCCTGTCGGGCATGCCGCGCCGCTACATCGACTATCCCGATGCCTATGCCGGCTGGAATCTGGTGTCGTCGATCGGCTCCTACATCTCGGCCTTCGGCGTGCTGATCTTCATCTATGGGGTCGTCGACGCCTTCATGCGCAAGCAGCAGGCGGCGAACAATCCGTGGGGACCGGGCGCGACGACCTTGGAATGGACCCTGTCCTCGCCGCCGCCGTTCCACCAGTTCGAGGTGCTGCCGAAGGTGCAGTGAGCCCGATCTTTCCGACGCGGCGCCCATCCGGCGCCGCGTCGATATCCGCCGGTGGTGCGCCCGATGGTTTGCCGGATGGAGACTTGAATCGAGGTTCTGGCGCGCCCTGCATCAGAGCCGTTTGAATTGAAGCCTGTGAATTGAAGTCTGGATTCGTCGTGTCGGTCATCGATCAGAACGCCATTGCCGTCGGCCCGCGGATTTCCGAGGCCGATGTCGGCGATTATCTCGCGCTCCTGAAGCCGCGGGTGATGTCGCTCGTGATCTTCACGGCGTTGATCGGCCTGCTGATCGCCCCAGGCCATTTCCACCCGGTGCTCGCCATCACCTCGCTGCTGTGCATCGCGGTCGGGGCCGGGGCCTCCGGGGCGCTGAACATGGCGCTGGAAGGCGACATCGACTCGCTGATGTCGCGCACCGCCAACCGCCCGATCCCGCGCGGCCGCGTCACCCGCCAGGAGGCCCTCGCCTTCGGCATCACGCTGTCGTTCTTCTCGGTGCTGACGCTGGGCATCCTCGTCAACTGGTTCGCCGGCGCGCTGCTCGCCTTCACCATCTTCTTCTACGTCGTGATCTACACGCTGTGGCTGAAGCGCTGGACCGCGCAGAACATCGTCATTGGCGGCGCCGCCGGCGCCCTGCCGCCGGTGGTCGCCTGGGTTTCCGCCACCGGATCGATCGCGCCGGAGCCGCTCTGGCTGTTCCTGATCATCTTCTTCTGGACCCCGCCGCATTTCTGGGCGCTGGCGCTGTTCCGCAGCGACGATTACGCCCGCGCGGGCGTGCCGATGCTGCCGGTGGTCGCCGGCCCCGATGCGACCCGGCTGCAGATCCTGCTCTACACGATCGTGCTGGTGGCGGTCGCGCTGGCGCCCTGGCCGCTCGGCTATTTCGATGCCGTCTACGGCGTCGTCTCGCTGGCGCTCGGCGCCGGCATGCTATGGCTCGCGATCGAGGTGTTCCGCAAGCGCGAGCGCAGCACCTCGTTGCGCGCCAACCGCAGGCTGTTCGCCTTCTCGATCCTTTACCTGTTCGCGCTGTTCGCGACGCTCGGGCTCGAAGCGGTCGCGCGCATGATCGCGCCGCTGATCTGGTAAGAGGCGCGAGACTGGAAAACATGGCGATCACGATGGCAGATCCGAACGAGCAGGAGGGCATCGTCCTCACCGAGGCGCAGCTGCGCAGCCGCCGTCGCCGCTCGATCGCGATTGCGCTCGCGCTCGGCGTGCTGGTGGTGCTGTTCTTCGCGGTGACCATGGTGAAGGGTCCCGCGGTGCTGAATCGGCCGATGTAGAGACGCGATGCAGGACAGGGCGAAGCAGACCGCAATGGAAACAACCGACCAGATCGTTCCGGCGACAGCGCCGGCCGCGCCGCGCCGCGGCCTCGGCCGCGATGCGCTGGTCGGCGGCATCTGCGGCGCCGTCGTGGTGCTGATGGTCGGCGCGTCCTATGCCGCCGTGCCGTTCTACAACTGGTTCTGCCGCGCCACCGGCTTCAACGGCACCACGCAGGTCGCGACCGCGGCGCCGTCGTCGGCGCCGCTGGCGCGCCGGATCGGCATCCGTTTCGATGCCAATGTCGCCGGCGGGCTGCCGTGGAAGTTCGAGCCGGAGAAGACCGAGATCGAGGTCGCGATCGGCGAGGTGGTCACGGTCTACTACAAGGTCACCAACCAGGCGGCGCGCACCACCATGGCGCAGGCGGCCTACAACGTGACGCCGCTGACGTCGGGCGCCTATTTCCAGAAGATCAACTGCTTCTGCTTCACCGAACAGACCATGGCCCCGGGCGAGACCCGTGAGATGCCAGTCGTGTTCTACGTCGATCCGGCGATCACGGCCGATCACGAGAATGACGGGCTGAAGACGATCACGCTGTCCTACACCTTCTATCCCGTTCGCGACGCCGAGCCCAAGCCGATCGCCGCGGGCGAGCCGGACAAACCGCGGGGCAACCTGTGACCGCGCGGACGTCCGATATCCGGGGACCATTGCTGTTGAACGACACCGTGCCGGCGCGACCGGCATCGATCTGGGGAGAGACCTGACATGGCTGAGGCGCACGCCAAGCATCACGACTACCATCTCGTCGATCCGAGCCCCTGGCCGTTCGTCGGCTCGGTCTCGGCCTTCATCATGGCGTTCGGCGCGATCGGCTGGATGCACAAGATGTTCGGCGCCGCGCCGGTCGTGTTCGGCATCGGCACCATCGGCGTGCTCTACACCATGGCGAGCTGGTGGGGCGACGTCATCAAGGAAGCGCAGTACAAGGGCGATCACACCCGCGTGGTGCAGCTCCATCACCGCTACGGCATGATCCTGTTCATCGCCTCCGAGGTGATGTTCTTCGTCGCCTGGTTCTGGGCCTATTTCAATGCCGCGCTGTATCCGAACTTCGAGGTGCAGGCCACCCGCGACGCCCTGTTCGGCGGCGTCTGGCCGCCAAAGGGCATCGAGACCTTCGATCCCTGGCATCTGCCGCTGCTCAATACGCTGATCCTGCTGACCTCGGGCACCACGGTGACCTGGGCACACCACGCGCTGCTCGAGGGCGACCGCAAGGGCCTGAAATACGGCCTGATCCTCACCATCCTCCTGGGTGCCACCTTCACCTGCGTGCAGGCCTATGAGTACAGCCACGCGACGTTCTCGTTCGCCGGCCACATCTACGGCTCGACCTTCTTCATGGCGACCGGCTTCCACGGCTTCCACGTCCTGGTCGGCACGATCTTCCTGATCGTCTGCCTGGCGCGCGCCTATGCCGGCCACTTCACGCCCAAGCAGCATCTCGGCTTCGAGTTCGCCGCCTGGTACTGGCACTTCGTCGACGTGGTCTGGCTGTTCCTGTTCATCTGCATCTACGTCTGGGGCCACGGCGCCGAGGCGATGGCCCACGGCGCGCACTGAAGCTGGCGCGTACCGGTTCCGCCGAACGTGCTAAGAAGGGGCGGCCGTCGGGCCGCCCTTTCTCGTTGCGGCGGCGCCCGGCGGTTGATCGAAATGTGATCCGCTCTCGTCGTCTCCGGTTGTATCACCATGAGGCGTCGCCCGGCCGCCCAGGGGGCAAGACACCATGACCACCCATCCGCCCGTCACTTTGGCCCAGACCGTCCTGCGCGGGCTCGCCTGCCGCTGCCCGCGCTGCGGCCGGGGCAAGCTGTTCGACGGCTTCCTCAACCTGCGCAAGCGTTGCGAAGCCTGCGATCTCGACTACGCCTTCATCGACACCGGCGACGGTCCGGCGATCTTCATCATGATGCTCGCCGGCGCCATCGTGGTCGGCGCCGCCCTGATCGTCGAGGTGAAGTATCAGCCGCCGTTCTGGGTCCATGCCGCACTATGGGGACCGCTGATCCTGGTGACGACGCTGCTGCCGCTGCGCGCGATGAAGTCGCTGCTGATCGCCCTGCAATTCCACCACAAGGCCGCGCCCGGCCGTTTGGTGGACAAAACGCCGCGATGAGGGACTTAACTGATCGCCGCCGGCGCGGTGCGCTCCCTCCCCCCGTGTGGGGGAGGGGTGGGGAGGGGGGTAGCTCCGGCGGCAGTCTTTGTGGGGCTACCCCCACCCCCAACCCCTCCCCGCAAGGGGGAAGGGAGCGCACCGTCTGCGTCGGCAGAGCGCGCAGCCTGTCGTTGGCGGCCCTGCAACGATGACCTCGACCCGCCCCAACACCTCATCTCGCGCCTTTGCCGCCTTCACCCTCGTCATGGTCGCACTGTTCATCGGCCTCGGCGTCTGGCAGTTGCAGCGCCGGGCAGCGAAGCATGCGCTGATCGCCGCGCTCACCGATCGCGTCGCCGCTGCGCCCGCGCCGCTGCCGCCACAGACGGAATGGCGCACGCTGACGCCCGAGCGCGACGAATTTCGCCGCGTCAGCTTCACCGCCACCTACACCAGACTGCCGGATGCCATGGTCTACAGCGCCGGCTCGGCCGTGCGCGAGGACGTCTCCGGGCCGGGTACCTGGGCGTTCCTCCCCGCGCGCCTGCCGTCTGGCGAGACCGTCGTGATCGACGCCGGCTTCGTCGCCAACACGATGCAGGAGCGCAGCGTCCAGGATCGCCAGGTGGGCAAGCTCGTCACCGGCGTCCCCGTGACCCTGACCGGCTATCTGCGTTTCCCGGAAGCCGCCGGCCTGCTCACCGCGGCGGAAAATCACGACAAGCGCCTGTGGTTCACCAGGGATCATCAGGCCATGGCCAACGCCCTCGGCTGGGGTGAGGTCGCGCCGTTCTACATCGATCTGGAATCGCCAGTGCCCGACAATGGCATTCCCAAGCCCGGCCCGCTGTCGCCGCATCTGCGCGACGAGCACATGCAATACGCGATCACCTGGTTCTCTCTGGCCGCCGCGTTGATCGTCGCGTTCGCGGTGTGGGCGCGCGGCCGGCGCGCAGCGAACCGATGAGCCCGTAGCCCGCGAAACGGCGCTTGACTTAGAGCGCGCTCGAACCCGTAGCCTGCCGGGCGTCGTGAATGGAGATGAGCGCGCATGAAGATCGGCGAGCTGGCGAGGCAGTCGGGGCTCACGCCCCATACCATCCGCTACTATGAGCGGATCGGGCTGCTGCCCAGGGCCGATCGCGATCATGCCCGCCAGCGGGACTACGACGCATCGATCCTGACCTGGATCGAATTCCTCGGCCGTCTCAAGGCCACGGGAATGCCGATCCGGGACATGCTGCGCTATGCCGAGCTGCGCGCGGGCGGCGCTGCCACGGAGCCGGGCCGACGCCGGCTCCTGGAGCGCCATCGCGACGCAGTCCGGGCGCGCGTCGCCAGCTTGCAGGATTGTCTTCTCGTTCTCGACGCCAAGATCGCCGGCTATGCCGGCGCGAACGAGAGGACGAACGATGATGACGCAATCAACGCCCAGCCAATCCACGACGACGAGCCCGATGCCGGGCGGCACGCAATCGGGCGCCAACAACGATCAGGATCGGCTGGCGCGCGGCCGGCGCGCGCTCGATAGCATTGACGGCGAGGCCGGCCACAATGTGATCGCGGCGCTCGCCGACATCGCGCCGGATTTCGCGACCTACGTGATCGAGTTTCCGTTCGGCGACATCTATTCGCGGCCCGGCCTCGATCTGCGCAGCCGCGAGATCGCCACCATCGCGGCCCTGACCGCGCTCGGCAATGCCAGCCCGCAGCTGAAAGTTCATATCCATGCGGGCCTCAATGTCGGCCTCAGCCGCGACGAGATCACCGAGGTGATCATGCAGATGGCGGTCTATGCCGGCTTTCCCGCCGCGCTCAACGGCCTGTTCGCGGCCAAGGCGGTGTTCGCCGAGGCGGACGCGAAAGGCGCGGAGGCCGCACGGGTCTGAGCGGTCTCCTTGTAACGCGTAGCCGGAATGAGCAACGCGACATGCGGGACCGGTGCGACCCCGCATGTCGATGTCGCTCATGCGGGCTACGGTTGCGGGCTACGGCTTGGTCCCGATCGACCGCACGCTCCCCGAGACCTTCACCGGCGCACCGGCCGATCCGTCGAGATCGACCTCCAGGCAGCAGGGCACGCCCATGTCCTCGCCCTGGCGGATCACGATCGGCTCCTCGGCCGCCCAGGCGAGCTCGCGCAGATAGCCGGCAGACGACGATCGTCAACATTTCTACCGAACGCATTGAACCGCGCGATGACGGCGGAGCGGGAGGCTGGTTCAGAGCGCCACCATGCGCTGCGCTCCCGCGCCGGCGTCCGTAACGCCGCCGTAACCCGGAGCCGCGACCATTGCTGTGCCAACAACCGGTTTCGCGCACGGACCAAAACCATTATGGTGCCGGACCATGTTGCCGCCAGGCGGTTCCGATTTCGAATTCAATCAACGGGTTATGGCCTGGTGACGCAGGTCAGGAGAGCGGTTTGACGCGCTATGTTTCGACCCGCGGGGAAGCCCCCGCGCTCACCTTCTGCGATGTGATGCTGACCGGGCTCGCCCGCGACGGCGGCCTGTACGTGCCCGAGACCTGGCCGCAGCTGACGCCCGAGACGATCGCCTCGTTCTTCGGCCGGCCCTATTGGGAGGTCGCGGTCGAGGTCATCAAGCCGTTCGTCGCCGGCGAGATCTCGGATGCCGAGCTCGGCCGCATGGCCAACGAGGCCTATGCGACCTTCCGCCACCCCGCCGTCGTGCCGCTCGACCAGAGCGCACCGCATCAGTTCGTGCTGGAGCTGTTCCACGGCCCGACGCTGGCGTTCAAGGACGTGGCGATGCAGCTGATCTCGCGGCTGATGGACGACGTGCTGGCCAAGCGTGGCGAGCGCACCACCATTGTCGTGGCGACATCCGGCGATACCGGTGGCGCGGCGGTCGAGGCTTTCGCCGGCCGCGACTATGCCGATCTGATCGTGCTGTTCCCGCATGGCCGCATCTCCGAGGTGCAGCGGCGGATGATGACGACGTCGGGTGCAGCCAACGTGCATGCGCTGGCGATCGAAGGTCATTTCGACGACTGCCAAGCGATCGTGAAGGGCCTGTTCAACCATCACGGCTTCCGCGATTCGGTCAGGCTGTCGGGCGTCAACTCGATCAACTGGGCGCGCGTCGTCGCCCAGGTGGTCTACTACTTCACCTCGGCGGTCGCGATCGGCGCGCCCCACCGCGCCGTCGACTTCACCGTGCCCACCGGCAATTTCGGCGACGTCTTCGCCGGCTATGTCGCCAAGCGCATGGGCCTGCCGGTGCGCACGTTGCGCGTCGCGACCAACGTCAACGACATCCTCGCCCGGACGCTGACGACCGGCATCTACGAGGTGCGCGAGGTGCATGCGACGGCTTCGCCCTCGATGGACATCCAGGTGTCGTCGAATTTCGAGCGGCTGCTGTTCGAAGCCGGCGGCCGCGATGCCGGTACCGTGCGGCGGCTGATGGACAGCCTCAAGCAGTCCGGCCGCTTCGTGCTGCCCGATGCCATGCTGGCGGCGATCCGCGCCGATTTCGATGCCGGCCGCGCCGACGAAACCGAGACCGCGGCGGCGATCCGTGCCGCCTTCCGCGAGGCCGGCGATCTCGTCGATCCGCACACCGCCGTGGCGCTGGCCGTAGCCGATCGCGACGGCACGGATCTGTCGGTGCCGAATATCGTTCTGTCGACCGCCCATCCCGCCAAATTCCCCGATGCGGTCGAGGCCGCCTGCGGGATGCGGCCGCACCTGCCGGTGTGGCTCGAAGGGCTGATGAGCAAGCGCGAGGACATCAGGATCATGCGGAACGACCAGGCCGAGGTGGAGAAGTTCATCCGCTCGGTCAGCCGGGCCGCCAAGCAGGGAATTGCATGATGGGTGTGGAAGTCACCAAGCTGCCGACGGGGTTGACGGTCGTCACCGACACGATGCCGCATCTGGAGACGGCGGCGCTCGGGGTCTGGGCCGGCGTCGGCGGCCGCGACGAGAAGCCGGATGAGCACGGCATCTCGCATCTGCTCGAGCATATGGCATTCAAGGGCACGACGACGCGCAGCGCCCGCGAGATCGTCGAGACGGTCGAGGCGGTCGGCGGCGATCTCAATGCCGGCACCTCGACCGAGACCACGGCCTATTACGCCCGCGTGCTGAAGGCGGACGTGCCGATGGCGCTCGATGTGCTCTCCGACATTCTCGCCAATCCGTCGTTCGTGCCGGAGGAGCTGGAGCGCGAGAAGAACGTGATCGTACAGGAAATCGGCGCGGCACAGGACACGCCCGATGACGTCGTGTTCGAGCATCTCAACGAGCTGTGCTTTCCGGACCAGCCGATGGGCCGCTCGCTGCTCGGCACCGCCAAGACGCTGGAGGCGTTCGATCGCGACAAGCTGCACGGCTATCTGTCGACGCATTATCGCGGACCCGACATGGTGGTCGCGGCCGCCGGCGCCGTCGATCATCAGCGGGTGGTCGAGGATGTGACGAAGCGATTTGCCAGCTTCAATGGCGGCCCGGCGCCGAAGCCGCTGCCGGCGACATTCGGCAAGGGCGGCTCACGCGTCGTGCACCGCGATCTCGAGCAGGCGCATCTGACGCTCGCGCTCGAGGGCGTGCCGCAGGCCGATCCGTCGCTGTTCTCGCTGCAGGTGTTCACCAACATCCTGGGCGGCGGCATGTCGTCCCGGCTGTTCCAGGAGGTGCGCGAGAACCGGGGGCTCTGCTACTCCGTCTACACGTTCCACGCGCCCTATAGCGACACCGGCTTCTTCGGCCTCTACACCGGGACAGATCCGGCTGACGCGCCCGAGATGATGGAGGTCGTGGTCGACATCATCGGCAATGCGGTGGAGACCTTGAGCGAGGCCGAGGTCGCCCGCGCCAAGGCGCAGATGAAGGCCGGGCTGCTGATGGCGCTGGAGAGCTGCAGTGCCCGTGCCGAGCAATTGGCGCGGCATATCCTGGCCTATGGACGGCCGCAGACCTTGCAGGAGATGGTCGCCAAGATCGAGGCGGTCAGCGTCGAGAGCACGCGCGATGCGGCGCGGGCGCTGCTCGCACGCAGCAAGCCGGCCGTCGTCGCGCTCGGCACCGGCAGGGGTCTGGACACAGCGGTAACTTTCGCCGAAGGTCTGACCGGTTCGAGATCGAAGGCCCAACTGCACTGAACGTGGTACGGCTCGGTGCGGTCTTCGCATTGAATTCCGCCAGGACTCGGCGCCGGAGATCTGGGGTGGGTCGGAGCAGGCTTCGACCCGGAAAGAGCAGGGGGAGCATCACAGATGGCCCTGTTTCGCTTGCCATCCAACGGACCGGCTGCGCTGGCTCCGCGCGGCCAGGGCCTGCTGCTGCGCGCGCCGCAGATGGCCGATTACGCGCAATGGGCGCGGCTGCGCGAGATCAGCCGCGACTATCTCACGCCCTGGGAGCCGATCTGGCCGTCCGACGATCTGACGCGCTCCGGCTTCCGCCGCCGGCTGCGCCGCTATGCCGAGGACATCTCGGCCGACCGCTCCTATCCGTTCATCCTCTTCCGCGAGCAGGATGGCGCCATGCTCGGCGGCATCACGCTCGCCAATGTCCGCCGCGGCATCGTTCAGGCCGGCACCATCGGCTACTGGATGGGGCAGCCCTTCGCGCATCATGGTTACATGACGGCGGCGCTGCGGCTGCTGCTGCCGACCCTGTTCGGCGAGCTCAATCTGCACCGGGTCGAGGCGGCCTGCATCCCGACCAATACGCCGTCGATTCGCGTGCTGGAGAAATGCGGCTTCACCCGCGAGGGCCTGGCGCGTCGCTACCTGTGCATCAACGGGGTCTGGCAGGACCATTACCTCTATGGCCTGTTGCACGAGGATTTCCGAGGGTAGCAATCGTGATCGGGATGGCCGCGGGAGAGGCCGATCGGGGCTGGTTCCGGCCTCTGAATTGGGTATAGACGCCTGGGCTGGGCGACCGAGTTGCCGGGGATATCAGACGATGCGAGAGACGAGCGTGATCAGGGTTGGGACGTTGGCAGCCGTGCTGCTGGCCTTGGGAGCCGCGGGCGCGGCGCCGCCGGCGGCCGCCCAATCGCTGACCGACCGCTTCAAGAGCCTGTTCGGCGGCGGCTCCGACAACAAGGAACAGGAGAACTTGCCGGCCGGCGGCGGACCGCCGGCCGATCCGACCGAGGGCCTGACCTGTCCGCCGGTCAGCATTCGCGCCGGCGCCTCGACCTACGCCGTGGCCGCGCCCGGCAAGCAGGCGGTCGGCAATGACGTCCGGTTCCAGGCGTCGATCACGAAGACCGCGCGCGAATGCAATCTCAACGGGGCCGAAATCATCGCCAAGATCGGCATCCAGGGGCGCATCGTTGCCGGACCGGCGGGCGCGCCGGCGAGCGTCGACATTCCCATGCGCATCGCCGTGGTCCAGGGCGGCATCGGCGAGAAGGTGATCGCGACCAAGTCGTATCGCACCACGGTGCAGATGACCGAGGACGGCAGCGTGCCGTTCACGATCGTCGCCGAGGACATGGTCTATCCGGTCCCGCCGCCCGGCGCCAATGCCGACAATTACGTCTTCTACATCGGCTTCGACCCGCAGGCCCTGACCCCGGAGCGGCCGCACGGCAAGAAGCGGAGGTGAGGCGAGTGAACGACGGCGAGGCCGCGCTCGGCATGTCCGGGGCCGATGGCCTTCAACGCAAAAGGCCGGCGCGATGAAATCGCCCCGGCCTTTTGAAGATTCTGGATTAGATGGACTGCCGCTCAGTTCAGCTTGCGGCCGACTTCCGCGATGCCTTTGGCCACGAGGTCTTCGCCAAGAGCGCCCTTGACCGACTGCGACAGCACGGTCGCGGCGGCCTGGACGGCGGCATCCGCCGCAGCGGACCTGACGTCGGCGAGAGCCTGGGCCTCGGCGAGGGCGATCTTGCTCTCGGCGGCCTTGGTGCGACGGGCGACGAAGTCTTCCATCTTGACCTTGGCCTCCACCGCGATGCGCTCGGCTTCCGCTTTGGCGCTGGTGATGATCTCCTCGGCCTCGCGTTCGGCACTGGCGCGGCGGGTCTTGTAGTCGGCGAGCACTTTGGCCGCCTCTTCCTTGAGCCGCTTGGCCTCCGCCAGCTCGTTCCTGATGCGCTCGGAGCGATTGTCGAGCGCCTTCAGGACCGTGCGGTGGACACCGAGATAGGCGAACAGGCCCATCAGGATCACGAAGGCAATCGCAACCCAGGTTTCCGGATCAGCAAGCAAATGCATCAGGCTGTTCCCTTCAACGATGCATCGACCGCAGCCTCGACCGTCTTGGCCGCAGGGGCCTTGCCGGTGAGCTGCTTCACGATCGCGCTGGCTGCGTCTGCGGCGATGCCGCGGACATTGCTCATTGCGGTCGTGCGCGTGGTGGCGATGGACTTCTCCGCCGCCGCGAGCTTGGCTGCGAGGCTGTCTTCCAGCGCCTTGCGCTCGGCGTCCGAAGAAGCCGCGAGCTTCTCGCGGGTCTCGGCTCCGATCGCCTGGGCACGGGCACGAGCCGTCGCCAGCTCACTTTCATACGCCTTCATCGCGGCTTCGGATTCATCCTTCAGCCGCTGCGCTTCAGCCAGATCGCCGTCGATCGACTTCTGGCGGGCGTCGATGACGGCCCCGACCTTCGGCAGCGCCACACGCGAGACGATCACGTACAGCGCCACGAAGGCGATCACCAGGGAGACGATCTGGGAGGGAAAGGTTTCCTTCTGGAAGGGAGGGAAACCATGCCCGCCATCGGCCTCAGTATGGGCGCTTGCGGTGCCCTTGGCCTCGCCGCCCTTGGCCTCGCCATGACTTTCAGCCACGGGCTTCTCCTGTCCGGCTCAGGCCGTCTTAGACGGCGTACAGCAGGAGCAGCGCGATCAGCAGCGAGAAGATGCCGAGCGCTTCGGTCACCGCGAAGCCGAAAATCAGGTTGCCGAACTGGCCCTGGGCAGCCGACGGATTGCGCAGAGCGGCCGACAGATAGTTGCCGAAGATGATGCCGATGCCGGCACCCGCGCCACCCATGCCGATGCAGGCAATGCCCGCGCCAATGTACTTCGCTGCAACCGGATCCATGAAACGAACTCCTTTGAGGGGTTTGGTAGAGAGGGCCGGATCAGTGGCCCGGATGGATAGCATCGTTGAGATAGATGCAGGTGAGGATCGTGAAGACGTAGGCCTGGAGGAACGCGACCATCAGCTCGAGGCCGGTCAGCGCGACCGTCAGGCCGAGCGGCAGCAGCGCGCCGACCTTGCCGACGAAGCCGAGCGCGCCGAGCATGGTCACGAAGCTCGCGAACACCTTCAGCGTGACGTGGCCGGCCAGCATGTTGGCGAACAGACGGACGCTGTGCGAGATCGGGCGGGAGAAGAAGGAGATGATTTCGATCACGACCACCAGCGGCAGGATCACCGCGGGGATGCCGGACGGCACGAACAGCTTAAAGAACTTCAGGCCGTTCTTGTAGAAGCCGTAGATGATGACCGTCAGGAACACCAAGAGCGCCAGCGCGAAGGTGACGATGATGTGGCTGGAGACGGTGAAGGTGTAGGGGATGATGCCGACGATGTTCGAGACGAAGATGAACATGAACAGCGAGAACACCAGCGGGAAGAACGTCATGCCGTGCGAGCCGGCGCTGGTTCTGATGGTGTTGGCGACGAATTCGTAGGACAGCTCGACCACCGACTGGAACCGGCCCGGCACGAGCGCTCGCCCGGCCGCCATCATCATGACGGCGATGAGCACGACCGCGAGCAGCATGTACGCGGACGAGTTGGTGAAGGTGATCTCCTGATTGCCGATGTGGCCGATCGTGAAGATCTTGTTGAGATGGAACTGGTGGATCGGATCGATCATCCGCGTGGCGTCTCAGTTGTTCACCGGCCACGCCGGCGCTTTGCAATTCACTCGACGATCTTCCGCGCTGATCTCACTGGCGGGGCCTGTCGGGAGCTATGCCTGCGGATCTCACCACGTTCAACACGCCGGCGGCAAAGCCGAGCAGGAAAAACACGATGAATCCGAAGGGCGATGTCGACAGCAAGCGGTCGAAGCCCCAGCCAAGCAACGCGCCGACGAGGACACCGGCGATCAACTCGGACGACAGTCGCAGGCCACGCGCCATGGCCGAAGCCCGGGCTGCAGTGTCACCGCTGCCGTTTCCAGGTTGATCAGCCCCGATCTTTCGGCCGTCGCGAATTTCGGACAACCGTTGGTCGAGACTTCCGAGCCTTGCGGAAAGCGCAACCTCATCGGGCGACTTGTCGCGATCCTTGTGTCCGCTGCTCTCGTTCGTGTCATCCGCCATGTGCCATCCGCCACGTGTGGAGACCCGACCCGGTGCCGCGAGTTTCAGGAATTAGCGCCCCATCGCCCTTTAAAGCCGCGCGGACCATACTGACCGCATCCCCCCAAGTCAAGATTGCGTGTTGAACTGTTAGATGCCTGAATTTACACGTTTTCTCGGCTTTTTCGTCAGATCGGTCGCGCGTGTCACCGCGCCGCATCAACAGTGTTGTGTGCGGCTGCGATCTTGCACCCGTCAGGACCCTCTGATCAGCTCTCGCTGAGCTCCAACCAACACGGGAACCCGCATGGCGCGCCAGATCGACTACTATTTCTCGCTGCAGTCGCCATGGGCCTATATCGGCCACCGGCTGTTCCGCGACATCGCCGCGAGCCACGGGGCGACTGTCAACCTCAAGCCGGTCATGCTGGTGGATCTGTTCGCCGAGACCGGCGGGCTTCCACTGGCCAAGCGCCATCCGGCGCGGCAGCGCTATCGCATCGTCGAGCTGAAGCGGTGGCGCGACAAGCGCGGTCTTGATTTCCACATCCAGCCGAACAACTGGCCCTTCAACGCCCGGCTCGCCGACGGCGTCGTCGTCGCGGCGCAGCAGGCCGGCCTCGATCCGGAGCCCTATCTGCAGCGCGCCTTCCCGGCGATCTGGGAGCAGCAGCTCAATCTTGCGGATGCCGAGGTGATCGCCGGCTTGGCCGATGCAGCCGGACTGCCAGGCCGCGATCTCGTGACGCAGGCGGCGACGGACATGGTCGGGGCCGCCTACGAGCAGAACCGGCAGGACGCGATCGCGGCCGACGTGTTCGGCTCGCCGGCCTATGTGCTGGACGGCGAGATCTTCTGGGGGCAGGACCGGCTCGAGCTGCTGGCGGACGCGTTGAAATCCGGTCGCTCCGCCTATACGTCCGAAACATAGGTGCGGCCTGTGGCAGGGGATCGCACCTGGGGCAACGTCATGGCCGCGACACAATGTCGGCGTGCATGGCGGCGGTTGCGAATGCGCCTGGGAGAGCCAGCCATGAGTCTCACGAAGCCCTACCGGCCGCCCCTCCTCGCGCTGCTCGCGTTGAGCTGCCTCGGCGGAGAGGCGTTTGCGGTCGAGGACACCGCGCCTGACGGCGACAAGGGACGCTACACGATGTCGACGACATCGGATGGCGTGATCCGGCTCGATACGAGGACCGGTGCGGTCTCGATGTGCAACAACAGCGGTGGGTCGGGCTTCGCCTGTTACACGGTGCCCGATGAGCGCGCCGCGCTGGATGCCGAGATCGGCCGTCTGCAGGCGGAGAATGAAAAGCTCAAGGGCCAGCTCGCGTCGCGCGACCAGAGCATCTCCGGCAAGATCGATGAGCCGCTGCCGAAAGATCAGGCGCTGCCCAAATCCGATCAGTTGAAGAAAGCCGAACCCAAGACGGGGGACAAGCCGGGTGAATCGAAATCCTCCGATGCAACGCGCAAGCTCGAGATCCCGCTGCCCAGCGACCAGGACATGGATCGCATGATGGGGTTCCTCGAACAGGCTTGGCGCCGGCTGCTCGACATGGCGACGCGGGTGCAGAAGGACGTCTCGGGCAGGATCTGAGACCGCTTCGAGGAGGCTGAACGCATGCCAGCCAGATCGATGTCGCGCAGCGCGCCCTCGGCGAGCGTCATCAATACGATCGTAACCTCGACTCTGACCGTACAGACTTCGGGCCGCGGCTTCACCGATCTCACGCGCGAGGTCGAGGCGTTCCTGCGTGAAGTATCCGCCAGGGAAGGCGCGGTGACCCTGTTCATTCGCCACACCTCGGCGTCGCTGACGATCCAGGAGAATGCCGATCCCACCGTGCTGCACGATCTCGCCACGGCGCTGGCCCGGCTGGCGCCGGAGAATGCCGGTTGGGTGCACGACACCGAGGGGCCCGACGACATGCCGGCGCACGTCAAGACCATGTTGAGCGCTGTCTCGCAGCAGGTGCCGGTGCAGGACGGCCGCATGATGCTCGGCACATGGCAGGCGCTCTATCTGATCGAGCATCGCGCGCGTCCGCATCGGCGCGAGGTGGTGTTGCAGTTCATCGGCGCGGCGTGAGGCCATAAAAGAGAAAATCCCTGGCGCAAAAAGCGGAACGGCCGCGGAGTGATCCGCGGCCGCTCGTCGTTGGAAGCAGATGCGAGCGGGGTGCCGCTCGCCTCGTGATCAATCGGCCTGGATGTCGACGTCCTTGGTCTCCGGCAGGAAGATGAAGCCGACGACCGCGGTGATCACGGCGAACGTGATCGGGTACCACAGGCCGGCATAGATATCGCCGGTCGAGGCCACGATTGCGAAGGCGGTGGCGGGCAGCAGGCCGCCGAACCAGCCGTTGCCGATGTGGTAGGGCAGCGACATCGAGGTGTAGCGGATCTTGGTCGGGAACAGCTCGACCAGCATCGCCGCGATCGGGCCGTAGACCATGGTGACGAAGATCACCAGAATCAGCAGCAGGCCGATGATCGCCGCGACCTGCGGACGGAAGATGTCGAACGGATGCGCCATCTTCACGATCGTCGGGTTGCCGGCCTTCGGATAGCCGGCCTCGCCGATCGCCGCCGTCAGCGCCGGGTTGCTGGTCTTGGCGTCGGTGTAGGGCACTTCCTTGCCGTTGAAGGTAACCTTCACGCCGGAGCCGGCCGGACCGTACACGGTCGAGTACTTGACCGAGGACTGGGCCAGGAAGGCGCGGGCGGTGTCGCAAGGCGCGGTGAAGACGCGGGTGCCGACCGGGTTGAACAGATCGCCGCAGCCGGCGGGATCGGCCACCACTTCCACCTTCGTCGCCTCGATCGCCTTCTCCAGCGCCGGGTTGGCGTTGGTGGTGATCATCTTGAAGATCGGGAAGAAGGTCAGCGCCGCGATGAGGCAGCCGCCCATGATGATCGGCTTGCGGCCGATCTTGTCGGACAGCATGCCGAACACGACGAAGAAGCCGGTGCCGAGCAGCAGCGACCAGGCGATCAGCAGGTTGGCGGTGTAGCCGTCGACCTTCAGGATCGATTGCAGGAAGAACAGCGCGTAGAACTGGCCGGTATACCAGACCACGCCCTGGCCCATGGTGGCGCCGATCAGGGCCAGCAGCACGATCTTGGCGTTGCCCCAGTTCGCGAACGCTTCCGTCAGCGGCGCCTTCGAGCTCTTGCCCTCGTCCTTCATCTTCTGGAACACGGGCGACTCGTTGAGGCGCAGACGGATCCAGACGGAGACGCCGAGCAGCAGCACGGACACCAGGAACGGAACGCGCCAGCCCCATTTGGCGAAGTCGGCCTCGCCGATGATGGTGCGGGTGAACAGGATCACCAGCAGCGACAGGAACAGGCCCATCGTCGCCGTGGTCTGGATGAAGGAGGTGTAGTAGCCGCGCTTGCCCATCGGCGCATGCTCGGCGACGTAGGTGGCCGCACCGCCATACTCACCGCCGAGCGCGAGGCCCTGCAGCAGGCGCAGACCGATCAGGATCACCGGTGCGGCGAAGCCGATGGTCTCGGCGTTCGGCAGGATGCCGACGATGAAGGTCGACAGACCCATGATCAGGATCGTGACCAGGAAGGTGTATTTGCGGCCGACGATATCGCCGATGCGGCCGAACACGATGGCGCCGAACGGGCGGACCAGGAAGCCGGCGGCGAAGGCCAGCAGCGCGAAGATGTCGCGGGTGGCCGGCGGGTAGGCGCTGAAGAACTGCGCGCCGATGATCGAGGCCAGCGATCCGTAGAGATAGAAGTCGTACCACTCGAACACGGTGCCGAGAGAGGAAGCCAGAATGACGAAGCGTTCGTCCTTCGTCATGCCTCCCGATCTCGCTTGTGTGGCTACCATTGTCGACATCGGCATTCGCTCCCCATGATTGTTGTGATGATGGCTTTCGCCTCCGCATGCCGGACTTGGACGGCGCAGGTCGCGGAGACCTTGGCCTTCAGTAACATTGCAGTGAAACCCGCCCCAATACGACTTTCGGCTCTGCCCTCTGCGGCGCGCGGGAAAGATGGGGACATTGCGGCGGATCAAGTTCGGTGAGCGGCCGTCGCGTTACCGATGTTGCGTTGCACAAGGTTCGGATTAACCGCCTTCCCTGCAAGTGGAATTGGACGCTTGCATGCAACCGGTGGCCGGGCGAGTATTTCCGGAAAACCGGGCGCGTGCAGTTGCAGCATGTCGTCGGTCTCGCAAGGTCAAGTCTGGATTCATGGCGGCTGCCAGCACCCATCTCGTCATTGCCGATGATCACCCGCTGTTCCGCAACGCTTTGCGGCAGGCGGTCGCGAGCGTGCTCGCGGAGGCCGTGGTCGACGAGGCCGGTTCGTTCGAGGACCTCACCGCACTGCTGGAAAAGGATTCCGAGGTCGATCTCGTACTTCTCGACCTCACCATGCCCGGCATCTCCGGCTTCTCGGGCCTGATCTATCTGCGCGCGCAATATCCGGCGATCCCGGTGGTCATCGTGTCGGCGAGCGACGACGGCGCGACGATCCGCCGCTCGCTCGATTTCGGCGCGTCCGGCTTCATCCCGAAACGGTTCGGCGTCGATACGCTGCGTGATGCCATCAAGAAGGTGATGGACGGCGACGTCTGGGTGCCGCCCGACACCGACCTCGCCGCCGGGGCCGATCCGGAGATGACGAAGCTGCGCGACCGGCTGGTCACCTTGACCCCGCAACAGGTGCGTGTGCTGATGATGCTGTCGCAGGGCCTCCTCAACAAGCAGATCGCCTACGAGCTCGGCGTCTCCGAGGCGACCATCAAGGCGCATGTCTCGGCCATTCTGCAGAAGCTCGGTGTCGAGAGCCGGACCCAGGCCGTGATCGCCGCCGCGAAGATCGCGGGCAGCGCCTGGCGGCAGGATACGCCGACGGGGAAGTAGGCGACGGAAAAATCTGGATGAGCCGTCATTCCGGGATGGTCCGAAGGACCAGGCCCGGGATCTCGAGATTCCGGGCTCGGCTCTGCGAGCCGCCCCGGAATGACGATACCCCGCAGCTGTCTGCCGGAGGCGCGATTGGCCGGCGCTTGATGCCGCCTTGCAGCGTATGTGGACAGCGTCCATTCCGCACGCCTTCTGCTTCACTCGCGACACACCTTCACGGCCTCGCGGCGCACAGCGCGTCCGAGCTTTGCCAATCATCGGCCCTCTTGAAGATAGAGGGCGCAGGGAAGGCCGGGCGCTGGCCGCGCCCGTGGCCCGCCTGCAGAAAAAAGCAGGCGGCAGTCACCACAGGTCTGGCCGAAACACCCGGCCTTCCCTGCGCGATGGCTTTAACGGCTGCTCCGCGCTCTCCTCGGGGACCGGCTTTCTTGCCCCCGTCATCCGCAACACCGTCGTCACGGATTTGGCATCAGCAACGGGATGCCAGGACCACACGGCTTGACCGTGCGCGCCGGATCGTTCGTCGGCATGCCGAAGCACGCTGCGACCCGACGCGCCCACCGCATCCCGCACCCCACGTTCGTGACGATCGCGAAGCGCCCCTCATGGCGGGCACGGGATGGCGCGACTCATAGCACGATTTCTGGAAAGAAGAAATATAAATCTCTGTGGGGTCTGGTGGAAATCTCGATCCGTTTGACGGGATTTGGAGTACCTTGCCTCGGATTGTGGCCAGATTTTCTGTGAGTGCCTCGCCGAGGTCGAATGCTAGATCCTTGTATCTTCGAAAAAATCAGATGGCATTGTAGTAACGATATCTTGCCATAAGATGGTGGAGGACGACAAATGTCTCGGTTCATTTTCTTGATTGGATTCTTTGCCGTCGCGCCTATCGCGACAACGGCTCGAGCAGAAAATTGCGAGCTAAAGGTTGTAATGTCTACCTACGAGCGCACAAGCAGTTATCACTCCGACTACCGACTAGCGAAGTTTGTCAAAGAAGCAGATTGGAACGAGTTAAGTAAGGGGGCGGCGGCTAGTGGGAAGATCTATGGTGTACCCACAAGTGGCAGCTACAACGAGTATAGAAAGGCTTACAATTCCATTGAGCAGCAATTTGGCCAATCTCTAACCGAAGACCAGGCCCAGCAAATCTTCTGGACCGGGTTAGACAAATCCGCAGCTGATGCGTATCAAAAATGTCTTGAAAGTAGTATTTTCAACCAATTTGGGCTGCACCTTGCTGTGGTAGAAGGAAACGTCGATGCGGTGCTCCTGAAAGTTCGATGGACGAATTTTCCGGGGACGAATAGCGGCCCGATAAAAATCAAATGGACGGTGCCGAAAATTGAAGGAATCGAGCTGCAAGCCGAAATGGACCCCGGCGACAACTATGTCTCCGTTGCTCGACCTAAGAGTGGAGGGGTTATCTTGGCCGCTTCGTATAACGGAGTTGTTTCGGAGGTTGTCAAAATCGTAGCTATTCCGCCGCCAGCGCCTAAGCCAATTGACAATTGTGTTTTGCAGCGCTCGGCGGACGTGTGCTTGCGATGTGAATTCAATGTAGATGATGTGGTGGCAACAGGTTCCAGTTCACAGGACTACACCTGTCAAAAAATGCCGGCAGGCGTTCGAATAAGCGCCAAAACAGCCAATTTGCAGATTTCTCTAGCGGCCGCAGGTGATTGCTGGCTCGATATTAGGATGAAGGGGCCGAATGAAGCTATATCGGGTCTGCTATCGTATGCAGGTGCTTGCCCAGCTCCGATTGCAGCTTCAGGGTCGAGCAGTTTCGTAAAGTCAACTGTTGATGGCGTGGGGCATGCGAGTTTCTATGTAGAGAAATGCGGTTCGGGCAAGCTGTGTCGCCTCAAAGGTAAGCTTGTTTTGGAAGCGGAAGATCCAGGGAAGTGAACGCGGAGGCCGATGAACTTCTGTAACTTTTACCGCAAGCCTCTTCGATCGTCAAAAAGGCTTCGACGTTCGATCGCAATCGAGGCGCAGCTCGGCGCGCGCCTGCTGTTCCGGTCCACGCGCGCACACACGCTGACCGCCTAGGGGCCATGCCTGTCTCGGCGCAGCTCGCCGCATCCTGGCAGACCTCAACGAGGCCGGGCAGGCGATCGCAGACTAAGGGCTCGCTGCGCGGACGCATCCGAGTCAGCTCCGCCATCTCGCACGGCTGCATCTGCATCGTCCCGGTGCTCGGCGAGCTCATGCGACGCTATCCGAACATTCTGGTCGACATCAATCTGGGCGACGGGATCGTCGAGGTGGGGGCGTGGCAATTCGCTGCGGTCCGCTGGCGCTCATCGCGCGCCGCCTCAGCGAGAACGGCCGCACCAACGTCGCCTCGCCCGACTATCTGTCGCGCTGGGGGCGTGCCAGAAACGCCGGAAGACCGCAGCGCTGAGCCGGTATGGCCCTTCCGTCGCGACGGCGTCGACTATGCCCTGAAGGTACGCGGTGCCATCGAAGCCAAGAGCGGCGACACACTCAGCCAATTGGTGCTCGATGCGTCGGCATTGCCCGCGTCGGCGATTTCAACCTCGGCGGTGCGATCGCCGAGAGACGATTGGTCCCGCTGCTCAAGTCGTTCAATCGCGGCGACAGTCTTGACTTGAGAGTTGCCCTTACCTACTCCGCCGCCACCATCTGCTGGATCCGCCACTGGCCGAGCAGCGCGCGCAGCGAGGCTGGCTTGAGCGGCTTGTTGAGCACGGCGATGTTGTCGTCGCGGGCGGCGGCGCGGACGTGGGGGCTGCGGTCGGCGGTGATCAGGATCGCGGGCAGCGCCTCATTGAAGCGGCGGCGGATGTCGCGGATGGCGGCGATGCCGTTGCCGCGGTCGAGGTGATAGTCGACGAGCAGGCCGGTGACGGCGCCGTCGCGTGCCGCGATCGCCTCCACCGCGGACTCCGGATCGGGGACGGCGATCACCTCGGCGTCCCACGCCGTCAGCAGGGTCTTCATGCCGTCGAGGATCGCGGGATCGTTCTCGATGCAGACGATCAGGGCGCCCGCAATCGGCGTCGTTGCCAGCGGGGTCGCGGTGGTGACGGCAGCGGTGTGGTTGATCGCCTTGGCGATCGGCACCGTCACTGAGAACACCGAGCCGCGGCCGGGCCGCGAGTCCAGCGCAATGCCGTGATTGAGCACACGCGCGATGCGCTCGACGATCGACAGCCCCAAGCCGAGGCCGCGCGCGATCCGCGCGCCCTGCTCGAGGCGGTGGAATTCCTTGAAGATCTCGCCACGCTTGACCGGGGGGATGCCGACGCCGGTGTCGTAGACGCCGATCTGCAGCGACTGCCCGTGGCGGCGGCAGCCGACCAGCACGCGGCCCTTGGGCGTGTACTTGATGGCGTTGGAGATGAAGTTCTGCAGCAGCCGGCGCAGCAGCAGGCGGTCGGATTCGACCGGCAGCGACGACGGCACGAACACCAGCTCCAGACCCTTGGCGCGCGCGGCCGGCGCGAACTCGATCTCCAGCGAGCGCATCAGGTCGGCCATCTTGAAGCTCGAGATCGAGGGCGTCATCGCGCCGGCGTCGAGCCGGGAGATGTCCAGCAACGCGCCGAGAATCTCCTCGATCGCCTCGAGCGAGTCGTCGATGTTCTCGACCAGGCGCGAATCCTCGCCCGCCGTCTGCCGCTCGACCAGGCTCGTCACGTAGAGCCGCGCCGCGTTCAGCGGCTGCAGAATGTCGTGGCTGGCGGCGGCGAGGAAGCGCGTCTTGGAGATGTTGGCGTCCTCGGCGGCGCTCTTGGCCAGCGCCAACTCCGAGTTCAGCCTTGTCAGCTCCTCGGTGCGGTCGCGCACGCGCTTCTCCAAGGTCGCATTGGCGCGCTCCAGCGCTTCGGCGGCCTCAAACGAGGGCGTCACGTCGGTAAAGGTGATGACGAGGCCGCCATCCGGCATGCGGTTGGTGCGGACCTCGATCACCATGTGGCGGTCGGCGAGGCGTTCCAGATAAGGCTCGCCCTCGGTGGTGTAGGCGGCGAGTCGGCGCGCCAGCAGCGCCTCGCTGTCCTCATAGGTCGGCGCGCCGATCGTGCCCATGAATTCGAGGATTTCCTTCAACGGGCTGCCGATCTGCACCAGATCCGGCGGCAGCCCGAGCAGGTCGACGAACTGGCCGTTGGAGCAGATCAGTTGCAGGTCGGCGTCGAACACCGCGATGCCCTGGCGCACGTGGTTGAGCGCGGTCTGCAGGATCTCGCGGTTGAAATGCAGCGCGGCGTGGGAATCGTCGAGCAGCTTCAAGGCGGCCTTGGCCGACACCGTGCGCTTGCGCAACAGCAGCGACATCACGAGGCGCGACGACGCCGCGCCAATCGAGGAGGCGATCAGGTGCTCGGCATGGCGCAGCAGCTCGAAATCGGCCGGCGCGGCCGGATCGAGCGGAAGGTTGCGCTGGGCGGCGAACGCCTCGAACGAGGCGCGAGCGCGGTCGGGACCGAGATATTGGCCGACCGTGCTCTGGATGTCCTGCACCGTCACGGTCGAGCGCCAGCGCCGGAAGCTCGGCGCACTCGGCGTCAGCTCGGCCGGTACGAAGATGTCGGCCTGCAAGAGCTCGATCGACGACGGCTGCCGCGCCAGCGACAGCACGATGTAGGTCAAGAGATTGAGCGACAGGCTCCACAGCACGCCATGCAGCAGCGGCGGCAGATCGGTGCCGAGCAGCGCCTGCGGCCTGAGTGCCTCCAGCCCGAACGGGCCGTGCTGGAGAAACAGGATGCCCGCGGTCGAGGTGTCCAGGAAGCTCGGGATGAAGAGCGTGTAGAGCCAGACGGCGAAGCCGACCAGCATGCCGCCCATGGCGCCGCGCGCGGTTGCGCGCCGCCAGAACAGACCGCCGAAGAAGCTCGGCGCGAGCTGCGCGATGGCGGCGAACGACAGCAGACCGATCGCGGCGAGCTGGGTGTTGCCGAGCGCGCGGTAGTAGAAATAGGCCATCACCATGATGGCGAAGATCGCGATGCGGCGGGTGCCGAGCAGGAAGCCCGCGAAGTCGCGGCCGATCTCGCGCTGCTCCTGACGCTGCAGCACCAGCGGCACGACGATGTCGTTGCACACCATGATCGACAGCGCCACGCATTCGACGATCACCATCGCGGTCGCCGCCGACAATCCGCCGACGAAGACGAGGATCGACAGCCATTGCGAATTGGCCTCGATCGGCAGCGCCAGCACATACATGTCGCTGTCGACGGCGCCGAACGGGAAGGTGACGAGGCCGGCGAGCGCGATCGGAATCACGAACAGATTGATCGCGACCAGATAGAGCGGGAACAGCCAGCGCGCGCGCGACACCTCGGCGTCGTCGGCGTTCTCGACCACGCTGACATGGAACTGGCGCGGCAGCAGCATCGCGGCGCAGAACGACAGCAGGGTCATGGTGAGGAAATTGCCGATGCCCGGCACATATTCCAGCGCGCGCTCGGCCTCCGGCGATTTCATCGCGCGCTCGATCAGCTCGACCGGCGAGAACATCCAGAAGGTGACGAAGGCGCCGGCGGCGATGAAGGCGACGAGCTTGATGATCGACTCGGTCGCGACCGCCAGCATCAGGCCATGCTGATGCTCGGTGGCGTCGGTCTGTCGCGTGCCGAACAGCACCGCGAAGACGGCCATCGCGAGCGTGACCATCAGCGCCATGTCGCCGACGATCGGGATGTGGGCGAAGGCGCGGTCGTCGATCAGGATGGTCTGCAGCGACGAGGCGACGGCCTTGAGCTGCAGCGCGATGTAGGGCACCGAGCCGATGATCGCGATCAGCGCCACCGTGGCCGCCACCGCCTGGCTCTTGCCGTAGCGGGCGCCGATCAGGTCGGCCACGGACGTGATGTTTTGCGACTTGGCGAGCTGGATCACCCGGCGCAGCAGCGGCGTGCAGGCGCCGACCATCAGGATCGGCCCGAGATAGATCGCGAGGAAGTCGACGCTGGTGCGCGAGGCGAAGCCGACCGAGCCGAAGAAGGTCCAGGAGGTGCAGTAGATCGCCAGCGACAGCGGGTAGATCAGCCCAGCCAGCCGGCCACGGCTCTCCGCCGGCCTCCGCTCTCCGGCCCGGTTGCCGCGGCTGGCGACCAGGAACAGGAACCCGATATAGCCGAACGCGGCGAGGATCACGCCCCAGTCATGCAGCATGGCCTTCGCGAACTCCTCGATCGCTGCGCCCTGTGGATTGGCTGCGAACTTAGCGCTTTGCGAGAGGCGGGGCGATAGGGATGTGGCGGGGGACGCAGGGAACGAGGAGGCGTCGCTAAGGGCGGCGCGATGTATCGCTTCGACGGCGGCGGTCCGTTCCATATCCAGACGGATCGGTGGAGTCGTGACGATCTGAGCCCGTGTCTCGCGGCGTGGCCGGTCAGCTCCCCTCCCCCTTGCGGGCTACGGGATTCCCGGTTTTATGCTTTGGGTTGCAAGTAGATAGCCTTCAAGCATTGCAGCGAGACGATCCCAGCCGTCTCGCATTGTCTTTGGCCCTGGTGGTTTACCGTAGCAATTCCAGCCGCCGAGGCGTGCCGCGATCCATGCGACGAACGCGAGGGAATCGGGAGGATGTGGGTTCTGCTGCCGCGCGGTCTTGCCTTCGAGCGTTTTTGATAGGTGCCCCAGAGCTGGTCTGAAGGCCGGGTCGATCACGTCGCTCATGGGACGGGGACTGCCGTCTCTGGCGTCGACAAGCTGGATGGTCCGGATAGCGCCAGCAAGCCCGATCGCCGCGAGATTGAACATGCGATCGGCATCGATGACCTGACTGTCGTCGAGAGCCAAGCCATCGCTCTTGAGAGCACGGAAGACCTGTTCGATGCGCCAGCGCAATCGATAGAGTTGCACGATCTGTTCGGCATCTGCCGCGCTGGCAACGGAATGGGTCGTGAGCAGATGCCACAACAACGGTGTTTTGCCGGCGGGCGCATCGATCTCACGCGCCTGTATCAAAGTCATTTCGATGGCATCGCAGGCCTCTGATCGTTTCAGGCTCTGTGGCCGGGCAAGAGACACGCTTCCGGCGCGAAGCTCGACGGTCGCCCCGCGCCCTTTATCGCCGGGGCCGCGCGGCGCCACCTTGACGAGGCTTGTTTTCAGCACCTTCGTCTCGGCAAGCGCTGCAAACAGCATTTTGCCATCGGACAGGCAGCGATCCTGCGCAGCACGCACGATCAGATCGAGCCCTTCCGGCTTACGCGTAAACAACGGGTAGATGTCGCTTTCGCGATCGGCGACCATCGTGACGCTGGCCGCCTCCGATAAGACGCCGGCAGCCGCCTGACAGCCATACAGCCAGCGTATCGACTCCTTATCCTCGATCGCTCGCTTGCGGCGAGCCGGAACTCGTCCGGCTGAGCGCGTCCAGATTTCCGCGTCGACAAGTCCCAACACCGCCTCGCTCTCGACGTCGAGGGCAATCACGGGATGGATGAAGAAGCCGGGTGTTTTTCCGTCCCCGCCAGGACCGAAGCCGCGCCGCTTCTTGTCACGGCCGGAGAAATTGATCTCGCTCGTGTCCTGGATCGCCAGAATACGCCGTCCCACGCATTGAGCCGCAGTCCGAGCCGCCAGCGTCTCGACGATCCGATCGACCGAGACGTGGTGCGAGGACAGAAATCGGTGAATGGCCTTCTCGCCGGCTCGCGTCTCCCCCAACTTCCGCAAGACCAGCGTGCCTGCTGTCGCCACCCGTTCGATCAGCCAGTCAGCCCGCTCCGCAACTCGAATATCGCCAAATGACATTCAAAGCTCTCCACCGAACCGGTCGAAAACTTTGAATCACATCCAGAAATCGCTTGGAATCGCTTTCGGGCATCCCGTAGCCCTTGCGGGGAGGGGTTGGGGGTGGGGGTCTCCGGGCACTGAATTGAATTAGACGCGCGCCTCGGCCTTATCGTCAGCAGCTGGACTCTTCGCTCCTTTAGAGAGCTCAGGCTGTCTCATGGAGAGCGGGACTCGTGGACCCCCACCCCCGACCCCTCCCCGCAAGGGGGAGGGGAGCGCAGTGGCGCGTGAGGTGATCGCGTAGCCAGCTCAGCCGCGGGCGCGCGTAGCCCGGATGAGCGGAGCGATATCCGGGGTCCTATGAGCTGCCGAGGCGAACCCGGGTGTCGCTGCGCTCACCCGGGCTACGAAGGGCTACTCCGCCGCCATCGCCTTCTTGTGCAGCGAAAGGCCCAGCCGTTCCCAGACCTGCAGCAGGGCCTCGGCGAGGCGGTCGATCAGGCCGTCGTCGTGATAGGGCGAGGGCGTGATGCGCAGGCGCTCGGCGCCCTTGGCGACGGTCGGGTAGTTGATCGGCTGGATGTAGATGCCGTGCTCTTCCAGCAGCAGGTCGGAGGCCTGCTTGCACTTCTCGGGATCGCCGACGAACAGCGGCACGATGTGGGTGTCGTTGGTCATCACCGGCAGGCCGGCGGCGTTGAGGATCGCCTTCACCCGAGCGGCGCGGTCCTGGTGGCGTTCGCGCTCCCAGCTCGACGATTTCAGGTGCTTGATCGCAGCCGTGGCGGCCGAGCAGATCGGCGGCGGCAGCGCGGTCGTGAAGATGAAGCCCGGCGCATAGGAGCGCACGGCGTCGATGATCTCGCCCTTGGCGGCGATGTAGCCGCCGAGGCAGCCGAACGCCTTGGCGAGGGTGCCTTCGAGGATGTCGATGCGGTGCATGACGCCGTCGCGCTCGGCGATGCCGCCGCCGCGCGGGCCGTACATGCCGACCGCATGCACCTCGTCGACATAGGTCATCGCGTTGTAGCGCTCGGCGAGATCGCAGATCGCTGCCAGCGGCGCGACGTCGCCGTCCATCGAATACAGGCTCTCGCAGGCGATCAGCTTCGGCCGGTTCGGGCCGGCCGCGATCAGGAGCTCTTCGAGATGGCCGAGGTCGTTGTGGCGCCAGATCTGGCGCTCGCAGCCGGACTGGCGCACGCCCTCGATCATCGAATTGTGGTTCAGCGCGTCCGACAGGATCAGGCAGTCGGGAATCAGCTTGGCGAGCGTGGCGATGCCGGTCTGGTTGGAGACATAACCGGAGGTGAACAGCAGCGCCGCTTCCTTGCCGTGGAGGTCGGCGAGCTCGGCCTCGAGCTGCACCAGGGGATGATGGGTTCCGGCGATGTTGCGGGTGCCGCCGGCGCCGGTGCCGACGCGGGTCGCGGTCTCGACCATCGCGCCGACCACCTTCGGGTGCTGGCCCATGCCGAGATAGTCGTTGGAGCACCAGATCACGACATTGCGTGGTCCGCTCGGCGAGTGCCAGGTCGCATGCGGGAACCGGCCGGCGATGCGTTCGAGATCGGCGAAGACACGGTAGCGACGCTCATCATGCAGGCGACCGAGGGCGGCACTGAAGTACTGGCTGTAGTCCATCACGAAACCCGAACTGGCGCGCTGCAGTGCAGCACCTGAAGTGAAAACCTCGCGGCATGCGTGGCGTGAGGTCTTCTTAGAGCGTTTCCAGAGCCGCTGTCGAGCCGGAATCCCACGGCGGGAATTGGGCGATTTGTCCAAGGAAGGAGTGATCTCGGCCGAACGGCGCCCGGATTGCGGCGACGCGGCGGCGGCACAGCTCCGCGGCCTCAGGTGGTGCGATAATGCAGCACGCCGTCGACATCCTGGCCGGTCAGCCGACCCTCGACCAGCATGTAGTTGACGTGGGCGATCAGCTCGCCGGCGGCAAAGCCCATCTGGTGCGGGTCGAGCACGTGCTTGTGGAACACGACCGGCACGAGCTGCGCCGAGGTCTTCGGCTCGTCGCGGCAGGCGTCCGCGATCATCCGGCAGCGCTCCTCGTGGTGGTCGGCGAGCTGCTTGATGCGCGTCTTCAGCCCGTAGAACGGCACGCCATGGCCTGGCAGCACCAGTACGTCATAGGGCAGGGTGGTGGTGAGGCTCGCCAGCGAGGCCAGATATTCGCCGAGCGAGTTCTGGTCCGGCTCGACCGCCCAGACGCTGACATTGGGCGAGATCTTGCTCAGCACCTGGTCGGCGGACAGAAACAGCTTGTCGGCGGCGCAATACAGCATGACCTGGTCGAGCGCGTGGCCGCCGCCGGTGATGACCTTGAAGCGCCGGCTGCCGATCTGGATCTCGTCGCCATGGGAGATGCGGCGGTAGGAGGCCGGCAGCACCGAGACGCGCTGCAGATATTCCTGGCCGCGGCCGAGCAGCTTGTCGGTCAGGGTCTCGTCCATGCCGTGGCGGCGGAAGAACAGCCGCTGGGCATCGCGACGCTCCTCGGTGCCGCGGTTCTGGTGATAGACCGACTGCAGATACTCGACCTGCGACATCACCAGCGGGCAGTTGAAGCGCTCGACGATCCAGCCGGCGAGCCCGACATGGTCGGGATGCGAATGCGTCACGATCAGCCGGCTGATCTTGACGTGTTTGAGCGGGCCATCGAGCAGCCGCGTCCAGGCGGCGATCGACTCCTCATTGCCGAAGCCGGAGTCCACCGCGACCCAGCCGTCGCCATCGGCGAGCAGATAGATGTTCACATGGTTGAGGCGGAACGGCAGCTTCAGGCGCAGCCACAGCACGCCGGGCGCGACCTCGACGACCTGGTCCTCACCGGGATGCTGCTCCCAGGGATAGCGCAGCGCTTCGGCGGAGGAGTGAACGGTGTCTGTCTTCGTCATGCCTCATCGATTAACGGCCGCCGCGGGCGAGCGCCAGCCGAAAAACACATGGCTGGACGGCATTCCGGGGTACGGAAGGTGCTTCGGGTCGCGGCAGCATGACCTGCCTCGACGCCTCCCGCTTCGCCACGCCCCCGTCATTCCGGGGCGAGGCCGCAGGCCTCGAACCCGGAATGACCGGCGAGTAGCAACTACGCCGCCCGGATGTTGGTCAGGAACGAATCGACCTCGGCGCGCAAGGTGTCGGCCTCGCGGCGTAGCGCCTCCGAGGCGCTGAGCACCTCGTTGGCGGAGGTGCCGGCCTGGGCCGAGGCGCTGGAGACGCCGGTGATGTTGTTGGAGACCTCGGTGGTGCCGGAGGCCGCCTGCTGGATGTTGCGGGCGATCTCGTGCGTCGCGGTGCCCTGCTGCTCGACGGCGGCGGCGATCGCGGTGGTGACGTTGTCGATCTCGGCGATGGTCTCGCCGATGTTGCGGATCGCCGACACGGCCGACGAGGCGACCTGCTGCATGCCTGCGATCTGGGTGCGGATCTCGTCGGTGGCCTTGGCGGTCTGGCTCGCCAGGCTCTTCACCTCCTGCGCGACCACCGCGAAGCCGCGGCCGGCCTCGCCCGCGCGCGCCGCCTCGATGGTGGCGTTGAGCGCGAGCAGGTTGGTCTGCGAGGCGATCGCCTGGATCAGGTCGACGACGACGCTGACGCGGCTCGCATTGTCGGCGAGTCCCTGCATCGTCGAGTCGGTGGCGCCGGCTTCCTCGACCGCCTTCTTGGCGATCTGGGCCGAGGTCACGACCTGGCGGCTGATCTCCGCGATCGACGACGACAACTGCTCGGTGCCGGCCGACACGGTCTGGACGTTGACCGAGGTCTCCTCGGCAGCCGCCGCGACCGCATTGACCAGCGAGTTGGACTGGTCGGCGGTCTGCGACATGCTCTGCGCGGTCGCCTGCATGGCCGTGGCGGAGTTCTGCAGCGTGCCGAGGGCGCTGCGCACCGTCGCCTCGAACGTGGCGATCTGCGCCTCCATGCGCGCGGCGCGCTCGGCCTTGGCGGCATTCTCGCGGTCCTGCTCGGCGGCCAGGGTACGGGCACGGACCATGTTGTCGCGGAACACCTGCAGGGTGTCGACCATCGCGCCGATCTCGTCGCGCTGCTTCGAGGCCGCAATCTCGGTGTCGAGATCGCCGCTCGACAGCGTCTGCATCGCCTGCTGCAGCCGCCTGATCCGGCGCAGGATGTTGCCGCCGACATAGAGCCAGACGAACAGCACCGAGCCGAGCAGCGTGGCTGCGCCGGCACCGACCATGCCGAGCGTCGCGAGCTCGATGTCACGGCCCGCCGTGCTGGTGGCGCTTTCGGTCGACTTGCGCACGCCTTCGACGAGCTGCTGCACGCTGATGTCGAGACCGACATTGAGCTTTCGCGTCTCCTCCAGCACGGTCTGCCCGTAATCGTTGGCGTCGAGCTCCTTCTCGCGCGTCTTGAACACGCGGGCCTTGCCCTCGCCGAGTGCGGCGAGCTTCAGCGCGGCATCGTGGATTGCCTTGGTGCTGCGGCCGGTCGGCAGCAATTCGAGATTGGATTTGAGCTGCGCCACCGCCTCCTTGAACTGCCGCTCGATCGTCTCCAGCGTGTCGCTGTCGTTGGCCGATAGCGCGGCAGCCATCTGCGCCACCAGCAGGTTGCCGGACGCGATCACATTGCCGAGCTGCTCGACGAACCGTGCGGCCGCCGTTGCGTCGTCTGCCGACACCTCGGCTGCGCCGAGCACGGCGTTGAGCTGCGTCTGGGCATCCAGCATCGGCTCGTTGGCGGCGGCAGTGAAGTCCGCCTGCGCCTTGCGCAACGCGTCATACTGCTTGTTGTGCAGGGCCGCGACTTCGAGACGCTCGCGTGCGGCCGACACCAGGCTCTGATTGGCCTCGTTGATGTTCTTGATGGTCTCGGCGAGCGGCGCCACCACGCTTTTCGCGGCGCCGAGCGCGCTGATCTCGCTCAGGCGCTCCTGCGTAGTCTTCTGGATCTCCTGCATCTTCTTCAGGCGATCGTTGAGCGCGTCCTCGCTCTGGGACTGCAGCAGCGCCGGGCCGAGGCTGGCCAGGCCGGAGCTCTGCGCCAGCAATTGCAGGCTCGAGGTCAGGCGCGGAATCTCGCGGTCCGAGAGCTCGACCATGGTGCCGCCGACGTGTCGCAGCATCAGTCCCGCAGCGACGCTGATCGCGATCGCCATGCCGGCGATCACTGCGAAGGCTGCGAACAGGCTGCCGCGGACGCCCCATCCAGGTCGCAGGACTCCGAGCACCCTGCTGAAGCTGAACCGAATCGCCATCTCTGGTGTCCCCCGATATGCACTACTTGGAGCTGTTGCTTGCAGGCAGTATCGCGGCGGGCGGTTAACAAATCCGGGAAACTACTCGGGCAGTGCTGAGTTTTCTCGCATTTTCGCATTTCACCGTGCGGCATTTAACAGGACGGAAAGGATTGTTGGGCCGCGCTTTCGATAACCTATGACAGAAAAGGCCGGCATCGCTGCCGGCCTTCCCGTCGTTTGTTGTTATTTGACGCCTGCGGATCAGTAGCGGGCCGCGAGCGGAGCGCCCCAGTTGAAGCGGTAGTTCACGCCAGCCTTGAAGGTGTGGTCGTCGGTGGTGAAGCTGCCGGTCGGGACCAGCGCGGCGGGCGCCGTGAAGGTGGCGCTGCCGAAATTGTAGTACTGATACTCGGCCTTGGCCGACCAGTTGGGCGCGAACATGTATTCGAGGCCGGCGCCGACGGTCCAGCCGTTGCGGTGGTCGCCGTTGGTTGCGAAGCCGACTGGCGTGCCGGCGAACGTCACCTTCTCGTTGTTGTCGGAATAGGCGTAGCCGCCCTTCACGTAGAGCAGGCCCGGACCCCAGGTGTAGCCGAAGCGGCCGGTGATCGAGCCGAGGCCGCGCTGGCTGTTGGTGTAGACGAGGCCGCCGGGGAAGGCGGCGCCGACGCTGCCGCTCAGCCAGCTGTACTGGCCCTCGGCGCCGATCACCCAGGTCGGTGCGAACTGCCAGTCGGCGCCGACCTGCACGCCGCCCAGGAAGCGGCCGTTGGAGTTGTTGCCGGTGGCGAGGCCGGAGAAGTTGTTGTCGCTGGAGAACGCGCCGCCGAGATGGGCGCCGAGATAGAAGCCGGTCCAGTTGTAGATCGGAGCGGCATAGGCCGGCGGCGCCTTGGTGGCGTAGGGATAGGTCCGGGCGCCGAGATCGGCGGCGACAGCGGACTGGGCCGAGGCCAGCGCGGCGACTGCAACGGTTGCGAACAGGATCTTCTTCATGGCGGGGTCTCCGATACTCAACTAACAAGGCTCGCGCAGCGCGCGCCGTCGATGGATCGGAGATAGATTGCTTTCGAATAAAATGCTGTCACTCGCGCAGCACACTGGCCTCCAACCCGACCTTCTGCGGGCAAAGGTTCTGGCGTAGTTAGCAATGCACTAACGAAGGCTGAACCGGGAGTTAACGCCGGGCCCCTTTGTGCCGCCGCGGCACAACCGGTTAAGGCGCGTTAAGAGCTCGATGCAGGGCCGCGACTGCGTCGCGCAGCTGCTCGCGATGGATGATGTCGTCCTTGGGCATCGAAGCGATGCCGGCGGCGAGCTCGTGAAGGATCGCGGCGAGCAGTCCAAAGTTCAGATGCATATGGATCGATTTGCGGACGTCCTCGGGGCCGGGGCGCTCCAGGGTCAATGCCAGGCCAGATGATTCGAGATGGGCTTCGAACCGCGAGGAATGCTCGAACGTGCCGGCATAGAACTTGTCGGGATATTCGAGCGCGATCTCGGCCTTGTCCGGGATGGGTTTCGACATGGTGGCTCCTGAGCGGCGATGCGCGGATGTTCGCAGATCCGCCTCCCGCCGCCTTGCGCCAGGTCATAGTGGGCGGAGCGCCTGCGTCCCCCGATCGAGTCGGGCCGGACCGCATTTCTACGGGGGCGGAAATTTACCTTACCCTGAGAAAAGGTTGTGCACGCTGATCAAATTGACGACTCGATGCCGGTCGTTCCGGACGGACCAGCTCCATGCAAGCGAGCGGAGAGGGCTCCGGCGGGGCGACGGCGGGTGCAGTCCACCCTCCAGCGAATGTGCCGCCGACATGAAGATGCGTCTCTCCATTTCCACGTTCATTGCGGCTTTTGGCCTTGTGCTCGCGCTCGGCTTCGGTGCGGTCGTGCTGACCAGCGCCTATGCGCTGCGCGAGCTCAAGGTCGGCGGGCCCCTCTACGACAAGATCAAGCTCGGCAATGATCTGGTGGCCGACATCCTGCCGCCGCCTGAATATGTGCTCGAGGCCTATCTCGAGGCGACCCTCGCACTCCGGACGCCGAAGGATCTCGACACGCATGTCAAGAAGCTGGCGCAACTGAAGAAGGACTATGAGGATCGCAAGACGTTCTGGACCGGCTCGGCGCTGCAGCCTGATCTGAAATCGCTGCTGGTCGAACGATCGGACGGTGAGGTCCAGAAATTCTGGCAGGCCCTGGAGGCCGAGTTGATCCCGGCGCTGCGCTCCGGCGACATGGCGAAGGCCGATGCCGCCTATGCCCGGCTGGCCGAAGCCTACGCCGCCCACCGCGCGGTGATCGATACGCTGGTCGACAAGGCAAACAAGCTGAATGCGGACATGGAGGCCACGGCGGCGACCCAGGATCGCAGCATCTCCATCGTCGTGTGGACCGTGTCCGGCATCGTTCTGGCTCTGGTCGTCGCCGGCATGTCCGGGCTGGTGATCGGCGTCGTCCGTCCGCTGTCGCGCATGACCGGCCTGATGCGGCGGATCGCCGAGGGCGATCTGTCGGCCGACATTTCCTATTCGGAACGCGGCGACGAGATCGGCGCGATGGCGGGCGCGCTGAGCATCTTCAAGACCAACGCGCTGGAGAATGCGAGCCTGCGCGACAAGCAGGAGCGCGACCGTTTGGCCGCCGAGGAGCATAAGAAGCGCGCCATGCTCGACATGGCCGACGTGATCGAGCGCGAGACCGAGACGTCCGTCGAAGCTGCGGCCGGCGCATCGCGCCAGGTCGAGGCCGTCGCCGCAGGCCTCTCGAAACTGGCCGAGGAGCTGTCGACCGATGCGCAATCGGTGGCCGCAGCCTCGGAGCAGTCGCTCTCCAATGCCCAGACGGTCTCGTCGGCAGCCGAGCAACTGAGCTCGGCGATCCGCGAGATCTCGAGCCAGGTGGCGCGCGCCAGCACAATCACCAAATCGGCGGTGACGGAGCGCGAGAAGGCGAAGAACACGATGCTCTCCTTGTCCGCGGCCGTGGACAAGATCGCCGAGGTCTCCAACCTGATCGGCGGCATCGCCGAGCAGACCAACCTTTTGGCGCTCAATGCCACCATCGAGGCCGCGCGCGCCGGCGATGCCGGCCGCGGCTTTGCCGTGGTTGCGGCCGAGGTCAAATCGCTGTCGGATCAGACCGCCAAATCGACCGAGGAGATCTCGCGCCTGATCGGCGAGGTGCAGACCACCACGCAGGCGACCGTCGACGTCGTCGAAGGCATCGGCAGCCAGATTTCCGAGATCGACGAGGTCGCGGCCTCGATCGCCGCGGCGATGGAGGAGCAGCACGCGGCGACCCAGGAGATCAGCCGCTCGGTCCGGTCGTCGGCGAGCGCGGCGCGCGATGTGTCGTCCAAGATCGGCAATGTCGGCAGGGATGCCGGCATGGTCAACGATCGGGCCGCCGAGGTGCGCAACGCCATCGGCTCCGTGGCAACGGGCCTGACCTCGCTCCGTGCCACGCTGGTGAAGGCCGTCAGGACGGCGACCGCCGAAGCCGATCGCCGTCAGTCGCCGCGGTTGAAGTCGAGCCTGTCGATCAAGGTCGTCGACGATCGCAGGGGCGCGGTGAAGGCCGATCTGGTGGATATTTCCGAAGGCGGCGCCTGGATCAGGTTCGATCCCGAGCCGGGCATCGGCGATCGCGGCGTCATGGAGTTCAGTGGCTTCGACGGCCGCGTGCAATATCGGGTCCGCGCCCGTGACAAGGACGCGCTGCATGTCGAGTTCGACCCCGGCCAGAATCGCGAGGCGTTCCTGGCGTGGTTCAGGCGGACCTTCGCACGGCAGGCGGCGTAGACGGAGCGCCGTCGCTTGCCTCCGCTCTCGGCCAAGAGAACGGAGGCTTCGTGCCGGTCCTCAACGCGCCATCGTCATTGGCGCGAGACCAGATCGCTGATCCGCACTGGGAAGCGCCTGATCCGAATGCCGGTCGCATGCGCCACCGCGTTGGCCACCGCCCCGGCGGAGCCGGTGATGCCGATCTCGCCGACGCCCTTGATGCCGAGCGGGTTGACGAACGGATCGTGCTCCTCGACCGTGAACGCCTCGATCGCGGGGACGTCGGCATTCACCGGCACATGATACTCGCCGAGATTGGCGTTCATGATGCGGCCGCTGCGCCGGTCGGTGACGGCCTCCTCGTGCAGCGCCAGCGAGATGCCCCAGATCATGCCGCCGATGAGCTGGCTGTTCACCAGCTTCGGATTGATGATCCTCCCGGCCGCAAACGCGCCGACCATCCGCGTCACCCTGACCTGGCCGAGATCGGGATCGACCTTGACCTCGGCGAAGACGGCGCCATGCGAGCTCATCGCGTACTGCTCGTTGGCGGCGGGATCGGGCACGCCTGAGCCGGAGCCCTCGATCTCGGCGAGACCGGCGCGGGCCAGGATGTCGGCATAGCTCTCGCCGCGGCTGTCATCGTCGCGCCGCAGCAGCCGCCCGTTGCGAGCGATCACGCCGGCATTGCCGGCGCCGAACAGTGGCGAGCGCTCATCCGCCGTCGCAAGCCCGGCAAGCTTCGCGATGACCGCGGCTCCCGCATTGTGGATCGCGGTGCCCACGGTCGCCGTGTGGGCCGAGCCGCCGGCGATGCCGGCATCCGGCAGATCCGACGTTCCGGCCTTGAACGTGACCTGGTCGAGATCGAGCGCGAGAGAATCCGCGGCGATCTGTGCGAACGCGGTCCACGCGCCCTGGCCCATGTCGTGCGCGCCGCTCTCCACCACGCCGCTGCCATCGCGCCGGATCACCGCGCGCGCCTGGCCTGCGAACATCAGCGCATGGAACGTCGCCGTGCCCATGCCCCAGCCGACCAGGAAGCCGTCCTTGTCGCGCATCATCCGCGGCTTCAGCGGCCGCTCCCACCAGCCGAAACGCTCCGCACCTTGCGTGTAGCACTCGCGCAGCGCCTTGGACGAGAACGGCTTGCCGGTGGCCGGCTCGACCTCGGCGTAGTTCTTGACCCGGAAGGCGAGCGGATCGAGGCCGCAGGCCTCGGCCATCTCGTCGACGGCGCTTTCCAGCGCGATCGAGCCCGGCGCGATGCCGGGCGCGCGCACGAACAGCGGCGTGCCGGTGTCCATGCGCACCGCGTCATAGGTGGTCGCGATCGCCGGCGCGGTATACAGCGTGTGCGTGACATGCGCCGCCGCCTCGTAGAAATCCTCGAAGCTCGAGGTCGCGATCCGCGCGTGATGATGGATCGCCGACAATTGTCCCGCGCCGCTTGCGCCGAGCTGCAACGTCTGCCGGGTCGGCGAGCGATGGCCGAACGGACCGTAGAGCTGCTCGCGGCGCACCACGAGCTTCACCGGACGTCCGGTCAGCTTCGCGGCGAGGATGCCGAGGATCTGCGGTCCCGCGATGAGGCCCTTGCCGCCGAAGCCGCCGCCGAGATAGGGGCTGCGGATCAGGATGCTCTCCGGCGCGATGCCGAACAGCTCGGCGAGGCGCCCGCGCATCATCACGAGGCCCTGGGTCGGCGTGTCGATGACGAGGCGATCGCCCTGCCATTCGGCGACGATCGCATGCGGCTCCATCGCGTTGTGATAGTGCGCCGGGGTCTCATAGGTCGCGGTGATCTGCCTGTCGCTGCCCGCCAGCGCGGCCTCGACATCGCCATGGTAGCTCTCGGCAGGAAATCCCATGCCGACCACAGGCGGCACGTAGGCGTCGCTGGCGTCGAGCCCGATGCGGGCCGGCTCGACTTCGTAGCGCGGGGACAGCAGAGCGGCGCCTTCGGTCGCTGCTTCCAGGCTCTCGGCGACGACGAGCGCGATCGGCTGGTTGGCGTAGCGCACGCGATCGTTCTGCAGCGCCTCGAAGCGGAATGCGAACGGATTAGGCTTGCCGTCGGGATCGGCGTGCAGCGGCGGCCGGTTGGCGGAGGTCATCACCTCGACCACGCCGGGATGCGCCTTGGCGGCTTCGACGTCGAGCGCGACGACGCGGCCGCGCGCGATGCTGGAGACGGCGAGCACGGCATAGAGCAGGCCGGGCGGATTGTTGTCGGCGGCGTAGCGTGCCGTGCCGGTGACCTTGGCGCGGCCATCGACGCGCGACAGCGACTGGCCGATGTTGGAGCCGTGTCTGATATGGGCGGGATCGCGGGAGAGATTGAGCTCAGGCGTCATGAAGCACTCCTGGAACGGAGGAGAAGGGAGAGGCCGGCAGCGCCGGCATGCGCGACGGCGTGCCTTGGCTCGCGGCTTGCAGCGCGCGCACGATCAGGCTGCGCGCGAGCGGGATCTTGTAGGCGTTGTCGCCGGAGGGCTTTGCGTCGTGCAGCGCCGCCTCGGCGGCGCGTTCGAACAGGCGCGCATCCGCGGGCTGTCCTGCGAGCAGCGCTTCGGCCTGGTGGGCACGCCATGGCTTGGCAGCGACGCCGCCGAGCGCCAGGCGCGCCTGCTTGATGCTGCCGTTCTCGATCACGAGACCGGCTGCCGCCGAGACGATCGCGAACGCGTAGGAATTGCGCTCGCGGACCTTCAGATAACGCGCATGCCTGGCGAAGGCGCGTGCAGCCGCCGGCAGCCGGATCGCGACGATCATGTCGCCCGACGCGAGCACGGTCTCCTTCTCCGGCGTGCTGCCGGGCAACAGATGCAGCGCCTCCAGCGCGACCTCGCGCCGGCCCGCTTTGCCTTCGATCTCAACCACGGCATCGAACGCCGCCAGCGGCACGCAGAAGTCCGAGGGATTGGTGGCGATGCAGGCCTCGCTCCAGCCCAGCACAGCGTGCTGATGGTTGTCGCCGCCGCGGGCGTCGCAGCCGGCGCCGGGCGTGCGCTTGTTGCACGCCGACGCCGGGTCGTAGAAATAGGCGCACCGCGTCCGCTGCAGCAGATTGCCGCCGACGGTGGCCGCATTGCGCAATTGCGCCGACGCGCCGGACAGCAGCGCTTCCGCCACCGCCGGAAAGTCGCGCGCGAAGCCTGAATCATGCGCGAGATCGGCATTGCGCACCAGCGCGCCGATCCTGACATCGCCATTGCCGAGCGTCTCGATGCGCGTGAGCTCGGCGAGATGCGAGATGTCGACCAGCCGCGCCGGCCGGACGACATTGCCCTTCATCAGATCGAGCAGGTTGGTGCCCGAAGCGAGATAGGCGGCGCCGGGTGCGCCGGCGGCGGCAATCGCTTCGGCGACGCTCGACGGCTTCACATAGTCGAACCGGTTCATGCCGCGCGCTCCTTCGTATCAGAGAGCGTCGCCTGCGCGTCGAGCACCGCCTCGACGATACCGACATAGGCGCTGCAGCGGCATAGATTGCCGCTCATGCCTTCGCGCACGCGCTCGGGATCGGAGCCCGCCTGGCCTTCGTTGATGAGCCCGACCGCGCTCATGATCTGGCCCGGCGTGCAGAAGCCGCATTGCAGGGCGTCATGATCGATGAACGCCGCCTGCACCGGGTGCAGCTGGTCGCCTTGAGCAAGTCCTTCGATGGTGGTGATCGCGGCGCCGTCGAGGCTGACGGCCAGCGTCAGGCAGGAGTTGATGCGGCGGCCGTCGACCAGGACGGTGCAGGCGCCGCACTGGCCGCGGTCGCAGCCCTTCTTGGTGCCGGTGAGGTGGAGGCGCTCGCGCAGCAGGTCGAGCAGGGTGACCCTGGGGTCGTCGAGCGCAAGCGTTCGCGGCTCACCGTTGACGGTGAGTCTGACAGTCCAATTCATGCGTTGTTCCGATCGAAGCGATGGCCTAATCGGATCGCAGCGGGCACCGCCTTACGGGCGATGGTCCGTCCAGATCCAGCGACCGCGGGACGACAGCTCAGGAAAGTTGGCTGTCCCGGGTGGCAGGTCTATTTATACGGAGGGACCCTCCGTTTAGCAAGGGGACATGAACGGTCCGTCATCAAGAGCTGGTGAGATGGAGACGAAACCACAAGAGCGGCCGCGCAAGCCGCGCGCCGATGCGCAGCGAAATCGCGAGCGCGTGCTGGAGGCCGCCAAGGCGGTGTTCAGCGCCGGCGGCGCCGAAGCCAGCCTGGAAGCGGTGGCGCGCCAGGCCGGCGTCGGCATCGGCACGCTCTATCGCCATTTCCCCACCCGCGAGGACCTGTTCGAGGCGGTGTACCGGCGCGAGGTCGAGCAGCTCTCGGAGCTCGCCGAGGCGCTGAAGAGCGAGCCGTCGCCGGTCGAGGCGCTGCGGCGCTGGCTGCGCTCGACGGTGCAGTTCGTCGCCACCAAGAAGGGCATGATGGCCGCACTGGCGATCGTCATGAACGCGAACTCCGAGCTCGCCGCCTATTCGCACGGCCATCTCACCCGCGCGATCGGCGCGCTGCTGTCGCGGGCCGTCCAGGCCGGCGAGATTCGCAGCGACATCAGCGCCGACGACGTCCTGCGTGCGCTGATCGGCATGTGCTACATGCACGATCAGACCGGCTGGCAGCAGAGCGTGCTGCGGCTGCTCGATGTGTTCGTGGACGGGTTGCGGGTGCAACGCTGATGGCTCCCGTCGGGAGCCAATGATGCGAGTCGCCGTCGCCCTTATCTTGCTTGTCGCACTGCTCTATTCAGGCGAGTGGGTCTATCGCAGCTTCATCCGGCCTATCGATCCGCTTCCTCCCGAGATCGCCGCGCTTGCGGACCATTTTGAAAGGAATGGCATCAAGGTCTCGCCCTTTGCCGTACGGCATGGCTTTCGACATTCGGAGGTGCAGGCGGTGGCGGCCTTCAAGGTTGCGGAGCTTCCGATCCCATTTATCGTTATCGTTTGCCCCGATAGCCGATCCGCGGCCGTCCGGCTTGCGGGGCTCAAGGGCGACGGCGTGAGGAGTGCTGGCCAGAATGGCCGCATGGTGCTGGACCTCGGCCTGTGGGCCCACGACGATCAGGAGCGCGCGGCGAAAATTCGAGCTCTGTTCGAAACCTTCGAGGGCGAGATGACCGCCCGTTAGCCGCGCGCCTCACGATTGCAGTTATCCCCTCAACCACTCCATCAGCGCCTGCGCGGTCTCCTCCGGCTGCTCGGGCTGCGGCAGGTGACCGCAATTCTCCAGCACGACCAGCCAGCTGCCGTCGATGCCGTCGGCCATCTCCTTCGACAGGCTGTTTGGAATGGTGTTGTCGGTGTCGCCGGTCAGCACCAGGGTCGGGCAGCGGATCGCGGTCAATGTCGGCCGCGAGTCCGGACGCGACATGATGGCCGTCAGCTGCCGGACGAAGCCGATGACGCCGACCTCCTCGGCCATGTCGTGCACCAGCTGGCGCAGCCGCGGATCGTCCTGGCGCGACGGATGCACGAAGCCTGAGAACAGCTCGTCGACCACGCCGTGATAGTCGCCCTCCTTGGCGCGGGTGATCATGGTGCGGCGGCGCGCGCTCGCCTCCGGCGTGTCGGGCCTCGCCTGGGTGTTGATCAGCGCCAGCCGGCCCACGCGCTCCGGCGCCTGGCGCATGATCTCGAAAGCGATGTAGCCGCCCATCGAATGTCCCGCGAGCGCGAAGCGCGGCGGCGCCTCGGCCAGGATGCGGCGCGCGATCGCGGCCATGCTGTCATCGCGGACGTGGTTGGCCACCATCACCGGCCCGAGCCGCCACAGCGCGGGGATGACAGGCGCATAGATGCGGGGCGACGAGATCAGTCCAGGCACCAGCACGAGCGGCAGCGCATCAGTCATGGGTCTTCCCCCGGAAACGGCGTTCACCTGGTCCGGGTGTTTTCCACCCGGCATGCCATTTACGCGCGTGAGGCGGCCGATGTCCAACGATGTGCTCCGCTTCGCGCCCGCCGCCCAGGGCGACGACCTCGTCCTCAGCCTTGCCCTGGCTCATCCTGCGCCTCTTCGCGACGGCGAACGGCCGCAGTGATCGGGTCGCACGCGATGCCGCTTGGGCCGCGGCGCCTCTGGCTTTCGTGATTGCGGCGCCATTCGCGGCAATCTGGTGGCGTCGTCCGCAATTCGCGCGCGAGGCGGAGGTCGAACTACTTCCGTTCCGGATCATGCCACCATCGCATGCAGCGCGATGATACCAGGATGGATCGTCAATCGTGGCAAACAGGGTCGGGCGTCACGATAATATCACGTAATGGGCGTGGGGCCAGGCGTCGGAAGGCTTGCGACTACAACGATTAGTTCGGGCAGCCGGTAACTTCACGTGGCCGGCGATGGCCGGCTCTCTCGTCCTGTTGCGGCGATGAGTTGGTAGCACCGCGCTGTCCGTGATGACATCGGAACGATTGTCGCGCGAAGTCCGGCTCTCACGAGAACGGCGAGTGCGCCGATCCGCGATGCAGCGAGGGTCGGGACGATGTGCTCGATCAGCGGCGCGACGATGCGTCCCGGCGATGTCGCTGCCGGATGGAGCAGCGGCGCTCGTGGCCGCGAGTTCGATGCGAAGGTTGCGGTGGCGTGACCTGATGCGCGAGCGAGAGCCAGCGCGCCAGCGGCCGAGGCCTCTCCCCGACGATCAGACGAGCAGTGGCTGCGCCGTCGCCGCGAGCTTCTTCAGCAGCGGCAGGAAGCGCTCCTTCATCTCGTCGACGCCGATGCGATCGACGTGGCCGCCGATGTTGGCGGCGGCGATGATGCCGCCGTCATAGCGGCGAATCGGCACTGAAATCGAGCGGAAACCCTCCTCCGCCTCACCGTCGACGAGCGAGTAACCGTCGTCGCGGACGGCGATGATCGACGCGAGCAATGCTTCCTTGTCGGTGATCGTCTGCGGCGTCATCTCGGTCAGCGTCATGCGCTCGACGGCCTGGCGCAACTGATCGTCCGGCATCCGGCTCAGCAACACGCGGCCGACCGACGTGCAGAACGCCGGTAGCCGATAGCCGATTTCGAGCCCGGTCGAGAACATCCGCGCCGACGTCGCGCGCGCGATGAAGACGACCGTCTCGCCGTCGAGGACGGCGAGCGAGCAGACCTCGCGCGCCTCGCCGGCCGTGTTGTCCATCAACGGCTGCATTACGCTGTTGATCTGGTTGGAGGCGAGATAGCTGGAGGCCAGCAGCAGCACGCGCGGCGTCAGCGAGAACAGCCGGTCGTCGCCATGGACGAAGCCGGAGGCCTTCAGGGTCAGCAGAATCCGTCGCACCGTGGCGCGGGCGAGGCCGGTGAGTTCCGCGGCCTTGCTCAGCGTCATCGGGCGGCCCTCGCGGCTGAAGGCTTGTATCACCCGCAGGCCGCGATCGAGCGCTTCCACGAACTCGGGACCGTCGCCCCGAGCCTGCTTCTTCTCCTCATCAGTGCGCTTCAGTTTCGGCATCGGCCTGACATGATCCGCTGTTGTTGTTTTCGGCCGCAGTGAAGCTGCAGTCCGTTGGCCCCTCGGCTTCGGTTGTAGCTTTTTCACTTGCGCTTCTCCCCACTTAAAGCGAATCTAATCTGGGCGAACATGTGTTCGTCTAGCGAACATTATTAGATGATCGCGTGACGCTCAACGCCCGACTTGCGACGGAACAGGAGAGACGGCCATCATGATGAGCCAGGAGCAGAACGACCTGATCACGCGCGTCGGACCCGGCGCGCCCGCCGGTAAACTAATGAGGATGTACTGGCAGCCGGCCGCGCTGGTCGATGAGCTCGCGGGCGAGCGGCCGGTGCGCGCGGTGAAGCTGCTCGGTCAGGACTTCGTGCTCTTCAAGGATGCGCAGGGCCGCTACGGACTACTTGATCGCGATTGCCCGCATCGCGGCGCCGATCTCGCCTTCGGACGGCTGGAGAACGGCGGGTTGCGTTGCGCCTTCCATGGCTGGCTGTTCGACGCCGACGGCAATTGTCTGGAGACGCCGGCCGAACCGGCCGGCTCGCCGCTGTGCAAGAACGTCAAGCAGCGCGCTTATCCCGTGGTCGAGAAGGGCGGCATCCTCTGGGCCTGGCTCGGCGATGGCGCAGCCCCGGCGTTCCCGGACCTCGACTGCTTCACCGCGCCCGACGCCTACACCTTCGCCTTCAAGGGCCTGATCGAATGCAACTGGCTGCAGGCGCTGGAGGTCGGCATCGACCCGGCGCATGCCTCGTTCCTGCACCGCTTCTTCGAGGACGAGGATACGTCGACCGCCTATGGCAAGCAGTTCCGCGGCGCCTCCGCCGACAGCGAGCTGCCGATGACCAAGGTGCTGCGCGAATATGATCGTCCGATCATCAATGTCGAGCGCACCGAATACGGCCTGCGCATCATCGCGCTGCGCGAGATCGATGCCGAGCGCACCCACGTCCGCGTCACCAATCAGCTGTTCCCGCATGCCTTCGTGATTCCGATGAGCACGGAGATGACGATCACGCAGTGGCACGTGCCGGTCGATGACGAGACCTGCTACTGGTACGCGATCTTCACCAGCTACGGCGCGCCGGTCGACCGGGCGAAGATGCGGGCACAGCGGCTCGAGCTCTATGAGCTGCCGGACTATCGCTCGCGCAAGAACAAGAGCAACGACTACGGCTTCGATCCCCGGGAGCAGGCGACCGCGACCTACACCGGGATGGGCAACGACATCAACGTGCACGACCAGTGGGCGGTGGAGTCGATGGGCCGGATCCAAGACCGCACCCGCGAGCATCTCGGGCAATCCGACAAGGCCATCATCCAATATCGCCGTCTGCTGCGCGAGCAGATCGAGAAGGTCGCGGGCGGCGAGTCGCCGATGCTGTTCCTCGATGCCGCTGAGGCCCGCAGCGTGCAGGGCCCGGCGACGATGGACGGCATCGGCCCGACGCGCGGCTGGGAGACCTACTGGATGGAAGTCGACGTCCGCCGCCGCCGCAACGCCCCCTGGGCCCCGCCGGTGCCGGCGGATATCATTCGGCTGGCCCCGCATCTGAGCGCGGCGGAGTAGCTACTTTGCTCCGAGTTGCCGTACGGTGGCCAAGGCCGGCGGAATGGCGCAGCGTGCCGTCCGACGGCGTACCCACCATCCACGTGCACCGTCGCGGCGGTGGGCGCGTCGTGTTCGCAGCGTCCACTGGCGCAACAGCGGAGGCCGCGCCGCGAACGCGCCTTTGCCCGTCCTACGATTCGAGGAGCCATCGTTGAGTTTCGTCGACAAGCATCAGTTGTGGACCGTCGAGCAGGCCGAGGCCGCAGCGCGCATGCGCCGCCTCGCCGAGGAGCACGGCCTCACCACCATCCGCTTCTCGTTCCCGGACCAGCACGGCATCCTGCGCGGCAAGACGCTCACCGTCGATGCGGCGCTGTCCTCGCTCGAGGACGGCTGCTCGATCACGACGACCCTGCTTGCCAAGGATACCTCGCATCGCACCGTGTTTCCGGTGTTCACCGCCGGCGGCGGCTTCGGCATGGCCGAGATGCAGGGCGGCAGCGATGCACTGATGGTCGCCGATCCCACCACCTTTCACGTGCTGCCCTGGGCGCCCGGCACCGGCTGGGTGCTGTGTGATCTGTACTTCGCGAATGGCGCGCCGGTGCCGTTCGCCACGCGCAATCTCTATCGGTCGACATTGGCGACGCTCGATCAGCGTGGCTATCAGTTCAAGGCCGGCCTCGAGGTCGAGTGCCACATCTTCAAGGTCGAGGATCCCAGGCTCGCGCCCGGTGACGCCGGCTCGCCCGGCCAGCCCGGCGTGCCGCCGACGGTCAGCCTGCTGACCCAGGGCTATCAATATCTCACCGAGCAGCGCTTCGATCAGATGGAGCCGGCGCTCGAGATCATCAGGGCGAACCTCGTCGCGCTCGGCCTGCCGTTGCGCTCGATCGAGCTCGAATATGGCCCGAGCCAGTGCGAATTCGTGCTGCAGCCGGGCATCGGGCTGGCGCCTGCAGATACGATGGTGCTGTTCCGCAGCGCCGTGAAGCAGATCGCGCAGCGCCACGGCTATCACGCCACCTTCATGTGCCGGCCGCGCATCCCCAACGTGATGTCGTCGGGCTGGCATCTGCACCAGTCGCTGGTGGCGCGCGACGGCAGCAACGCGTTCATGACGGAGGACGCCGAAGGTCTGTCCACGCTCGGCCGTCACTACATGGCGGGCCTGCTCGCGCATGCGCGCGCCTCCGCGTTGTTTTCGACGCCGACGATCAACGGCTACCGGCGCTACCGCGCCTATTCGCTGGCACCGGACCGCGCCATCTGGGGCCGCGACAACCGCGGCGTCATGATCCGCGTGCTCGGCGGCCCCGGCGATCGCGCCACCCGCCTGGAGAACCGCATCGGCGAGCCCGCCGCCAATCCCTACCTCTACATGGCCTCGCAGATCGCAGCCGGCCTCGACGGCATCGATCGCAAGCTCGATCCCGGCCCGTCCGCTGACGTTCCCTACGAGACAAAGGCAGATCTCCTGCCGAAATCCTTGGGCGAAGCGGTCGATGCGCTGAAGCAGGACGCGTTTTTCCGCGAAGCCTTCGGTTCGACCTTCATCGACTACTACACCTTCCTCAAGACCGCCGAGCTCGAGCGCTTCCAGGCCGAGGTCTCGGACTGGGAGCAGCGCGAATATTTCGAGATGTTCTGACCACGATGCAGCGCATCGCACGCTGCGCGTCAGCCCGCCGTCGACCCGGATGCTCTGCCCGGTGATGTAGGCCGCGCTCCGTCGGCGGACGCGCAACATCCTCGTCGCGCGCGCAATGCGCCGACGATGATGCGGCGCGGGCATTTCCATATCCGCCGGATTTGTTCCCCCGCCGCCTCCTCGCATTTTCGTGAGCCCTGTGTGCGCCGTCCCGCGTGCAGGCATGCCTGCGGGAACCCGATCCCATCCATCGGCATATCGAAGGGGCGCGTTGCGCAACTCACGCCGGTGCCGGCGCGACCCTGCATGTCATGGAGAGAGAAGGCGGAGCAAGGAAGCATGTTGGAACACAAGCCGCAGCGCGATCGCGCGGTCGTCGACAGCGGCGATGCATCCGATCTGTCGTCGGAGCGCCACGACATCTTCTTCGCGGCCGTCGAGACCACACGGATGCCGATGATCGTCACCGATCCGCGCCAGAACGACAATCCCATTCTGTTCGCCAACCGGGCGTTCCTGGAAATGACCGGCTACGAGATCTCCGAGATCGTCGGCACCAATTGCCGTTTCCTGCAGGGGCCGGACACCGACCGCGACACCATTGCAGCGATCCGCACGGCGATCGCCAACCGCCAGGACATCGCGGTGGAGATCCTCAATTATCGCAAGAATGGTGCTGCGTTCTGGAATGCGCTGTTCGTCAGCCCGGTCTACAACCGCGACGGCGAGCTGGTCTATTATTTCGGCTCGCAGCTCGACGTGTCGCGCCGCCGCGACGCCGAGAGCGCGCTGGTGCAGTCGCAGAAGATGGAGGCGATCGGCCAGCTCACCGGCGGCATCGCGCACGACTTCAACAACATCCTGCAGGTCATCATCGGCTACACCGAGACCCTGCAGGGCGCCGTCGCCGATCTGGCCCCGCGGCACCGCCGCGCCGTCGAGAACATCCGCACGGCCGCCAATCGGGCCGCGACCTTGACGCAGCAGCTATTGTCATTCGCGCGCAAGCAGCGGCTCGACAGCCGGCCGATCAACCTCAACAACATGATCGAGACCATGGTGCAGATGGCGCGCCACACGCTCGGCGACAGCGTGCGCATCGTCGTCAAGGCGCAGCCGGGCCTGTGGAACAGCCGCGTCGACCAGACTCAGGCGGAGGTCGCGCTGCTCAATCTGTTCGTCAACGCGCGCGATGCGATGCCGCACGGCGGCACGTTGACCATCCGCACCGAGAACAAGGAGATCGCGGAGGAGGACATCGTGCAGTTCGGCGTGCCCAAGGGCGGGCGCTATGTCGCGCTGAAAGTGTCCGACGACGGCGTCGGCATTCCGCACCATATTCTCGCGCGGGTCGCCGAGCCGTTCTTCACCACCAAGGAGGAGGGCAAGGGCACCGGGCTCGGCCTCGCCATGGTCTACGGCTTCACCCGCCAGTCCGGCGGCAGCACCTATATCTACAGCGAGGTCGGGCTCGGCACGACCGTGCAGCTGCTGTTTCCGGCGACCGAGCAGGCGATCGCCGCGCCCTCGATCCGGCCGCAGATGGCGATGGAGCGGTCGGGCAGCGAGCGCATTCTGATCGTCGAGGATCGTCCGGACGTGGCCGAGCTCGCGCGCTCGATCCTGGAGGATTTCGGCTATCGCATCGAGGTCGCCGCCAATGCGCATGCCGCGCTCGAGCTGCTGGATTCGGAGGCCCGCTTCGATCTCCTGTTCACCGATCTCGTGATGCCCGGCGGCATGAACGGCACCGTGCTGGCGCGTGAGGCGCGCAGGCGCCAGCCGAAATTGAAGGTGCTGCTCACCACCGGCTATTCCGATGCTGCGGTCGAGCGCGCCGATGCCAACATCGGCGAGTTCGAGATCATCAACAAGCCGTACCGCCGCACCGATCTGGTCCGCCGCGTCAGGCAGTTGCTCGACGGCCCGACCGGCGTGACCTGATGCGACGCTTGACCCGGCGAGTCCTCGCGTCGAAAGTCAGCCCGGAAAGCGGAGATTCAGCCATGCGTTCCGTCACGATGCAGACAGCGGCCGATGCGCCGGCCGTGCCCACGCGCGGCGCGTCGCGCGAGCCCGGCGTGGTCGCGGCCAGCGTCTATGCCGATGGCCGCCGCGTCGCCGACATCGCCATCGAGGAGGCCGGCGCCTGGAGCAGGCGGCCGGGCCATGTGGTGTGGATCGGGCTGCATGAGCCTGATGCTGCGCTGCTGCAGCGCGTGGCCGAGCAGTTCGGGCTGCACGAGCTCGCGATCGAGGATGCGTCGAAGGCGCATCAGCAGCCCAAGGTCGAGCGCTACGGCGATGCGCTGTTTGTGGTCGCCCGCACCGCGCAGCTCGTCAAGGAGCACATCGTGTTCGGCGAGACCCACGTCTTCGTCGGCCCCGGCTTCGTCGTCTCGGTGCGCCACGGCGCCTCGACCTCCTATGGCGCGGTGCGCGAGCGCTGCGAGAGCTGTCCCGGCTCGCTCGCCAAGGGCGAGGACTACATCCTCTATGCGATCCTCGATTTCATCGTCGACAACTACCGCCCGGTGACCGAGAGCATCATGGCGGAGGTCGAGACGCTGGAGGAGGTCGTGCTGCAGCGGCCGCTCGCGCGCCACGAGGTCGACCTTCTGTATCGCCTGCGGCGCGACCTGCTGCGGCTGCGCCGCGCCGTCGGCCCGGTGGTCGACGTCTGCAAGCGGCTCGAGCACGTCGACAACGTCGCGATCGATGCCGAGATGGCGCCGCTGTTTCGCGACGTCCTCGACCACGCCAAGCGCGCCGAGGAGGATGCGGATTCCCTGCGCGAGATCCTCGCCTTCGTGTTCGAGGCCAGCATGATGGCCGGCCAGGCGCAGCAGACCGACATCGCCCGTCGGCTCACGGCCTGGGCCGCGATCCTTGCGGTGCCGACCGCGGTCGCCGGCATCTACGGCATGAACTTCGAGCACATGCCGGAGCTGAAATGGCAATACGGCTACTACGCGGTGCTCGGCTTCATCGCCACTGTCTGCAGCGTGCTGTATTGGCAGTTCAGGCGGCGCGGGTGGCTGTGAGTTGACGGACCGTTGGTCCCTCCTCCCGAAGCGGGTCCGGTCACTTGCGAGCGGCGCGAGGCGTTGCCCCGAATCCCTGCGCCAAAGCGATGCGCGGTGCCAGTGCACTGAGTGCGGTGGCGCCGAGCACGACGTGGCGGCGTGTGACATCGAAATCCGAGCTGCTCATTGGACCCCCCTTGCGGCATGATAGGTTTGCCGTTGAGGCGGCAAGGCGCGTGCCATGGTGCAGCGGTCACGCCGCCGCGGATCGCCCCTGATGCGCGAACCACCACGCGGCGATGGCGTCCGTCAGTTCGTCCCAGATCGCGGTCGGCAGGTCGGGCACGGCGACGCGCACGCTGTAGCGATCCGTGGTGGCGTCGTGAAACCATTCCGTCGCAGCGAAATCGAAGCCGAAGCTCCCGGCGTGGCGGATCGGCAGCCCGGCGCGCCGCAGATCATCACTCATGGCGGTCGCGGCTTGCCGCGCGGTGGCCTCGTCCAGAGGCGCGCGGCCTGCCAGCGTGACGTAGAGGCCGTGCGCGAAGTCGAGCTCCGCGGTCAGTTCGGGAAGCGTCGTTGCGAATTGGCGCCGCGCGCGCCGGCTGTTGCGCAGGATGGCGGCGACGCGGCGCGCGGTCAGCTCGCGATAGGCGGGCAGGCCGACATAGGGCGGGAAATGCGCCGGCAGCGCGGCGCCGCCGAGCAGCCTGACGGCGTTGCGCGTCTCGTCCGGCAGCGTCTGAAGCGCAACGCGGCTTGCAGAGCCGGCATTGGTCCAATCGCTGAAAGCGACCGAGCCAAGCCGGCCGTACTCGGCGCCGAGCGAGTCGAGCTTGGTGTGGCTGCGCACCATCACGACCGGCACGTCCCAGCGCCGCGCCCAGGCCAGCACGCGGCGAATGCGGCCGGAGCCATTGGCAAAGCAGGTGGTGTCGAAGATCAGGAGATCGATCGCCGGGCGGTCGCAACTCAGCACGGCTTCGAAGCGCGGCGCGGTCGCGCTGGAATCGATCAGCAGCAGCCGCGGCGCCGGCGAGGGCTGCGCCAGCGCGTCGGCAAGGCCGCGGGTCAGCGTCACCGGGCGCAGATGCCGCGCATGCGCCGCGACCAGCTCCTGCGTCTCGCCATAGGAGCCCGGCAGCATCAGCAGGTCCGCCGTGCTGCCGAGAACGGGCCGCGTCGCCAGCAGCAGCGCCGCGATCGCGGCCATGCCGGAGATGGTGTAGATCGTGTCATGGCGGCTCTCGCCCACCGCATAGAATGACGGCCCGCGCACGTCGAGATCCGCGCGCTGATAGTCGTAGCTGAAGGCGAACGGGCCGGCGCGATGATCGGCGGCATCCGCCCAGGCGGTCTCCGTCGCGGTCCAGTCGCCCAGCGCGTGCTCTGCCTTCAGCGCGGCCGTGAGCTGAAACTTGCGCCGGATGACCTCCATCACGGCGCGCGGCGCCGGCAGCGCATGCGGTCTCCGCAGGCAGCCGTTCAGGAGCTGCAGCTCCTGATGCTTGCGGGCGAGATAGGCTTCGATCGTCTCCATCGGGCTCTTCACGGGTGATGCGGCCGGGATGCAACGCGCAGGGATCGCGATGGGTCCAAACGCGGTACGGTAGCGCTGCGCGATTTGCTGTAGTCTGGCCGGACAAGGAGGAGATGATGGGCAGGGAACTCGAAGGTAAGGTGGCGGCGGTCACCGGCGCGGCGTCGGGCATCGGGCTGGCCAGCAGCGCAGCGATGCTGGCGGCCGGCGCGCGCGTCGTCATGATCGATCGCGACGCCGCGGCGCTGGCGAGCCTGCGCGCGCGGCACGGCGACGCCGTGATCCCCGTGGTCATCGACCTGCTCGATCCCACGGATTGCGCCACCCTGCTGCCGCGCGTCCTCGATGCGGCCGGCCGGCTCGACATCCTCCACGCCAATGCCGGCAGCTATCTCGGCGGCGATCTCGTCGACGCCAGGACCGACGCGATCGACCGCATGCTGAACCTCAACGTCAACGTCGTGATGAAGAATGTGCGCGACGTTCTCCCGCACATGATCGCGCGCGGGACGGGCGACATCATCGTCACCAGCTCGCTCGCGGCGCATTACCCGACGCCGTGGGAGCCGGTCTATGCGTCGTCGAAATGGGCGATCGACTGCTTCGTGCAGACGGTGCGCCGCCAGGTGTTCAAGCACGGCATCCGCGTCGGCGCGATCTCGCCGGGCCCGGTGGTGACCGCGCTGATCGCGGACTGGCCGGCCGAGAAGCTGAAGGAGGCGCGCGAGTCCGGCAGCCTGCTGGAGCCCTCAGAGGTCGCCGACGTCGTGCTGTTCATGCTGACCCGCCCGCGCCATATGACCATTCGCGACGTCGTGATGCTGCCGACGAACTTTGATTTGTAGGCGGGGCGGGCCGGGCGCTCGGTCCGCTCGCGGCTCGAACAGCAGCCCGCTCGGATGGCCTGGTGCACATGCGCTGGGGCCAGCCCCCGTTGAAATACGGGATTCGATTTAAGCACAACCTTAATCATAAGGAACCTAGCGTGGGCCCGCGTAATCCGGGGGCAATGATGAAAATCGGCCGACTTTTTGCAATTTCGATGCTTTCCGTGACGGCTTTGGCCGTCCTCCCTGCTGCACAAGTCGTGATCGAGCAGGTGAAGGCGGTCAGCGACAAGGCCGAAGCGATCAAGACCGTCGAGGCCTTCGGCGCGGTGCTGCTGTTCGCCCAGGATGTCGTGGGTCACCGCGCGCCCTACATCACGCCGATCTTCCAGGAAGGTCCCGCAACCCCCGCGCAGCTCGAAGGCGTGCGCAAGATCAGGCAGTCGTCCGAGGCGTCCTTCGCGAAAGCGCGCGCACAGTTGACGAGCGTGTCCGATAGCGAGGCGATCACCCGCAGCCTGGACCAGGCGTCGTCCAAGCTGTCCGAGATCCTTGCCAAGGTGGACCCCACGCTGACCGCGCCGCTGAGCGCGCGCGACCCGGCTGCGATCAAGAGCTTTCTCCCCGGGGTCACCCAGGTGGCTCTTGCGATCGAGCCGATTCTGAACCGTCTGCAGAACCGCATCGCCAATGCCGACGCGTCGCTGACGACGCTGCTCGACGTCGCCCGCACGGCGCAAGACCTGCGCGTGACCGCCGGCGGTCGTGCCGCCGCGCTGTCGCCGGCGCTCAGCGCCCGCCGCGCCGTGGCTGCGGCCGAGAAGGCGGCGATGGATCGCGCCCAGGGCCGCACCGAGGTCGACCGCGAGCGCCTGGAGGCCGGCATCGACCAGCTCGGCAATCCGGAGCGCCTGCTCACGGCCTTCAAGGACGCCCGGGAGGCCTATTTCGGACGCGCCGTTCCGATCGTCGACAAGGACATCGCCGCCGGGCTCGGCGATCTCAACTACGCACTCACCGCCGACACCCTGGCCGATGCGGTCGTCCCGGCCGTGCAGAAGTTCTTCGTCGTGCGCGACGCCGCGATCGCCGAGGCGCGCGACCGCGCCGTCGCGGCGCGCGATGCAGCCTATCTGATGCTCGCGCTGGCGACGGCGGTGGTCGTCGCCCTCGCCGGCATTCTCGTGTTCGTCACCATGCTGCTGCGCCGCCGCGTGATCAACCCGATCGTGAACCTGACCGGCCTGATCGGCCAGATGGCGGCCGGCAATGACGACGTGACGATTCCGACGATCAATCGCGACGACGAGATCGCCGCGATGGCCGGCTCGCTGCAGACGTTCAAGGAGGCGCTGCTGGAGAAGAAGCGCGCCGAGCAGGCGGCCGCAGCCGACGCGCAGGCCAAGATCGAGCGCGGCCAGCGCGTCGAGCGCTTCACCCGCGAATTCGAGATGGCGATCGGCGAGGTCGTCGGCGTCGTGTCGTCGGCGTCGGCCGATCTGGAACGCTCTGCCTCCTCGCTGACGACGACGGCGGGCCGCTCGCTGGAGCTCGCCACCGTGGTCGCATCGGCCTCCGAGGAAGCCTCGACCAACGTGCATTCGGTCGCCGCGGCCGCCGAGGAGATGAGCTCGTCGGTCACCGAGATCAGTCGCCAGGTGCAGGACTCCGCGCGCATCGCCAACGAGGCGCTGGCGCAGGCGCGCAAGACCAACGACAACGTCGCGGAGCTCGCCAAGGCAGCGGCGCGGATCGGCGATGTCGTCGAGCTGATCAATGCGATCGCCGGACAGACCAACCTGCTCGCGCTCAACGCCACCATCGAGGCCGCCCGCGCCGGCGAGGCCGGACGCGGCTTCGCGGTGGTTGCCTCGGAGGTGAAGGCGCTGGCCGAGCAGACCGCCAAGGCGACCGGCGAGATCGGCCAGCAGATCGGTGGCATCCAGGCGGCGACCCAGGAGTCGGTCGGCTCGATCAAGGAGATCGGCGAGACCATCGCCCGGATGTCGGAGATCGCCTCCGCCATCGCCTCCGCCGTCGAGGAGCAGAGCTCGGCGACGCGCGAAATCTCGCGCAACGTCCAGCAGGCCGCTCACGGCACCCAGCAGGTGTCGGCCAACATCGCCAGCGTCCGGCAGGGCGCCGACGACACCGGCTCGGCCTCGTCGCAGGTGTTGTCCGCCGCGAAGTCGCTGTCCGGCCAGAGCAGCCGCCTCCGCGACGAGGTCAGCCGCTTTCTGGACTCGGTGCGGGCGGCGTAAGGAAGCGCCGACTGCGGCGTGGCGGTCCGCTGATGCGCATAGCCCGCATGAGCGTCAGCGACATGCGGGGGGCCTTCGTAGGTGTCGCGAACGTACAACCCAGGTTGGCGACCTCTGCACGGTCCACGGTCGAACGTGAGAGAGAATGACTCGGACCGAGCCTTCTCAGTGGCCGTGTATAGACAGGCTCCTGCGCTGCTCCGCGATTTCCCTGACCGCGCCGAGCATGCGCCGGCGAATGAGGCCGCTCGTCGGCCGTATCAACAGCCAATGTGGCAGGAACATCAGATACGACGTGCGGTCGGGACAATGCACGCGCGTCTCGGTGATCAGGCGCGTGTGCTCGCCTTCGGGCTCCGCCGCTCGCCGCGGCCGCTCATCAAGGCGCGGATCAGCCAGACGCTGAAACCTTTGACCTGCTCGAGTTCGGACGAGGTGATCGACCTGGCGAAGGAAAATCTGCTGCCGCGATGAGATGTGAGCGGAAGCAGCCGAGTGAAAGAGGGAGTGCGCCGGCGCGTAGTTCGAGCCCAGCTCTTGTCTCGCGCGAGCGCTCCACTCCCTTCCCCGCGTGCGGGGAAGGCTCGCTGTGTATCAGCCGCGTGAGCAGTTGTCGCGGGAAATCGCCCCGACCAATTGTTTGCTGAGCCTTGCGACACGCCGGGCATGGCGGGTCTATTGCCCGCCAACACGACCAAGGAATTTGCGGAGTGTCCGTTTGATTTGCCGCTCGTCTTCAAGCTCGCATTGCCATAGCACCAAGGTTCGCCAACCGAGATCACTCAGCTCTTGCAGGACGCGTGCATCGCGTTCCTTGTTCTTCGCCAGCTTGGGGCCCCAGTACGAGGAGTTGGAGCGCGGCGGTCGACCATACCGGCAGTTCTCATGCCCGTGCCAGAAGCAACCGTGCACGAAGATTGCGGCCCGACGTTTGACGAACACAAGATCGGGTGATCCCGGCAAATCTCGACGCGAAAGGCGATACCTGTAGCCGAGCCCGTGTGCGATCTTCCGGACCCGAAGTTCGGGCCCGGTGTTCTGCGACTTTACTTGGCGCATTATGTGCGACCGAACCTGCGCCCGGTCTTTAAGCGGCCTAGGCGGGTGGGGGCTTGCAGTGCGACGCGTCACAGTCATTGCACAGCCTGCCCCGTGACTACTCCGCTGCCGATGCGAGTGCGACTTTGCCCAAGGACGCGCCACGCATCCGTGCTTTTCTCTGAGCAACGCGTTCTTCGTCTGACATTGTCATCGGGGCGGCCCGATTGGTCGGGTCGCCTTTGAACCGTCTCGGTGACAGCGTCCATCGCATCTGCTCTGCAACGCATTGGGCAATCGCCGCGGCAAGAGGAGGAGGAACCGCATTGCCGACCTGTCGGTACTGCTGAAGGCGAGGGATGCGATCCGGCCAAATGAAGTCGTCGGAAAAGCCCTGAAGCCTTGCGCTCTCGCGAACGGTCACGACGCGGTCGTACTTGTAGTGGATCGGTCTCAGAGGGGAGAAATTTCCGCTGCCAGCACGAAGGGTATACGACAGGCGATCGGGGTGGAGTCGGTCATGGAATGAGCCACGTTCACGGCGTCCCTGCTGAAGTGAGCGGAATCGCTCCACCATGTCGGCGCTGTGCATTGTCGGCTCATGATTGTGAATGCCGGTACTTCCGAACTCGCCAGCATCCGGAAGATCGCCGATCGCTTGCTTCGTGGTGGTGTACGGCTGCAAGTTCGGCCCATGTGTTGCCGTGGGACCTCGGACATTCTTACGGCCTAGAATGCCGATTACGATCAGTCTCTTTCGCGCTTGCGGCACGCCGAAATCCGCAGCAGACAGCACGTCGTGCCAAATCCCATAGCCGAGGTTAGAAAGCCCCCGCATCGTCTGCTCGAAGATTTCGCCCCCACCCAACTTCGCTAAATTGGGTACGTTCTCTAAGACGATTGCTTTGGGCCGCAGTTCGCCAACAAGCCGAACGTAGTGCCCCATCAAGTCTGCGCGTTCGTCGGCCGCCCCACGCCTCTTGCCTACAATAGAGAAGGGCTGGCAAGGCGGGCCACCGATCAGGAAGTCGATCGAGCTGAGCCCCGAAAGCTCAAGCAGCTCACTTCCCGACGCTGTCGCTAGGTCGGCGACGAATCCTTTGCTTCCCCGGTACTCATGGTTGTAACAGAAGGCGTCGACAGCGCGGCGGTCGATCTCAAATCCTGCGGCAATATGCAGGCCAGCGTCGAGGAATCCGGTAGACAGCCCCCCGCAACCTGCAAACAGTTCAATACCGATCTTTTGACCATGTGACATTGGGTTACTGCTTCGGAGCGTTGGTGGCGCGAATCGCGGCGATCTGCGCCTCTGAGGTGGCGATGGTGTAGCTTTTGGCCCGTACGACCTTCAAGTCCGCGGCCTTATTGGGAGAGTTGAACTCCATGATGTGAACGACCGACTGGTAGTCGACTTTCACCGCAAGGGGGCGCACGGTGAGCCCTGGAAAGTAACGGCGTGCATACTGAACCATGTTGTGAATCTGGACCCTGTTGAGGGCGTCTGCCACGGCCTTTGCCTCAATCGGGAAAATGATGGGGACATCGTCGTCGGACTTCGCGATGCCGACGTCGATTGCGTCCAGTTCGGCTTGACCGACGCCCGGCACCGATTTCCGAACGTGGGAGCGAAGTCGGTAGATCGTCATGCCCGTGAAGTGGTCAAGAATTCGGCAGTAGCTGATGACAGACAATAGCGCTTGTTCGTCCATCTCGGCCACCGTTTCCGGTAACAATCGCCGAACGGGCATAGGGGTCGTATCGATGGCGGACGTCGGCGCCGTTGCCGGAGGCTCGATGATGCCTGCGGTAGCCTTTTCGAACTGGTATTGACCTCGGCCGATCGGTCGAAGGATGTGGAATCCGAGATTGAGAATTTCATCCGGCAAAACCGTACGTGACCGCATACGATAGACCACATCCGCCGGATTGCGTGAGGAGATCGCGTTAGGGTCTTTCGATTCCGCTCGAACCTCCTCCACGGCGTTTCGCACATCGTCGAGGCTAAACAGCACGCTCGATGCACCCGGTCGGTATCTCGCCTTAAAAATCTTCAAAATTACTGGAACGTAGACCTTTGAGTTCTTGCCATGGCTTTGCAGGGCCTTGACCTTCTGCGGCGCGATAGGCTCAGCTATAGCATCCGTGACCTGATCTGCTTTTGACGCACGTTTGCGGGCTTCTTTCTGTGAGCCGTTATCTTCGCCGCCCATGGTACTCGTCCGCCCCAATTGTTCAAATCACTATTGCCCGGAATGTATCGGCACGTCGACACGGCGCAGAATACACCTTGGGGACAAAAGCACTGATTGCAGGGAACTGGAATGATCATCCCCAAATTGCGCAGGAGTCGATCCCGCGTTCAGCTTGACGACCCTAGTCGCGGCAGGTTCATCCTAGCCGCTATCGGCTGTAATTCTTGATAACATGCGGGCGACCCGTGCTGGCGCCCATAAATCTGAACCGCGCGGAGTGGCGATACGCCGTTCGTTCAGAGCCCTCGCGATGCCGCTCAGTGAGGTGACGCCGGCTGCCCGTATCTCCTGAACGATTGGAGCTAGATCCCTGGTCCGCTCAGCGGCTCGAACTGCCTGCGCCTCCCGATCGGCCTTGCGGGCAGCATGAGATAGTCGCGCTCCGCGGTCCCCGCCGAGCTGCACGCCGCGCTTCTTCGCCGCCGCCAGGGATTACGGTGACGGATTACGGGATTAGGGTGACGCTGCACCAAACAAAGCCCCCTCCGCCGCTCGCATCCCAGCTCTGCTAAAACTGCCCGTCGTGCCACTCTGCCGCACTCATTCCCCTTGTGTCGTCGGGCAAATCACCTGCACATTTCTGGCCGTCCCGTGCCCATCGAAGAGGGGCGTTCGCGAGTCGTCACGAGCGTTGGGTGTGGGATGCGGTGGCCGGGTCGGAGTTGCAGCGCGCATTCGCGAGCGGACGAACAACTTCGATACGGACGATGAAGTCGCGTGGTCCTGGCCTCCCGATGCTGAGGTCAAGCTCGCTGATGTGCGTCAGTGCATCGCGGGTGATGGGGGCAACAAAGCCCGGTCCCCAGGGAGAGCGCGTATAAATCGTAAGCCCATTGCGCAGGGAGGGCCGGGTGTGTTCGGCCAGACCTGTGGTACCTGCCGCCTGCATTTTTTTTCGCAGGCGGGCCACGGGCGCGGCCAGCGCCCGGCCTTCCCTGCGCCCTCGATTTCCGGAGAGGGCGGTGCTGCAGCAGAGCTCGGACGCAAATTGCGCCGCGAGGCCGATGACGCGCATCTGTGCGTGGCCTGCGGTCCCGAGGCGTCGCCGAAGATCATGTCGGGGAAGAATGCCCTGGTGCTGCCGGACAGGATTGAACTGTCGACCTCTCCCTTACCAAGGGAGTGCTCTACCACTGAGCTACGGCAGCAAAGGGACTGGCGGGGACAGGCCCGAAGGCCGCGACCGAACGCGGGCGGTTCTTGCCACAAGGTCCCCGCCTGCGCAAGCGTGGCTCGTCCGGTTTTCGGGGAAAGACGTCAGCGTGATGCATCGAAAGGGAGCGAAAGACCTCCGAAATCGGACCGAAATCACCCGTTCGCGGCGGATTCTCGCGGTTGGCCGCCCTTGGCGTCCCCAATGCCCGGGTCGCGCCGGCAACTCCCCATCCGGGCAGGCGACGGCCGGTCGGGCGGAACCTAGCGTCTGCGTCGCCAACGCCTCTTGGCTTTCGCATCTGCGGCCCCAATTGTGCCTCTGGTATGGGGTGACCGGGGGGAGGGATGACGGATAAGACCGGGAAGGCGGCGCCGAAGGGCGCGCGCGAGGAGCGGCTGAAGCAGGCGCTGCGCGAGAACCTGAAGCGGCGCAAGGCGCAGAGCCGCGAGCGCAGCCAGGCGGTGACGGCCGAGGAGGGCGGCTCGGACGAGGCCGCTGCCGGCGGTCCGGACGATTCGAAGCGTTGAGCAGATTGCAAGCGGGGTGGGCGTGATGGCAGCGGATGAAGGGATGACGGTGGAGGCAGGGGCACAGCGGGCGGAGCTGGCGAAGACGCTGCCCCGCTTTGAGCAGACCTTTCCAGAGCTGACGCCGCCGGAGATCGCGCGTCTGCGCGGCTTCGGCGAGATCCAGACCTATCGCGACGGCGAGCTGCTGTTCGAGACCGGCAAGCCCGGCCCCGGCATGTTCGTGATTCTCAAAGGCCATGTCGCGATCACCCAGCGTGACGGCCTCGGTCACGTCACGCCGGTGATCGACCAGGGGCCAGGGCAGTTTCTGGCCGAGATCGCCCAGCTCTCCGGCCGCGTCGCGCTGGTCGACGGCCATGCCGAGGGCGACGTCGAGGTCATCCTGATTCGTCCCGAACGGCTGCGCGCGCTGCTGATCGCCGAGGCCGAGCTCGGCGAGCGCATCATGCGGGCGCTGATCCTGCGCCGGGTCAACCTGATCCAGGGCGGCGCCGGCGGCCCGGTCATGATCGGCCCGCCGCAATCGGCTGCGATCGCGCGGCTGCAGAGCTTTCTTACCCGCAACGGCTTTCCGCACCATCTGCTCGATCCCGCTGATGATCACGACGCGGCCGATCTGATCGCGCGCTATTCGCCGACGCCCGCCGAGCTGCCGCTGGTGGTGGTGTCCGACGGCAGCGTGCTGCGCAATCCCAGCGAGAGCGAGCTGGCGCGTGCCGTGGGGATGATCGGCGGCCCGCGCGGCGAGAAGATCTACGATGTCGCGGTCGTCGGCTGCGGGCCGGCGGGCCTGGCCACCGCGGTGTATGGCGCCTCCGAAGGTCTGTCGGTGGCGGTGCTGGACTCGCGTGCGTTCGGCGGCCAGGCTGGCGCCAGCGCCCGCATCGAGAACTATTTTGGCTTCCCGACCGGCATCACCGGCCTCGCGCTGACCGCGCGCGCCTTCAACCAGGCGCAGAAGTTCGGCGCCGAGATCATGATCCCGGTGTCGGTCAATGCGCTCGATTGCGAGCGCAGGGCCGACGCCTTCGTGCTGGCGCTCGAGGGTGGCGACGAGGTGCGGGCGCGCTCGGTGGTGGTTGCCAGCGGTGCGCGCTATCGCCGGCCTGATCTCGACCGGCTCAAGGAGTTCGAGGGCCGCGGCGTGTGGTACTGGGCCTCGCCGATCGAGGCGCGGCTGTGCGCTGGACAGGAGGTTGGGCTGGTCGGCGGCGGCAACTCCGCCGGCCAGGCCGCGGTGTTTCTGGCGGGGCACGTCAAGAAGGTGCGGATGATCATCCGCGGCGGCGGGCTTGCCGCGTCGATGTCGCGCTATCTCATCGAGCGCATCGAGGCGACGCCGAACATCGAGCTGTTGTTCAACACCGAGGTCGTCGCGCTCGATGGCGGGGCCGACACGGGGCTCGAACGCATCACCCTGAAGAGCCGGCTGTCCGGCGAAGAGACGCCCGCCGACATCAGCAATCTCTTTCTGTTCGTCGGCGCCGATCCCGCCACCGGCTGGCTCGACGGCTGCGGCATCACGCTCGACCGCGCCGGCTTCGTCGTCACCGGCGCGCAGTCGGAGCAGAATGCCGGGCGGATGGTGTCGCCGCTCGAGACCTCGGTGCCCGGCGTCTATGCGGTCGGCGACGTCCGCTCCGGCTCGGTCAAGCGCGTCGGCGGCGCGATCGGCGAGGGCGCCCAGGTCGTCGCCGCGCTGCACGGGTTTCTGGCCGATGCGCTCGTCCCGCCGGTCTGATTCGCGCGTTCCCGCCGCGGCGGGCCGCACTGTCAGGGGATGAATTCCCCGGCGATGCGACCTGCCGTTGCGAACCCATCAAATCGCCGTAATGTCGGTCCTGTTGCGCCGACCTTAGCCCAATTTCCCGGCCAGCCCCACAGGACCAGCATGGATCGCATTCGCATCGTCGGCGGCAACCCGCTTCGCGGCACCATCCCGATTTCGGGCGCGAAGAACGCCGCCCTGCCGCTGATGATCGCGGGTCTTTTGACGCCGGAGACGCTGATCCTGGACAACGTCCCGCGCCTTGCCGACGTCGCGCAGCTTCAGCGCATTCTCGGCAATCACGGCGTGGACATCATGTCGGTCGGCAAGCGTCCCGGCGATGGCCAGTACCAGGGCCAGACGCTGCAGATCTCGGCGGCCAACATCATCGACACCACGGCCCCCTATGAGCTGGTGTCGCGGATGCGCGCCAGCTTCTGGGTGATCGCGCCGCTCTTGGCGCGGATGCACGAGGCGCGGGTGTCGTTGCCGGGCGGCTGCGCCATCGGCACGCGGCCGGTCGACCTCCTGATCATGGCGCTGGAAAAGCTCGGCGCCAGCATCGAGATCGATGCCGGCTATGTCGTCGCCAAAGCGCCGGGCGGCCTGCGCGGCGGCACGATCGATTTCCCCAAGGTCACCGTCGGCGGCACCCATGTCGCGGTCATGGCCGCGAGCCTCGCCAAGGGCACGACCGTCATCACCAACGCCGCCTGCGAGCCGGAGATCACCGATCTCGCCGACTGCCTCAACAAGATGGACGCGCACATCACCGGCGCCGGCACGCCACGCATCGAGATCGAGGGCGTGGCGTCTCTGCACGGCGCGCGTCACACCGTGCTGCCCGACCGCATCGAGGCCGGCACCTATGCGATCGCCGCGGCGATGACCGGCGGCGATGTCCGGCTCGCCGGCGCGCGGCCGGAGCTGTTGCAGTCCGCGCTCGACGTGCTGATCGAGGCCGGCGCCGAGATCACGAGCGACGCCGAAGGCATCCGCGTCGTCAGAAACGGCCACGGCATCCGCCCGGTGCAGGTGACGACCGCGCCGTTCCCCGGCTTTCCGACCGACCTGCAGGCCCAGCTGATGGCGCTGATGGTCTGCGCGCAGGGCGCCTCGGCGATCACCGAGACCATCTTCGAGAACCGTTTCATGCATGTGCAGGAACTCGCGCGGTTCGGCGCGCGGATCAGTCTCGATGGCGAGACCGCTCGGATCGAGGGCACCTCGAGCTTGCGTGGCGCGCCTGTGATGGCGACCGATCTGCGCGCCTCGGTGTCGCTGGTGATTGCCGGGCTTGCCGCGGAAGGCGAAACCATGATCAATCGCGTCTATCATCTCGATCGCGGCTTCGAGCGGCTGGAGGACAAGCTGAAGGCCTGCGGCGCCACGATCGAGCGCATCCGCGAGTGAGGGCGCTGCCAAGAGGATGAGACCGTGACCGACCGGCTCAAACTGATCGCGCTCGATGCCGACGATCTCGCCGTGATCTCGGCCCATGTGCAGGATGCGCGGGTGCAGGCGGCCGACATCATCTGGCGCCAGGCCGAGAAGCGGCTTGTGATCGGCATGAACCGGCTCGACTGGGACCAGGCGCTGCATGGTGAGAGCGAGCCACGCCGTCTGCTGGCGGCGCTGCGGTTCGACCGGGTGCTGGCCTGCAAGTCGCGGCGGATCGACCTCGCCGCGCCCGCGGCCGTGCTGGAGCTGATCGGCATCGAATTCCATGCCGGCGCCGAGCCGCCCGCCGGCAGCGCGCTGCTGCTGTTCTCCCATGGCGGCGCATTGCGGCTCGATGTCGAATGTCTGGAATGCGAGCTGACCGATCTTGGCGAGGACGATCTCGGCACCAGCGATATCGATGGCGGTCCGCCGCTGACCCGGTAGGCGCCTGTTCAAAGGGTTGACGGCCCCGCGCTGCCGCGCCATTGAGCAGGGGGTCGGGGGCAGCCACCCCTTCGGAAAGTGCCAGAGATGCCCATTCGCCTGTCCCGCGCCAGCACCGATTTCGACACTCAGTTTCGGCAGTTTCTCGCCGCCAAGCGCGAGACCTCCGCCGACGTCGAAGCCGCCGCGCGCGCCATCGTCGACGACGTCGCCAAACGCGGCGATGCGGCGCTGCTCGAGGCAACGCGCAAGTTCGACCGGCTGGAGCTCGACGCCTCCTCGCTGCGCGTCAAGCCTGCCGAGATCGAGGCCGCCTTCAAGGCCTGCGATACGGCCACGTTGGACGCGCTGAAATTTGCCCGCGACCGCATCGAAGCCTTTCATCTCAAGCAGCTGCCGCAGGACCAGCGCTTCACCGATGAAGCCGGCGTCGAGCTCGGCTGGCGTTGGAGTGCGATCGAATCGGCAGGGCTCTATGTGCCGGGTGGCACTGCGGCCTATCCGTCCTCGGTGCTGATGAACGCCATTCCGGCCAAGGTCGCAGGCGTTGCGCGCCTCGTGATGGTGGTGCCGGCGCCGGACGGCAGGCTCAATCCGCTGGTCTTGGCCGCCGCCCATCTCGGCGGCGTCTCCGAGATCTACCGCGTCGGCGGCGCTCAGGCGGTGGCGGCGCTGGCGCATGGCACCGCGACGATCGCCCCGGTCGCCAAGATCGTCGGCCCGGGCAACGCCTATGTCGCCGCCGCCAAGCGGCTGGTGTTCGGCAAGGTCGGCATCGACATGATCGCGGGCCCGTCCGAGGTGCTGGTGATCGCCGACGACAGCGGCAATGCCGACTGGATCGCGGCCGATCTGCTCGCGCAGGCCGAGCACGACGCCAGCGCGCAGTCGATCCTGATCACCGACAGCCGCCGCCTCGCCGATGACGTCGCCCGCGCCGTCGAAGGCCAGCTCAAGACGTTGCCGCGCGCGTCGATCGCCGGCGCGTCCTGGGCCGATTTCGGCGCCATCATCGAGGTCGAGCATCTCGACCAGGCGGTGCCGCTGGCGGACGCCATCGCCGCCGAGCACCTGGAGATCATGACGGCCGATCCCGACGCGTTCGCGGCCAAGGTCCGCAATGCCGGCGCCATCTTCCTCGGTGCGCACACGCCGGAGGCGATCGGCGACTATGTCGGCGGCTCCAATCACGTGCTGCCGACCGCGCGCTCGGCGCGGTTCTCCTCGGGCCTCGGCGTGCTCGACTTCATGAAGCGCACGTCGCTGTTGAAATGCGGCCCCGAGCAGTTGCGCGCGCTGGGGCCAGCGGCGATGACTCTGGGCAAGGCCGAGGGTCTCGACGCCCATTCACGCTCCGTGGGAATACGCCTCAATCTGCCATGACCCAGCACCCGCCAGGCGACGACCGGACCAATCGCATCGTGGCGGTGACGCTCGACGAGGAGTCGATCGGCCGCTCTGGTCCGGACATCGAGCATGAGCGGGCGATTGCGATCTACGACCTCGTCGAGGAGAATCTGTTCGCGCCCGAAGGTGCCGACGGCGCCGGTCCGTTCACCCTGCATCTCGGCATCACCGCCAACCGGCTGATGTTCGACATCCGCCGCGAGGACGGCACGCCCGTCGTAACGCATCTGTTGTCGCTGTCGCCGTTCCGGCGGATCGTGAAGGACTATTTCATGATCTGCGACAGCTACTACCAGGCGATCCGCACCGCGACGCCCGACAAGATCGAGGCCATCGACATGGGCCGCCGCGGCATCCATGACGAGGGCTCGCGCACCCTTCAGGAGCGGCTGAAGGGCAAGGTGCGGGTCGATTTCGAGACTTCGCGCCGGCTGTTCACCCTGATCACCGTGCTGCACTGGAAGGGCGAGGGCCAGTGATGCCGTCCGCGCTGCATCGTCGCCTGCTGCCGGGCCCGGCCACCTTCGCGGCCGAGGGCGCCTAGGCGCATGGCCGAGGTGCCGCCGCGCGCGCGCCAGCCGCAGGCGGTGCTGTTCGCCTGCGGCCAGAACAGCGTGCGCTCGCCGATGGCCGAGAGCCTGCTGCGCCAGATGTATCCGCAGGCGCTCTATGTCCGCTCCGCCGGCGTCAAGAAGGGCGAGCTCGACCCGTTCGCAGTGTCTGTCATGGCCGAGCTCGGCCAGGACATCTCGCAGCACAAGCCGACGACCTTCGAGGAGCTCGAGGACTGGGAGGGGCTGAATTTCGACCTCATCATCACCCTGTCTCCCGAGGCCCATCACAAGGCGCTGGAGCTGACCCGCACCATCGCCGCCGACGTCGAATATTGGCCGACGCCCGATCCGACCGGCGCCGACGGCAACCGCGAGCAGAAGCTCGCCGCCTATCGCGAAGTCTGCGACGGCCTGTTCACGCGGATCCGCAAGCGTTTCGGCAAGCCCGGGCCGGCGGGCTTGTAGGGTCCCGGTTCCTGCACAGGTGTCATCGAACCGAAATACCAACGTCGTCCGCCGCTCAAACTGAGGCCGTAGAGCAGGCCCGTCTCGGCCTTGTCGCACGCCTCGCGGGTTGTGGAATGGCAGCCCTTCCGATAGGTTCCGCGCGCCCGCCCCACAGCTTCCGAATCCCCTAGCGAAATCAGCATGCTCGGCCGTCCCAAAATCGTTCTTGCATCCGGTTCGCCCAGGCGTCTGGCGCTGCTCAACCAGGCCGGCATCGAGCCCGACGCGCTGCGCCCGGCCGATGTCGACGAGACGCCGAGGCGCGGCGAGCTGCCGCGCGCCTGCGCCAATCGCCTCGCCCGCGCCAAGGCCGATGCCGCGCTCAAATCCGTCCAGCTCGACGACGAGCTGCGCGGGTCGTTCATCATCTCCGCCGACACGGTGGTCGCGGTCGGCCGCCGCATTCTGCCGAAGGCCAATCTGGTCGACGAGGCCTCGCAGTGCCTGCGGCTGCTGTCGGGCCGCAACCACCGCGTCTACACCGCGATCACCCTGGTCACGCCGAAGGAGGCGTTCCGCCAGCGCCTGGTCGAGACCCGCGTCCGCTTCAAGCGGCTCAGCGAGGACGACATCCAGGCCTATATCGGTTCCGGCGAATGGCGGGGGAAGGCCGGCGGCTACGCCGTGCAGGGCATCGCCGGCTCGTTCGTGGTGAAGATGGTCGGCTCCTACACCAACGTCGTCGGTCTGCCGCTGTACGAGACCACGACGCTGCTCGCCGGCGAGGGTTTTCCGATCCGCTTCGGCTGGCTCAACACCGTCGGCGTCTGACTATTCGCGTGCGGGGGTGCATCCGCGCGTCCAGCCCATTAAATAGCCGGCGATGTCAGACGAATCGCCCCACCGGAGCGCCCCCGCTTCGAAATCCGCCAAGCCCATCCGCCGCTGCCCGATCTGCAACCGGCCCGCGGCCGAGGCCGTCCGCCCGTTCTGCTCGCCGCGCTGCCGCGACGTCGACCTGCATCGCTGGCTCAGCGGCTCCTATGTCATCCCGGCCGCCGAAGGCGACGAGGACGACGTCGAATAGCGCCGTGTTTTCATGATCTTGCCCCGGCGGGGCCGGCCGGTCGGGGCGGGCGTCCCGCGCCGCCGCGCAACCGCACAAGGAATGTGAAAACTTGCCGTCAGGGCGGTAGACAGCGCGGTCCGGTCCCACTATAACCCGCCGGCTCGCCGGGCTTTTTTGCCCGCAAGAGACCTGCCCAGGTAGCTCAGTTGGTAGAGCATGCGACTGAAAATCGCAGTGTCGGTGGTTCGATTCCGCCCCTGGGCACCATGTCTCAAATCAGGCTTTGATCTTCCTCGGTTTTTTCCCCTTTTACTCCCACTTTCTTCAACCGGGCCCAAAAGTGGGAGACTATTGTCCGCGGTTTGATCGAGGGACAGGAGTGGCATCGCACTCGCGGCGAGACATTGTTGGTTGGCCCTCTTGGTATAGTGCGCGGCCTCCTTCATCGCCTGCCATCCGAAGATCGCCATCAGCTGCTTCTCGGTCGCGCCGTTCTCGGCCGCAATGCATGCGCCAGCCTTTCTCAGGCCATGTGCCGAACAATGATTTGATCCGGCCCGGTCGCACCAATCGCGGAACTTGTTGCCGCAACCATTGCCGGTGAAAGGGCGGCCGAACTCTGTACCCAGAAACGTCAGATCGCCACATGGCGACGCGTCGATTGCAGATTGCAACCAGGGCATAATCGGGATCGACAGGGTTACGGGCTTGGTCTTCCGGTTTTTCACCTGCGTAAACGTAAGCCAGCCATTCTTGATGTGTTGTCGGCCAAATTTAACGACGTCCGATCTTCGCTGACCGGTGAACAGCAATAGCGCGAGTGCGAGATGCGCCTTGGTGCCGATTGGATGCTTCTTGGCATATTGCAGCACTTCAGCAATCGTCCAAGTGTGGAAGCCCTGCGATCCGGTCTTCGTGTACGGCACATCCCGTGCCGGATTTCGCTCGGCGCCGGGATGCTCCGCCGCGATTGCATACTTGACGACTTGGCGCAGCGCCTTGATGTGACCGTTGGCAGCCTCGGGAAATTCCGCTTTGCGATCGCGCAGCGCGCGCACCTTGCTGCTCGGCATCGAGGCGTAGGACAAGGAACCGATCAAATTTGAATTCTCGTCCGAGACCGGTTCGCTACACAAATTATCGAGAATGCCGCGTCGGGCTGACTTGATGCTGGTGTCGAGTCTCGTGAATTCCGCCGAGGCGTAGTATTGCTCAATCAGCCATCGCAGCGACCCATTCTTCGCGCGCGAGCCCTGCGGTTGTTCGGTCTCTCTGGGCTCGATCTTGCCATTCAGAGCGGCCTGGTACTCTCTCCCGAATTCGTCGGTACCTGGCACGGCACGAAGTCGGATCTTGGGTCCTCGATTGTGCTGGAAATACCGGCGCACATTACCGTGTCGATCCATGTCCTCGTATACGTACTTGATACACAGAGTGGTCATTGCGAGTCCATTTAATCACGCGGCAACTTCATCCCATGGATTGGTGCTCTTCGCGCCGGCGAGATCCGCATTCGTGTCGAAGCCGTTCCGGAGCACGGCATGGCGACTATTTGGGACGCCGACGTCCTGATCTGGGCTGCTTCGCAAATCGTTGAAGCTCGCGATGGCGGACTGAAGACGTCCCGTCTGATGGCGGCAACGCCCTACGAAATCCTGACCTTCGTCGGCCGCGGCACCAGACCGCTGATGCCAGCGTGATTTGTTTGCACGACTAACGACTCTCTAGTCGCTCTCAGAGCAAGTCTCTCTCATGAAACCCAGAATTGGCATTTACCTCTCCGAGGGCATGGCTGCGCGGTTGGCAGAAGCGGCCAAAAATCCCCGTGCCACTCGTTCTCTGGTTTCCCGGGGATCGCGTCCCGCTCCCGAACGGCTTGATGGTGATGCTGGGCGCGCTGGGTGCGGTCACGGCGACATTGCCGGCCGACCTGTTGCTGGAGTGGATTGGTTGACGTGAACTATTTGGTCTGCTCGCTGGGCTGACTGTCGCCGGTGCGATCACGATTTATCTGATCGTGCCCGAGAGGACTGCAGTTCCGGGCGGCGCGGTCGCAGCCGGTTTGAAAGAGGTCTATGCCGATCCGCGATTCTGGCGCGTTGCGCCGCTCTCGGCATCCTGCATTGGAACGGCCTGGGCTCTTAAGGGCTCTGGGCGGCGCAGTGGTTCAAGGACGTTGAGGGCCTCGATCGCGCCGGCGTGGTATTTCAGTTGTTTGCGATGGCGGTCGCGCTCAGCCTGGGTGCCATTCTTCTTGGGGGCGCTGCCGATCGGCTGCGAAGGCGCGGTGTTGGACCGGAGGTGCTCCTGGGGCTTGTTGCGGCTGTCTTTATTGCAACTCAGTTCGCATTGATCTGCGCTTGCCCTTGCCGTCATGTTTGCAGTGGGCCGTTGTAGCGGCCGTCGGCGCGGCTACGGTGCTGAGCTTCGCGACTCTGGCCAAGTATTTCCCGAAACAGCTCCCCGGAAGGGCCAACGGCGCGCTGAATCTGTTCCACATTGCCGCGGCCTTCGTTGTGCAATACGCGACCGGCGTTGTACTTCAGTATTGGACACCTCAAGCGGGACACTATCCCGAAATCGCTTATCGGACAGCCTTTGCTCTCAATCTCGCGCTCCAGGTCGTGGCTTGGATCTGGTTCATGTCTCCGCGCGTCAAAGCCGACTCGCGACAAAGGCGCGCGAGCGCCGTGCTCGAATTAGAGACCCGGAAGGCGATAGTCCGATAACCATACGCGACGATGTAGATACGAGACCGGAGCACAAGGAACTCTCCCTGATCACACTGGTGGAGGTGATCAAAATCGTTAGAAGCACAGAGCGCTCGAGGTGCTTCGCCCTATTGCGCAGGGACGTCCCTCTTCGGTCGAGCCGCCCGGGACAGGAGCAGCGCAAGCGGACCCATGAGAATCCCGACGGCCAGCATCATAAAGGCAAGCCACCACCCGCCGGCGCTCTGGGGTCCTCCCGCCGCGTCGAGGGCCACGCCCGTGCCCCAGGCTCCGAGGGCCGACAACCCGAAGCCCACAGTGGAGTGCAGCGCCAACGTGGCTCCCCGATAATTGGGGTCGGCCGCTGCGCTCATTCCCGCGGTCAACGCTCCAGAGTCGGCAGGGACCGTTACGCCGTAGATCAGCAGCAGCAGCACCAGCGCCCAGGCCGGGGCGGTTGCATTGAAGGCGATGATGGTCGCCACGCAGGCGGACGTGATCATCACCGAGATAATCGCACGGTGCCGCCCGAACTTCAGCGCGGCTTCGTTGCCCAAAATGCTGGCGGGCATCGAGATGATTGCAAACAAGAAGCTCACTACGACTGGCGACAGCCATGACGGCGCGTCCTGGTGCGCAACCACGAACGTCCAGAAACCTACCAGCCAGGTACGGATGCCGTAGAGTTCGAAACAGTGGGCGCCGTAGCCGAAAATGTAGCCGAGGGCCTCTCGGTTGGCGAACACCGGCTTGAAGTTCAAAAGACGCCCTGTCTTGGGCTCCGGTCGGCGAGCTTCCATCAGCGCGCACGCCATCACCATTGCAATGGGTCCGATTCCGGTGACCACGAACGCAGCAGGCCAGCCCCATTTGTCCGCCGTCACCTGCGCCACCAGAAAAGAGATACCCACCCCGAACGAGAAGCTCGATGTGTACAGCGTGACCGCACGCGAACTGTTTCCTGCCGGGAGCCGGTCGGTGAGCGCCTTCAGGCCCGGCATGTACGCCCCCGCAAAGCCGAGTCCGGCGATCGACCAGATGATTGTGCCCGACCAGAATCCTTGCGCAAACAAACTGAAGGCGATGGTCGCAAGTCCGCTCACGACCGATCCGCAGAGGAGCACCAAGCGCGCGTCGATACGGTCCGTCAGCGTCGTCAGTAGGGGCACCGCGAGCATGTAGCCGAAGGCGTAGCCGCTTGCCATCAAGCCGCCTTCGGCGGCACTGAGCCCCCATGCCGGCATCAGGTGTTGAGCCAGATTTGCCGAAAGGGTCACGTGCGGCAGCAGGTTGCCCACCTGTCCGAGACACATCACCGCGATCAGCGGCCGGCCGGTCAAGTTGCGGATGCTCGCCTCCCCTCGATTCTGTGGGCATTCATGCGGTTCGCCCAGGCTGCAGGAGCAACAGCGCGACGAAGGCAGACAGCGATGCGAGAGCGCTGACCCACAGCGCGACGCTACCGACATGTTCCACCATGAGCCCCATCGCGAGCGGTGCGACGGCTCCCGTTGCCCGTGCCGGAAGCGAAATCATGCCGACGCGTCTCCCGAAGCCGGCGGGTCCGAACAGAGCCAGCGGCAGCGTGCCGTGCGCGATGGTGATGATCCCGTTGCCAGCGCCGTACAGGACCGCATAGGCAGACGCGAACAGAGGACCTCCCAGGATCAGCGTGATGACGCCGATTGGATTCATCAGTGTAGCAAGTCTCGCCGAGAGCAGCGGGTGGAAGCGACCGAGCCAACCCGCTTCGAGAAGCCGGGCACCAACTTGGGCGGGCCCCACCAACGTTCCTGCGAACAACGCGGCAGCCGGTGAGGCACCCAGGGACACCAGCATCGTCGGCAGGATGGCCGAAAACCCCGAGCTGACGAACCCGACGGCGGCGAACATGTAGGCCAGCACCACGATCGCGAACGTTTCGCTTTCACGCGAGGGGAGTTGAGGATGATCCACCGTCCCGGCTTCCTGTCGTAGGGGCGCGGCACGCGGCAAGTAGAGATTGAGAGGAAGCGCCAGGACCAAATGGATCAGCACCCAAGCCTGGCACGCCACTCGCCAGCCGTATTGGGCATCCAGCCACGTCGACAAGGGCCAGCCGACGGAGCTGGCAAACCCGGCGATCAGGGTGATGCCGGTGATGGAGCGTCGCGCCTTGCTGCCGTAGATGCGCGCGAGCGTTGCGAACGCCGCCTCGTAGAGGCCCATTCCCATGCCGATCCCGAGCAGCACCCAGGATACGACCAGGAGTGCTGGCCCCTCTGCGATCGAGAGCACGAACAAGCCGCCCGACAGAACAAGGTTCGAGGCCGCGAGCAGGCCTCGGCCTCCGAACGTGTCGATGGCATGCCCCACCCGTGGCCCCAGAAGTCCCGCGATCACGAGGGCGCCCGAGAGCGCCGCGAAGACATGGGTGGGTGCAAGACCCAAATCCCGCGCGATTGGCGCAGCGAGGATGGCCGGAAGGTAATAGCTCGAGGCCCACGCAATGGTTTGCGTGGTGCCGAGTGCAACGACGACCGCGACCGGACCTGCAGCCTGGCCCGCAGGAATTCGATTCATGAGCACCCGCAGCCCGAAGCTCCCGTCTTCTTGGCCGCCTCGTCGGCGCCGCAACAGGCCGATGCATCCTCCTTGGGAGGGCCGCCGCAGCAGGCCGTCGCGAGCGTGGCCGCCGCGACGCTTCCACGCGTGCAGACACCGGTCTCCGGCAGCACGAGCTCGACCCTCGCCGCGGCGGCCCTGTCGCCCGCAAGGTCGGCCGCGATCGAGCGGACCTGCTCGTAGCCGGTCATCATGAGGAAGGTAGGGGCGCGGCCGTAGGACTTCATGCCGGCCACGTAGAAACCGGGCTCGTCGTGTGCGAGTTCGCGCGCACCATGGGGGCGTACCGTTCCGCAGCTATGCTCGTTCGGATCGATGAGGGGAGCGAGAGCGACGGGCGCCTCGATGGCCGGATCGAGTTTTAGGCGCAGTTCGGACAGGAACGACAGGTCGGGACGGAAGCCCGTCGAGACGATCAGTTCATCGGCGACCACGCTGCGCGCCCCGCAGCACGCGCCGGTCGCGATCCGTAGCCGGCCTTCAACCTCCGAGATATGCGTGACGCCGAATTCGGCTTCGACCCGGACCTTGCCGGAGGCGACGAGCGCGGCGAAGGCGGCGCCTAGCTCGCCGCGTGCCGCGAGCTTGTCGTTGCGGCCGCCGCCGAACGCCTTCGCAGGGTCGGCGCCGCGCAAGAGCCAGACCGGCTCAGTGCCAGGTGCCTTTTCGGCGAGGTGGGCGAGGTCGATGAGTGTACCGACGGCCGAATGGCCGGCGCCGAGGACGGCGACCGCCTTCCCAGCGTATCTGGCTCGCTCGGCGCCGCGGACGTCCGGCATGCCGTAGGCGATCTTGCCCCCGTACTCCCGTTCTCCGAGGGCGGGCAGACCGTTTGCGCCCGCGGGATTGGGAGAGAACCAGGTGCCAGACACGTCGATGACAGCATCAGCCCGCAGCACCTCGGTCCCCTTGCCGTTCTGATAGCGGATCTCGAAAGGAGCGCCCTCGCGACCCTTGGTCTTGGCTTTGTCGAATCCGACCCGGCTGATCGCGGTCACGCGGCTCGAGGTGCGTATCGACTCGCGGAGCGCGGTTTTCGTCGCCAACGGCTCCAGGTAGCGGTCGATGAGCTCGCCGCCGGTGGGGTAGGATTGAGGGTCCGGAGAGTTCCATCCGGTCGGCGCGAGCAGACGCTGCGCGGCTTTGTCCACGTTGTACTCCCAGGGCGAAAAGAGCTGGACATGCTGCCACTGGCGAACGGCATGTGCCGCTTCGGGTCCGGCCTCGAGCACGATCGGCTCCATTCCGCGCTCGAGAACGTGCGCAGCCGCGGCGAGACCGACGGGGCCTGCCCCCACGATCGCCACCTTCTTCTTCTCCGTCATGATCGTCTCCTATCCTTCTAGAATTATCGAATATTGATCGACCAGAAATCAAGCCGCCGACTTCTTGCTCCGGCACTCCACTTCGTCGGCGCAGCACTCGGCCGCCATGAAGTCGACCAACCCGCGCATGATCTCGTAGTTGGCGTGGCAAACGAGCGTGGTGGATTCGCGGACCTGCGTGATCAGGCCGACGGAGACCAGCGTCTTGATGTGATGCGACAGCGTGGACGCAGGAATCTTGAGCTTTTCCTGGAGCCGGCCAACCGGCAGACCGGCCCTGCCGGCTCTCACGAGGGCCCGATAGATCTGGAGCCTGGTCCGGTTTCCAAGCGCTTCCAGTCGCGCTGCGACGTCTTCGATCTTCATGTGGCAAATATGCGCCGGCGCGCAGGAAGAGTCAACGGTATTTCTAGAAATGTCGAAATAACGCGTGCTCTGGTTCTCTCAGGCATACCAGGCGAAGAAGCGATCGAGAACTTGACGGCCATTCGCCTCGAAGCACCGCCCGTGACTTACGATTATGCGCTCGGGGTCCCAAGACAAGACTCTGTCAATTGCGGCTCGGGCTCTTCTTCGGTGCAACAAGAGTGGCAAGCGCATTCCGAAAAAGATCTGGCCATTGGGATGGTACATTCCCGTGAGGCGCGCAGCCGAGCGCCAGGGCTCGCTAATCTTGTCCAGCTCAAGGTTGATGATCGTATCGGTGAGAATGAGCGTTCTGGACGCCTTGTGAAAGAAGACGATTTCTCCGAAAATGCCTCCTGGGATGGCAGTTTGGTCGATTTCACCTCCCCACGCCAGCGGCGGCGTCGACGTAAGCTCATCATCAAACCGCACGTCAATTCCTCGCGCCCGTGCGCGTCGGCGTGCGCCCGGAGACCCCCACGTAGTGGCATCGGGGAATGCTCGCGACCACTCCCCGATGTGAGCATAGTGAAATTGGTTTGGTGATACGAGATGGCTGATCGAACCGATCGATCGTAGGTGGCGCGCGAGTTCGAGATCGAGCGCGATGGGTGAATGGAGGAATAGTTCACCATTCTGAAGCTGCACGACGGTCATGCGCGTCGAAAACGGCAGTGGCAGCGTCACGCCAGCCATCGTCAGGTACTCGAATGGCCCGTCGACGACCCCGATTCCTGGCGCGAAGGGCTTGTATTCGTTAATCGGGTCGTACAGCGATGGAGTACGCGACATGGCGGTCTGCCGGGTGTTCCGGGCCGCCGATTATAGCCCTCTCGCCTTTCAAGACCTAGAGCCGGCGCAGGTTTAGCGGGGCGGCATCGATTGCACCTCTATCCGGCGGGTTCAGCGTGCACGCTCTGCTCCCGGTGTTGTGGAGTGCGATGGATCGCGTCGAACCAGGCAAGAACGGCCTCGGCCGAACAGGGGAGCTCAGCTCCCAAGCCGCCGTGAAACTGGCGCCAGCGTTCCACGTAGGGCTCCCGCACCGCTGTCAGGAGCGGGGTTCCCGCGCAGACGACGTCCGCGCAGGAAGCGAGCAGCCCATGTCCTGCGGCCTCGGCTCTGCCAAACCGACTGATGACGACGAGATCCACTGCATCCCTGATCGCGGATTCTATGCAATGCGCCATCGAGAGCAGGGCCTGTTCGTCCAGCTTGCAGCCGCGGGACTCGCTTCCGCGATCCTGGGTGATCCTCGCCCGCTCCCCGGTGCGAAGGTCCAACAGGTCGAGCATCCGGCATTTTGCCGAGCCCGGCACCATGTTGACCTCGGCTGACCGGCAGCGACATGACCGAGATCAACACACTTGAATCGGGGCCGGGCGGCTCCCGCCGCCCGGTCCCGGTTCTCTACGCCTTGTAGTGGGGCGACTTGAACGATAGCCGTTTCGTCGTCTCGGGAGCCGAAGCGATCTTGCGGATGTCCGCCCACGTCTGCTTGTAGTTGGGAATGATGAGCTCGTTCACTCCGGCGTTGACGACGTTGCCCTGCACGCCGGTCGGGAACCCAAAGAGCATAAACGTTTGCTTTGGCTTCGCCGACGGCGTTGGCTGGACCATCGCTTGGGTCGAACCGGCATCATTATAGACCTCGACCAGATCGCCTTCGCCCAGGCCGAGCTCCTTCATGTCGTTCGGGTTCATCTCGATGAAGGGGTACGGCGTCCGGTCCATGACGAAGTCGTTCTGGGCATCCATGAACGCATTCTGCCAAACGAGGTTGGTCCGTCCGTTGTTGACCAGGAACTTGTACTTGGCCTTCTGCTCGGCCTTGCCCGCGGCCTGAAGCCCGCGCCAGGGCGCGGCCATGAAGAATGCCTTGCCGTCCTTGGTCGAGAACTTTCCGTCCGTGTACAGTCGCTTGGTTCCCTGGATCTTGTTGTCGGCGAAGCCGACAGATGGCTCCTGGAAGCCGTTCGTGCCCATCGCGCGGAGGCGTGCATACGTGACGTTCTCGCCGCCTTTCTCGTGCTTGCGGTAGCCGTCGTTGAAGGCGTCTTCCTCCGTCTTCCAATCGAACCCTTTGAACTGATCGGCGTAGGAGGCATTGCCCTGCTCGCGCAGCACGCGCTCCATCGTGTTCGCAAACCGGGCGGCGATGAGGCAGTCCGGCATCGCGTTGCCGGGCGGATCCATGTAGCGCTCGGTCAGCCGCATTCGTCGTTCGCCGTTCATGGATGTCAGGTTCATCTCGCCGGAGATGGCTGCAGGCAACCAGACGTGGGAGGCTTGTCCGATCTGGGTCGGCACGATGTCGACGTCGACCGAGAACAGGCCGCCCTGCCGGATCGCGACCATGATGGCGTCGACCATGGCCTTGCGGTCGCCCCAGGGCACGGTGTTCATGGCGTCCTTCACCATGTCCGTCCGGCGCTTGTACACCTGCTTGAACTTGAACGCGTTGAGCGTCGTCTTGTAGTGGTCGCAGGCCCAGATGTGATGGATGCCGCCGCGCCCCTCGATGAGGAGCTTGTCGACGTAGGCGGCCGGCCGCCCGACATGGGCGTCGGATGGACGCGAGTAGCCTTCCTGGTGGCCGCCCAGGCGCACGACTCCGCCGCCCGGCCGGCCGACGTTGCCGGTCGCGAGCGCGAGGTTCACGATGGCGCCGTTGGTGCGGTAGTTGTCGTTGCCCCAGATGATGCCCTTCTCGTATCCGAACATCGTCCGCCGGCGCTTGCCGCCGGCCTTCGGCTCCGCGATCCACTGGGCTGCCTTGACGATGTCCTCTCCGCGGAGCCCGGTGATCTTCGCCGCGTCCTCGATCGACGTGCGGCTCGCAGCCAAGGCCGACGCGAAATCGGTCAACGGTTGATCGGCCGGCGTGCCGCCGGGCCGCGATATCAGACCGGCGGCCTGACCCGAGGGCAACGTGCTTGCCGCGATGAACTCCTTGTCGATCCACCCCTTGTCGGCCACGTAGGTCAGAAGCGCGTTGAACAGCACGAGGTCCGTGCCAGGCTCAAGCGCGAGGTGGAGGACACGATCCTTCCCGCCCTCGGCTTCGCAGGCAGCCGTAGTCGCGGTGCGGCGTGGATCGATGATGATGATCCGGCTGGCCTCGACGGGTTCGCCGGGGAATTCCTTCTTCCTCTTGTCCATCGTGGTGCCGCGCAGGTTCGGTATCCAATGGTTGAGGAAGTAGTTGGTCTGGGTCTCGAGCGGATTGGTGCCGATCGCCACGATCGTGTCCGCAAGCTCGGCGTCCTCGTAGCAATTGTTGAGCTCGCCGACGCCCATGTCGCGCGTCGCATGCACCTCGGAATTGTAGGCGGGCCGATTGTGAATGCGGACGTTCTTGATCTTCATGGCGCCGAAGTAGAGCTTTCCGGTACCCCAGGTGTTCTCGTATCCTCCGGCCGATCCGCCGTGATCGAACATCGACACGAAGAGGCCGTCTTCGCCCTGCTCGTTGATGACCGCTGCCGTGACGCGTGCCACCAGATCGAGCGCGTCATCCCAGCTCGTCGGCTGCATCGAGCCATAGCGCCAGACCATCGGATCCGTCAGACGCTGCAGCTGGGTGTTCCGTTGCTGGGAGGTGTGGTTCTCGGCCATCCGCGCGCCGCGGATCGAACCGAGACCGGAGTTCACGACACAGTCCGTGTCCGGCTTGATGACGAGGTGAACGTCCTTACCGTCCTGCTTGACGATGTTGTACATGGACGGCGAATACCAGGCCGCGGTCTCCGCGCCCTGCTGCTTGGACAGGTCGACGCCGAATTTGTTGGACTTCGGATCGAAGCCACCCTGCTTGTTGATCGCCCAGGTGTAGGCTTTGTAGCCGCATCCGACGATACAGTAGTGGCAGGTGACGTTGTGCTCCTTGGCATCCGCCGGGATGATCGGGAGGCGGTCGGTCTGGCGCTTATAGGTCATGTTGTCCCTCCCTCACAGAACGTTGGAAAGCCGGCCGTACAGGAGCTCGTCCACACCGTCGGCGTAGATGTCGCCCTTGCCGTCGATCCGGAGCTGGTATTGCGCGAGGTTCTGGGTGGCGTGACCCCAGATCTGCTGTCCTCCCTTTTCGACGTCGTAGCGTCCATAGTGACCGGGGCAGCTCAGCGACCTATCCTCCTTCGAGTAGCTCAGAGGGAAGCCCTTGTGCGGGCACACGGTCGAGAACCCAACGATATCGCCGTCGGGACCAATTCCGCCCTCGACGCGGGTGCCGAGCTTGATCAGCACGCCCGGCGCGTCCGCATCCGGATACGCCACGTCCATGGGCTCATTCGTTTTGAGCTGAGACACGTTGGCCAGGCGGCTCGATGGATATGCGACGCGGGCTTGGGACGGGGCAGCCTGAGCGGGCGTCGACATCGCGCTCGCGGCCACGGCGCCGGCGGCGGCCACCGTTGCGCCGCTTAGAAATCGGCGCCTGCCGGCGTCGACCATCAGATCGCACTTTTTCATGAGGGCTTCTCCCGGGTGATGCGCGGATCATTGGGCTGATCCGTTCATCTCTGGACTTCAATTCCCGGGCCAGAAGCGCGAACGGTCTAAGTTCTTGAAGTCTCTAGGACGCGCTGCAGCAAGCCGTCCAATTATCCGAACGTTCACAAAGCGAGATGTTCAGAATACTGAACGTGTCAGACCGCGTTGATGCCGAAACGGCGCATGCGATCCCACAGCGTGGTTCGCGAGACACCGAGCAGCTTCGCCGCTTCGGCGATCTGCCCGCCCGTATCCTTGAGCGCGCGCTCGATCTCCTGTTGTTCCGCGGCGTCACGCGCCTCGGCGAGCGATCTTCCGGACGGCTGGCTCGCGCTGCGCATCGTCTCGGGAAACAGATCGACCGGCATAAGCCATGGGCCCGTCGCCAACGCGACCGCCCTGTCGAGCCGATTCCGCAGCTCGCGCACGTTGCCGGGCCAGGGGTGAGCCAGAGCGGCACTTTCGGCGCCGCTACTCAGTCCGCGCAGGTCCGGATTTGCGCTGGCAAGTTCGGTGAAGAAGCGATGCATGAGAAGCTGAATGTCTTCGGGCCGCTCGCGAAGCGGCGGAATCGCGACCGCGACGACGTTGATGCGGTAGTACAGGTCTTCGCGAAATCGCCCCGCAGCGACTTCCGCCGCGAGATCCCGGTTGGTGGCACAAACGACGCGCGCCCGGAACGGGACGATGGCTTCGCCGCCCAGGCGGTAGAAGCGGCGTTCGTCGAGCAGCCGAAGCAGCTTTGCCTGAAGTTGCAGTGGTAGCTCCGCGACCTCGTCGAGAAAGAGGGTCCCGGATTGAGCGCGCTCCGCATACCCGAGGTGCCTGCTGTTGGCGCCCGTGAAAGCGCCTTTCTCGTGTCCGAAGACCTCGCTCTCGAGCAGATTGTCCGGGATGGCGGCGCAGTTGACTGCCACGAATGGCCGGGAAGCGGCATCCGAAATGTTGTGGAGGTGGCGTGCGCAGACCTCCTTGCCAGAGCCGGTCTCGCCGGTGAACAGCACAGGCGTATTACGGCCGGCCATGCGGGCGAGCAGTTCCTCGATGCGGCGCATCTGCTGCGACAGTCCCAATACGCCGTCCGGAACCGCCGGCCTACGGCCGATCAGAGCGCGGGCGCGCGATATCAGATCGTCGAGTTCGAATGGCTTGGTCACGTAGTCGCCCGCGCCGGCCCTGATGAGAGCCACCGCATGGTCAATCTGGCCGTATGCGGTCATGAACAGAAACGGCGGGGCGGCACTTTCGCCGCTCACTTTCCGGAAGATGTCCTCACCCGACATGTCCGGCAAACGGATGTCGCAGATGACAAGATCGGGGGCACCTCGCCTCAGGCCCGCGAGAGCTTCCTGGCCGCTGCGCCACCACTCGACCTTGCAGCCTTCCAGCTCCAGGTACTGGTTGAGGGATTCTCCCATGATCGGATCGTCTTCGATCACAGCGATGGACACTGCCTCAGGCAACATTGCGCTGCTCCTTCCCCGAGCCATCGGGTATCGCTATGGAGATCGCCGTTCCGCCGCCGGCCGGATGCTCGACTCGGATGGAGCCGCCGACTTCCAGAACGAGACGCCGAATGATCCAAAGGCCAAGGCCGGGCTCTCCGGGCCGTGGCGCGGCATCCGCTTCACGGCTTTCGAGGTAGCTGACCCTATCCTGGTCGAGTCCGGCGCCTTCGTCGCTCACTGTCAGGACTAGGCTGCCGTCCACCAGCCCCGCTTCGAATGCGATACGGCCGGCGGGCGCGCTTGCTTGGCACGCGTTGAGCAGCAGATTAAGCGCGGCCTGACGGACGGCATTCGCTCTGACGGGAATCTCGCCGGGAAGCTCGTTCGCCCACGACAGCGAAAGGTTTCTGCGATCGAGCTCGGGACCGATCAGAAGACGCAGGTCCTCGATGTCGCTTGGCTTGAGCGGACGCATCGCGGTGTCGACACGGTGGGTCACCAATGCGGACCTCACGACGTCGCGGATGCCCGCGAGCCCCCGCTCGAGAAGAGAGAGTGCACGCTCCCGAACCCCGAGCTGATGGCCATGTCGCCGAAGCGTCTCGATCGCGTTGAACATGCCTCCCAGGGGATTGTTGATTTCGTGGGCCATCCCGGAGGCAAGACGGCCGAGGCTAGTGAGGCGTTGCTCTTCGGCGACGCGAGCAGCCAGCGCCTCACGCTCGTTCCATGATCGCACCATCATGTTGTAGTGTCTGAATAGGCGACCGAACTCCGAACTGGGCGGTCCGACATCCTCATCTGCGATGCACAGCAGTTCGCCGGACTGCCCCCGCCTGAAATGCGTGGTCAAGAGCTGCACCGGTCGCAGCATTCTGCGCACTGCGATGAAGCCGACCGCCGCGACCAGCATAGTGATGGCGATATTGGTCGCGACCAACGTCCAGAGCACGTCCCGCCGCTCCTTGAATCGAGCGCCGACGTCGAATTGCGTGTAGATCACCCCGATGCGACGCCCCTGATCGAGCAGCACGCGGCGGACGCCGGCACGCTCGGCCTGCTCGTCAAGCCAGCTATCGTTTGCGTCCGCAAACCGATCGACGATCGACTTCGGCACGGGTGCAAAGGCCGGCACGGTACGGGGATCGAAGGAAGCCAGGACGATGCCGTCGGGTTCCGCCACCACCGTCTCGAGAATTGTCAAGCCGCGGTACAGTGAACGAGCGCGGTCGAGATTGTCGAACGTCTCCCAGGCGTCCCCACGGATCACCCCAGGCATCACCGACGACGAAAGCCCGTCCAGGTAGGCGGCGGTCAATTCCCGGAAATGCCGATCCTGGGTTTCGGCGAGCCTCTTGAGCACCTGATCTGTGAGCACCACCCCGATGGCGATCATGAGCAGCGCCACAAGCGCAGGGACCTTGATCACGACCGGCAGATTCGATCTCAGGTCGAAGCGAGCGCTCATCCGAGGCTCCGAACATAGTTCATCTTCGCCGCAATTGTGTCGAACAGGGATGGATCGCTTCTCGTGAAACCGTCGAGATGCAGCATCTGCAGCACCCGACGGGCTTCTGGATCGGAGGACATCCCGACGAATGCGGCGGCCAGGTCATCGACCGAAAGCCCGCTCGGGCGGTTCTTTCCGCACGCCACCGGCGGAAATCCTAGCCATTCCGATTGTCGCAACACGCGAGTTGGAGCCGTCAAATCGGGCTCTACGATGCTGAGGACTTCCCACACGTAGCCATCGACGGATCCGCTATCCGCCAGCCCGGAGGCGACTGCGCGGACGACGTTGCGATGACCATAGGTGAAGAAGTGATGCCTGAAGAAATCCTCCGGCTTGGTGTGCATATCGGTCAGAAGGGCGCGAGTGACGAGGAAGCCGGAATTGCTGTCGGGATCGGAGAACGCGTGCGTGTCGCCTTTCAGATCGGGAAAGGACTCGGCCTTACGGCGGGCATCGACGATCACGTAGGACTGGTACAGCGGCCGGCCATTCCACACCGGGACCGCGACAAGTTCGAGCTGCTCGCGGAACTGAACGTAGGGATAGCCGCAGATCCAGGCCGCATCGATTTGTCCGTTCACCAGAAGAAGCGTGATTTCCTGGTAAGTTCGGCGCGTGAGGATCTGGACTTCCCTGCTCCAAATGCGCTCAAGATAAGAGCGAAGTGTCGCCAATAGCTCCAGGTCGGAAGTCAGAAGCACGGGCGTGAGCCCAATCTGCACCGGCCGCGGATCAGCCGCTACGGCGCGTCTGCCCTTAAGAGCAATCGTACTCGCCGCTAGTCCGGATAGGACTGCGCGCCTCGTGACTCGCGTTCTATTCGCATGTGATGCAGGGGCCTGCCTTTGACGCAAACCCATGGCGATCCCTCCTAGAGCATCGTCGCCCCTTTTTTCTTAGAGAGTATCGAATGGCGTCTGGCGCGGCAACGAATATGACAGGCATGTGACGGTGAGGTATTGAGATAGCTCAAGCAACAGCTCACCGGCGCGCGTCTCAAGGACCTGCGGGAGCTCAGCGCCACTCTGTGGTTGACAGAGTACTGTAATATCCATAAGTCTAGAAATATGGATAATGAAGAAGCGGTCTTGGCGCTCGCCGCGCTCGCTCAGCCCACTCGGCTGAACGCATTTCGTATTCTGGCAAGTCATGAGCCGGAGGGTCTGTCGGCCGGAGAGCTTGCTCGCGCCCTGGAAGTCCCCCAGAACACGCTCTCGGCGCACCTTTCGATCCTTTCAAGGGCGGACCTCGTCACCTCGGAGCGACACAGCCGGTCGATCATCTATCGCGCGAATCTTGCCGAATTCCAGAAGGTGGCGCTGTTTCTGCTGCAGGACTGCTGCGGCGGCCGGCCGGAAGTCTGCGCACCATTGATTGAAAGCCTTGCGCCTTGCTGTCCTCCGAAAAAGAAAAGGGAGCGAAGCCGTGTCTGATCACCTCTACAACGTTCTCTTCCTCTGCACCGGCAACTCCGCCCGTTCAATCATGGCGGAATCGATCCTGCGAAAGGATGCCGGCGGCCGCTTCCGGGCGTTCTCGGCAGGCAGCACGCCGAAGGGCGCGGTCAACCCGCTGGCGCTACGCACTCTCCAAAGCCTGGACTATCCGACCGACGGCTTGCGCTCGAAGAGCTGGCTCGAGTTCGCCGCCCCCGATGCACCCGTCATGGATTTCGTCTTCACCGTCTGCGACAACGCCGCCGGTGAGACCTGTCCGGTGTGGCCTGGACAGCCGATGACCGCTCACTGGGGCATCGAGGATCCCGCCGCAGTTGAAGGTACTGATCTCCAGAAGGAGGCGGCATTCGTGACCGCCTTCCGGTACCTGAAGAATCGCATCGGTACCTTCACCAATCTTCCTCTGCGCAGCATCGACAAACTGTCGCTCGGCACCAAGTTGCGCGAGATCGGCCGGTCGGAAGGCGCGAGTTCATCCCGCAACGACGTGGCCTGACACATGAGCATCTTCGAACGTTACCTCACACTTTGGGTTGCCCTCTGCATCGTCGCCGGCGTCGTGCTCGGCCACTTCATGCCTAGCTTCTTCGGAGTGGTTGCAGCCGCGGAAGTGGCCAAGGTCAATTTGCCGGTGGCAGTCCTGATCTGGCTGATGATCGTGCCGATGCTGCTGAAGATCGACTTCGGTGCTTTGAGCCAGGTCCGAGAGCACTGGCGCGGCGTGGGGGTTACCCTGTTCATCAATTGGGCCGTCAAACCGTTCTCGATGGCGCTTCTCGGCTCCTTCTTCATCGGCAACGTGTTCGCGCCGATGCTGCCGTCCGCGCAGATCCCATCCTACATCGCGGGTCTGATCCTGCTCGCAGCCGCTCCTTGCACCGCGATGGTGTTCGTCTGGTCGAACCTGTGCGAAGGAGAGCCTCACTACACGCTCAGCCAGGTCGCATTGAATGACGTGATCATGGTCTTCCTGTTCGCGCCGCTGGTGGGGCTTCTGCTCGGTGTAGCCTCCATCAGCGTTCCCTGGGCGACGCTTCTGCTCTCGGTCGTCCTGTACATCGTTGTGCCGGTCGTCGTAGCGCAGGCCTGGAGGACGTCCCTTCTCGCCGCTGGCGGTGGTGCCTTCGAGCGGACCATGCGGAGGCTGCAGCCATTGTCGCTTGTTGCTCTGCTGGCGACGCTAGTTCTGCTGTTCGGTTTCCAGGGTGAGCAGATCGTCAAGCAGCCGGTCGTGATTGCGATCCTCGCCGTGCCGATTCTGATCCAGGTCTATCTCAACGCCGGTCTCGCCTACTGGCTGAGCCGGCGCTTCGGCGTCGCCTGGTGTGTCGCTGCACCTGCGGCGCTGATCGGCGCCAGCAACTTTTTCGAGCTCGCGGTTGCTGCTGCCATCAGCCTGTTCGGACTCGACTCCGGAGCTGCGCTTGCGACCGTGGTGGGCGTGCTGGTCGAAGTGCCCGTGATGCTGTCGGTGGTCCGCATCGTGAAGGCGACTCGCGGCTGGTATGAATCCGGAGCGAATGCGGCCAAGCCCGCGATGGAGGCTCACAGATGACCATTACGATCTACCACAATCCAGATTGCGGTACGTCCCGCAACACGCTCGCGATGATCCGGCAGAGCGGCATCGAGCCTGAGATCATCGAGTACCTCAAGACGCCGCCGTCGCGCGATAAGCTCCAGGAGCTCATCACCACCATGGGAATTCCGGTTCGCGACCTGTTGCGCGAGAAGGGAACGCCCTACAAAGAACTCGGCCTCGACGATCCGAAGTGGACCGACGACGAACTGCTGGATTTCATGATCGCGCACCCGATCCTGATCAATCGCCCGATCGTCGTCACGCCGAAGGGCGTCCGGTTGTGCAGACCGTCGGAAGCGGTCATCGATCTCCTTAACGGCCCGTTCGGGCGGTTCGTCAAGGAGGATGGCGAGGTCATCGAGCCCAGATGAGCCGGTACAACGACCGCATTAGATCGCTCGGTCGAAGGCGATGCGGGGCGCAGTGTCCGACGGCTCAAGCGCCAGAGGGCCGGCCTCAGGCGTGCCCAGAACGCACCATCGATACCTATTTTGTTGTTGCCTCGTAGCCCGTTGGTCACTCCCATCCGTTGATCCATCGCAACAGAGGAGCTCGCGGCGTTGCTATTGAATCTCCGCAGGTATCCCATCGCAAAGCGATGCAACGATGCGGTCATTTTGAACGCAACGCTCGTCGCACCCATCGGACTGACGGCAATTGCATGACTGCTGCGTCTGCAGGACAGCTTATTATGTCTCACTTTCGCGCGCTGAACGCCCCGACGCCGTATCTGTTTTTCACCGGGAAGGGTGGTGTCGGTAAGACGTCGCTTGCATGTGCCACCGCTGTTGGCCTCGCCGACCGTGGACTACGCGTTCTTCTCGTCAGTACCGACCCGGCGTCGAACCTGGACGAGATGCTCGAAGTCACTTTGACTGATCGCCCAGCGCCGGTGGCAAACGTGGCCGGACTTTCGGCGATGAATATCGATCCCGAAGCTGCTGCCGAGAGCTATCGCACCCGGGTCCTCGAACAGCTCGGACCGGAAGTCACCGCCGGTGAGCGGTCGACTGTGCGCGAGCAGCTCTCCGGAGCTTGCACCACCGAAATAGCCGCCTTCGACGAGTTCGTGGGACTGCTGGACGGCGATATGGCAGGATTCGATCACATCATATTCGATACGGCCCCGACTGGCCACACTCTACGGCTGCTCAGCCTGCCAAAGGCATGGACCGGCTTTCTCAAGGACAATGACCGAGGAGCCTCCTGCCTCGGGCCGCATTCAGGCTTGAAGATGCAGGAGGACCGCTTTCGCAAGGCGCTCGCGGCATTAGGCGATTCCGAGCGAACCACTATCGTTCTCGTCACCCGCGCCGACAAGGGGGCCATCCGTGAGGCGGCCAGAACATCGGGCGAACTCGATGCGCTCAATCTCTCGAACCAGCTCCTCGTGGTGAACGGGCGCTTCCACGCGGCGGATCGAACTGACGTCGTCGCGACTGCCCTTGAGCGGGATCAGGACGAGGCACTAGCGGCAATGCCTGCGTCGCTCACGAAACTTCCGCGAGACGAAATCCCGTTGCTTGGTTTCGACATCGTGGGTCTGACGGCTCTGAGGGCGCTTCTGTCGCCCTCCAGCCAGCCTTCAGTTGCTGCGAGCATGCCGAACCTGGAACCGGTTGACCTGCCGGGCCTGGACCGGTTGGTCGATGACATCGCGCGGGATAAGCACGGCCTCATCATGGTCATGGGCAAGGGCGGCGTCGGAAAGACGACGATTGCTGCCGCCATTGCCGTGGGATTGGCCAAGCGGGGTCATGCCGTCCACCTCAGCACCACCGATCCCGCAGCTCATGTCGCTTTCGTGGTCGATGGCGCCATGCCTGGCCTCACCGTTGACCGGATCGACCCTCGGGTCGAGACGGAGCGGTATGTCGCGAAAATCCTGGCAAGTCGGGGTCGTGATCTGGACGAGCAAGGCAAAGCTCTGCTGCTCGAAGACCTCGCTTCGCCATGTACCGAGGAAGTCGCCGTCTTCCATGCCTTCTCGCACATTGTTGCGGAGGCGCGTAGCGACTTCGTCGTGCTCGATACGGCGCCCACAGGCCACACGCTACTCCTGCTGGATGCGACCGGGGCCTATCATCGCCAGATGACAAGCCAACTTGCGCCAAGCGGAGCCGGGCGTATCGTCACCCCGCTAATGAGGCTGCAAGACCCCACCTACACAAGGGTGATCCTGGTGACGCTGCCGGAGACGACTCCGGTTTCAGAGGCCGCTGCTCTTCAGGAGGACTTGCGGCGCGCCCGCATTGAGCCATTCGGCTGGGTAATCAACAAATGCCCGATTGCATCGGGAACTCACGATCCCCTGCTGCGATCGCGGCTCGTCAGAGAGCGGACTCAGATCGCTCGCGTTCGGAACGGCCTCGCAGAGCGGGCATTCATGGTCGGTTGGCGAATCAAGTCTCCTGTTGGCGTGAGGGAGCTTGCGGCGCTGTCGTGATGACGGCGCCTTCCGACCTACGCGACCGGCGGCGAGATCGAAGTGGGCGGCCACGATGTGGGTGGCTTGGAGGCTCGGTTACCAACCTCAGCTTGGACAACCATGGTTCGAGCTGATCTCGGGAGTACCCATCTACTTCCCGCCAGCATTCTTCTGGTGGTGGTACGCCTATGACGCGTATGCGCCGCAGGTCTTCGTAGAGGGGGCTTACATCGCGTCGTCTGGCGGATTCATCTCGATCACGGTTGCCGTTGGCATGTCGGCATGGCGGGCGCGCGAAGCCAAGACTGCCGCGACCTACGGTTCAGCTCGCTGGGCGACGCATCAGGAGATTCGGGCTGCCGGCCTTACCGGCCCTGATGGTGTCGTGCTCGGGCGTTTCGAGCAAAATTACCTGCGTCATGATGGACCGGAACATGTGCCGTGCTTCGCGCCGACCAGGTCCGGTAAAGGCGTCGGTCTGGTGGTGCCAACGCTGCTGACCTGGCCGGGCAGCTGCATCGTTCACGACATCAAGGGCGAGAACTGGACCCTGACCTCGGGCTTCCGAGCCCAACACGGCCGGGTCTTGCTGTTCGATCCGACCAACGCGAAGTCAGCCGCCTATAATCCATTGCTGGAGGTGAGGCGCGGCGAGTGGGAGGTGCGCGACGTGCCGCTGCACCTTGATGAGCTCGACCTGTAGGTCGTGCAGCACGGCGCGATAGATCTTTCCGCTTTCGTGTTGTGCGGGTCGTCTTTTGGATGATTTCGACATTTGCTGACATCTGATGGCGTAGGCTCAAAAATAGCTCGCGCCTGACTTGGTGTCAGTCGGAATCAATATCGGCTGATTGGGTGCGGCGACCCGCAGGGGCGTCGCACCTACTCAACCTCGAAGCTCACCGCTCCTTGTCGCCCATGTGGTGCGGCGTCGACGTCGCGGGTCCGCCGCGGTAGTGGTGACCGCCGGTGCCCTGGGTCTTGGTGGAGACGCCGACCGTCTCCTTCTTGCCCATATGGTGGGGGACTTCGGTCTTCGGCCCTCCCTGATAGTGATGGCCGTTCTTTTCGGTGTCGGATGATCCGGTCTGCGCCATCGCTGGCAACGCAATGAGCGACAGGGCCGCGGCAGCGGCAAGAATTTTGGGAAGGGTCATATTGGCTTCTCCATTGTGAAACTTGGACGACAAATGTCGGGTCGCGGTCTTGCGTGAAGATCCCAGACGAAGCTCGTTTGCGCTGTGAAAAAATCCACATCAGCGAACGGATCGCTGACGATAAGAAACCGCGCAGGAAGCAATTTAGAGCTGGGATCGCTTCTAAGATTGACTTGCATCAATCGGTAGCCGGTAAAAATCGGCACTCATTGCGACCAATCAACTGATCAGCGGGAGGGTTCCATGAAACGTCTGGCACTGCCTGTCGCATTGCTGCTTGCAACGGCGAGCACAACGTCCTGGGCGCAATCGGCCGCCGATCACGAAGCGCACCATCCTGACCAGAAGGGGGCGCCCGCCGCCGCACAACCTCAGTCGCCTGCCGGCCAGCCCGGAATGATGGGACAAGGCATGATGGGTGGCAGGGGCATGATGGGCGGCAACATGCCCATGGGGAACATGATGGGGATGATGGGGCAATCGGGCGCTGAAGGGGGCTGCGCTGGCATGAGCGGGTTGGCCACCATCGACCGGGTCGAGGGACGGATTGCTTTCCTGAAGACCGAGCTCAAGATCACCGATGCGCAGGACGCCGCCTGGAATGCCTTCGCCGACGCACTCCGCACCAACGCAAAGAGCCTTGGCGAGGTGCGCGCCTCGATGATGCCGCAGACGGGGGCTGGGCAGCAAGGCTTGGTCGATCGTCTTGCGCTGCAGGAGAAGTGGCTGGCTGCGCGCCTGGAAGGCACCCGCGCGATGAAGTCGGCGCTGACAAACCTCGTCGGCACCCTTTCCGACGAACAGAAGAAAACCGCCGACGAACTCCTGGCGCCACATATGGGCATGAACGCGATGGCGCGCATGATGCCGTCCGGCCAGATGCAACCGGGAATGATGACGCAGGGTCAGGGACGGTAAGGCTCCGACTCGCCCATTGGAGGGCTGCCATGGCCCACGCTTCCCTCCCTGAGACCCTCCGCGAACGCAGATCGCAGGCTGGTCCAGTGGTCAGGCCATTGGCGGATTCTGCCGAACCGGCCGCCGGTGCCGCTCCGACGGCCGCCATCGGCGTGTGGCCTGGCGACAACATCACGCCGCCCCATCAGGCGCTCGGCTGGATTCCGAGTGTTTACTCCGACACGGACGACCTGAAGCGGGCGGGCTAGCGCATCGTCTATCTCATCAACCCGCATGTCGGGCATCTCGGCATCTTCGTATCCGCGAGCGTCGCGCGTCTCGACTGAGCCGCGCTCTCTAATCCCAATCAACTCTGTCAAACAGCCTGCTGCTCGTCTCAGCCTTGCTCACGGCCATGCCGCCGCGATCCCGCGGCCGTGTTGGCCCGAGCTCTGCTGCAGTTGGCGTCCTCTAAGGTTGAGAGGGCGCGGGGAAGGCCGGGTGCTGGTCGCACCCGCGGTCCGCGTGCAGCAAGAAAGCACGCGGCAGAACCACAGGTACGGCCGAACATCCGGCCTTCCCCGCGCGATGGCTTTACGGCTTATACGCGATCTCCCCGGGGACCGGCTGTGTTGCCCCCGTCGCCCGCTGCGCTCGTCATGAGCGCCGCGACCTTGGCGCCAGCATCGGGGCGCCAGGACCACGCGACTTCGCCGTCCGCAGCTCATCAGTCGTCGCGCAAAAAGCGCCTGACGAAGCCGCGGCCACCGCATCCCCGCCTCACGTGCCGTGACGATCGCGATACGCCCCTCTCGGCGAAGCAGGATGGCGGGAATAAAATCACTGATTTGGGGGTGGTGTCAACAGAGTTTCTGGTATTCGGAATTTATGGATTGCGTCCTTGCCTAGCCGCCGCATGTCGATTGGCCGTGTTAGCTAGCATCCGAACTCACGGACGATGCCGACCTGCTTCCCGAGCACGACGAAATGATCGCCGTTTGCCGCTCATCAGAAACACGTGGCAAGAAAAATGCAACGTCACCGTAATTCGTAAGTGCGCAATTGACCGCAATTGCCGTCACCGCAATTGCCAGGATCGGGTAATCATCTACCCTACGATGAGTACCTGAGACTCAATGCGCCGCAACAAGATCGATTGTCTGGTCGCACTGCTGCAGTGCATCCCAAAAAGGCTGACCATTAGTGCGAGGATCTCGCGGAAGTTGTGGGGAAGCCAATTCGGTGTGGACACATCAGCGCACGGTACATAACTTCTGAGGGACGCCAGCGCAATCAGAGGTTTACTCGTGCGTTACATTATTGCCATTTCGGGACCGGTTGCGGTCGGAAAGTCGGCCTTAGCCGACGAGCTACTTAAAAGGTTTAGTTCCCATCGGATTTCGACTCGACAGTTGTTGATCGACACCGGTTGTCCAAACGAGCGGGACGCTCTGATCGAAGCCGGCAAGCGCCTGGATATCCAGACCGGTGGCAGATGGGTCCGGGACGGCATCGCGCGCTACGTCACCGAGCACGCAGGCAAAGACGTGATCCTCGTCGATGCAGTGAGGACTGCGCCGCAGATCGCGTTTCTTCGCGAAACCTATGGCGAGCGGCTCGTCCACGTCTACGTCACGGCGCCGCTTGATGTGATCAAGAACCGTTACGAGGACCGCGGGTCGATCGCCGATAGCGGATTGACTTACGATCAGGTCAGGGCCGATCCCACCGAGGCGAACGTCTGGCTGCTAGGCAGCAAGGCCGATCGGGTGATCGTGAACCACAATAAGGAACCTGCCTCGTTGTTGGCGCTGGCCGTGGCGGGGTTAGGTCTTTTCCCGCTGGAACCGACGCCGAGCGTGGACGTGATCGTTGGCGGTCAATACGGTAGTGAAGGCAAAGGTCATATCTGCGCGCATCTCGCGCCGGGTTACGACGTCCTAGTACGGGTCGGCGGACCGAACGCTGGACACCGCGTGGCCTATCCGCCCTATGACTACATCCAGCTTCCGTCGGGCACGCAGTCGAACGTGAACGCCAAGATCCTCATCGGACCCGGCGCTACCATCAGGCCGTCGCAGATCATGAAGGAAATCCGAGAATGCGCCCTTGAAGGCGGAGACCGACTCGTCATCGACGAGCAGGCGATGATCATCGAGGACGCCGACGCCGAGATCGAGGCCGGTCCGCTGGAGTCGATCGGATCGACCAAGCAGGGCGTTGGCGTGGCGACCGCGCGCAAGATCCTTAACCGGGGCGACCAGCCAATCTTCGGAGCCAAGGTGCGGCTCGCGCGGCATCACCCCGATCTGAAGCCCTATGTCGGGTCCACGGCGCGCCATCTCGAAGACGCTTACTCGGCGGGTCGAAAGATCATGCTGGAAGGCACGCAGGGAACGGCGCTGAGCATCCATCATGGCAGCTATCCACACGTCACCTCGCGCGAGACGACCGCGGCCGGCTGTCTGGCGGATGCAGGCATCTCGCCGAGGCGGGTCCGCAAGATCATCATGCTGACCCGGACCTATCCGATCCGCGTCGGCGGCACCTCCGGACCGATGGGCAAAGAGATCAATGCCCAGACCATTGCGGATCGAGCGGGGCTGCCGCTGTCGCAGATTGAAAGGACCGAGGTCGGAACCGTGTCCGGCAAGAAGCGGAGAATGGCCGAATTCGATTGGGAGCAGTTGAGGCGCTCGGCCTCACTGAACGGCGCGACCGACATCGCGCTGAGCTTCTCGGACTACATAACCGCCGAAAACCAGAACGCGACGCGCTACGACCAGTTGTCGGTCGAGACGCATTCTTTCATCGCTGAGGTCGAGAGGGTGGCCAACGCGCCGGTCACGTTGATATCCACCAAGTTCGACCGCTTCGGCGTCATCGATCGAAGGAATTGGCGGTGAACGAAGAAGATCTGCTGAAGAACTATCCGCGTCTCTACCACATGGCTGAGGACGCGAGTTGGGAGTCGGTGGTCGAGCACGGCCTTCTGTCGACGACCGCGTTGCTCAACCTGTACAAATTCGAGGGGGAGGAACGGCGGAAGCTGGAATCGGAACGCCGGCCGGAATCGGTCAAGATATTGCGGGACGGCTTGCCGGTGGCCGTTGTGCGCGACCAAAAGCCGATGACGCGTGCGGCACTGGAGAAGTGCCTGACGGACGGCACGACGCCAGAAGAGTGGTTCGAGACTTTGAATGAGCGGGTGTTTTTCTGGCTGTCCAAGGATAGGCTTCGGGGACTTCTCGGGGCACGGGCCTATCGCAACAAGCCGCAGACCGTCATCACCTTGGATACGGCGAGCTTAGTCGGCGACCATCGGGACACCATCACGCTGAGCCCGATTAACAGCGGCGCCACGATCTACAGGCCGGTGCCGAGGGGGCGCAGCACCTTCATGTCCATTGCAGACTTTCCTTTCGACGATCGCCGGAAGCTAAAGAAAAAAGCGCTCAAGGATGCCGTGGTAGAGTTAACGGTTATGGGCGGCGTGCCCGACATCGAGAAGCACGCACTCGCGGCTCATCGGGTGTTCAAAGGCATCAAAGCCGTGCTTTGGCGCCGCGAGGGTAGCGATCCTTCCGAGGGACCCTAGGCGGCGGCCTAGACCGCCCAACTTTCGCTCAGACGCGCAGGGCGCTGGTGCTTGCGGAGCAGGTCGGCAACGTGGCTCGTCAATCCGACCTCGCCTCGGATGCGGACGCCGACACCTGCAGGCAATCGGTGCAGCAGGCTGCGCAACTCTTCCAGGCCGCTCGAAACGTCGAACGTCTCCCAACGTTCGGCTTCGCCCGGTACGAGCGTCGACGCGGCGCTGTCGGTGGCGCCCTTGTGGAGTTGCACAATCCAGACGCGCTTGCCGTCGTGGACCCATTCGAACCGCACCGGCCCGAGCCGTTCCTTCGTTCGGTGATAGATCGCCTCGACATCTTCCACGACATTCCTCGGCAGGCGTTCCGGCACCTTCTGGCCGAGCATGAAACGATCGCCCTCGCCAGCGGCGCCCTCTATGACGACTTTGCCGCGTGCGTCCGTGATGGCCGCACCCGCAAACGAGGCAGGTACTGCGGCTTGAGAGAGGATCCCCGAGATGGCTTCGCCGGTCGGATCTTCGGCGTTCAGCAGACGGAACGGATCCAGCCACCCTTTGCTCGTGGTGAACCTGCCGGGCTCCTGCTCCCGAGGGCACGTGCGCGTCCACACTTCCTTTGACGACGTCGTCTCACCGAATGTGAAAGGAGCGATCCGCCGTGAGATGCAGGTTGTGCGGGGAACGGGCAGACCGATGACGTGAGCGATCAACAGACCGAAAGACTTGTCGCCGATCAACCGGCTGAAGCGGTTCGGCCACTTAACAGCCGCCCTGGCCGGGGCGCTGTCCGAGCCTTCATATTCCCACATTAAGGTGTGGGTTCGCCGCCAGCCGCGCGGCTTGGGGTGGACGCTGAATTCGAGCCGTCCACGACCGGCGTCGACCGTTTCGACGGGAATTCCGTACACACGCTCGATGAGCGCGAGAGCCCAGTCTAGTGGAAGAGACGCGGTGCCGCCCTTCTCCACGCAGCGCGGCGTGTCGTCGGGCGCAAACTCGGCCACTCCGCCCTGGATGACGCCGGATACGCCGCCGTCGGAGACGTCAACCGTCTCATTAGCGATGACGAAGAGGCCCTCAGCTGACATGCTTCGGACCAGTGCCTCGATCTGTGCGAGATCGGAGAGGCCGTAGTGAAAGTCGCGGCTTCTCGGACTGTCGGGTGTGAAGCTTCGAAGATTTATCGTCCCTTCGGGACTGTGCTCAATCAGGCCGCGAATTGCGTCCGACAGCGACGGGAACCTATGGTTAGCGTCGAACCCGGTGACTCGGCAGAATTCCTGCCGCGGCCGCTTCGGGTCAGGGGAAAAGCTCACGAACTGCGCGACATTTCCGACGCGCGCGAGCTCGTCCAACGATATGTCCTTACGCAACGACATCAATCCCGCCCCTGTTACGCGTCCCGTTCCGGCATAAAGACGCAAACAGCGAGATCCTCCAGCTGACCTCGGGAAATATCACCACCTTTCACCGAACTCACCGGGCCTGGGATTACCCCTTGACAATCCTTTACTGCCGGAGCGCCTCGAAACGCTCGAGCCACATACTCTTGGCGATCTCCGGCGGCAGATGTCGGACCACGATCGGAGCCGGAGTGATCGACATTCCGCTTAGCCAGCCGTCGGTCCCGGACGGCATGATCTGCCGTTGTTCGGCAGCCAGCACCCTCAGATCGGCCTCCTTGATCTGCGGCGGAAGAGGGGAGGTTACGCCGAACCGCTTCAGGATTGCATTCTGGACGGCGGCTTCGATCCGCTTGAAGTCAGGAAGCATCTGCTTCAGCGGCCGCGTTATGTCGCCGATAAAAGCCTCGGCGGCATCGTGGAGAAGCGCTTCGAATTCGAAACCTTCGGCGACGTCGCTCACCAGGAGGCTGTGCTCGGCGACCGAGTAAAATCGGCTGCATTGACCCGAGTACCGGCAGATGTGTGCGAGCCCATGGGCGATGTCTTCGACCGTGAAGTCGCTGGTGTGCGGAGATGCAAAGTCGAACCATGCGCCACTATGGAGCCTAATCGACGGTCCCACTTCGACCTTGACTGCGACCATCGCGCTGTTCTTCCAAGACATCGATCTCACCAATATAAGTCAGCGCGCGAGATGGCGCCATTGGTCGGATCTTGCACGGTTTTTGTTGCAAGTAAAACAAAAATGAAGCAGATATTCGCTATTATCCTCTTCTCAGAACGCTGTCATGCCCCGAGGAACGATCGGTCACCCCGCGGTCGCGCGGTTGCGAGAGCTTGCGGACGAGCGCTCTTGGAGCAAGCGTGAGTTGGCTAGGCGCCTTGGCTTAAATCATTCCCTCGTCACAAGGGCGCTTGCCGGTCATCCCGTAACGCAGACCAACGCCAGTCTAATCGAGCAAGGACTTGATCGCCTGCGGCATGGCGAAAGGCCGCCGATCGATGTTTCATTTGCAACAGAGTTGTTGCTTTTGATGCAGCGAGCTTTGAGAGCCTATGAATTGTCGCAAGATACCAAGAAGCGCAGTCGAAAGCCCTGACGCCGGATGCCTTTCTTGCCAGGGATTACGGTGACGCTCCACTAACGCCGAGGCATCCGGCACGCCGAGGCCCACCCCCGCGAACAAGCCGGCCGATCAGGAGCCGAAATAGCGGCTAGATGTCGATGTGACCTCTCTCACGGTCAGCCGCGCGATTGCGCGTCAATGTAGTCCCATGTGGTCCTGGCACGCCGAACAAGGGATGTGATGACATGCGCTGGAGTGACTCAGCCAAGGGATTTGCGGTGGTCGTGGTGGTGACTGTCGCCGGATATCTGTCCACGACCTATGTCGACCACCGATTTGCCGCGCTTGATGCATCCTCGGATGCGACAACGAGCCCGGCCCCGACAGCCTCCGCTTGCGTCGGCGAAGACGGGCGCTGGCACAATTGGCCATGGGCGAATGTGCCGATGCTCTCGCCGGCGTGTCGGCAAAATCGATAGCACGTCGGGCGGATGAGCGGAGCGTAATCCGCCATGCGGGATCATCGATGTCGGCTTTGGACCGTCGGCCGCAAGCTCGATGAGCAACCCCTCGCCGATCAAGCTGGTCCACGGCAGGAACGAGCTTCCTCCAGGAATGAGCGCCGACGGCTGTTGGCAAGCAGCGTAAGCTGGCGGATTACGCTTCGCTCATCCGCCCTACGAACTACGAACGGTCGGACTCTTTCTGACTCAAAGTCACAGGCATCCCACGACAGCCACGAATCGCCTTTGACTCCAGGTTGCCAAAGTGATCATCTTCTCCATTGACGGGAGAGGCGGGCTCCAGCCAATCACACGCACCCAGGGAGGCGATGATGAACGGCAACAACAACAAGCTCGTGGCGGAGGGGATCGGGACGTTCTGGCTCACGTTCGGCGGTTGCGGCAGTGCGGTGATCGCGGCCGGCGTGCCGGATGTCGGGATCGGCATGCTCGGCGTGTCGCTCGCGTTTGGGCTCACCGTGGTGACCATGGCCTATGCGATCGGGCACATCTCGGGCTGTCATCTCAATCCGGCTGTCACCGTGGGGCTGGCCTGCGGCGGGCGGTTCCCGACCGGGCTGATCGTGCCCTACATCATCGCGCAGGTGGTTGGCGCGATCGTTGGCGCGGCCGTGCTGTATGCGATCGCCAGCGGGGCGCCGGACTTCAGCACGGCGAGCGGCTTTGCCGCCAATGGCTATGCGGAGCATTCGCCTGGCAAATATGGGTTAGGGGCCTGCCTGCTCAGCGAGTTCGTGCTGACGATGATGTTCCTGTTCGTGATCATGGGCGCGACCCATGGCAAGGCGCCGGTGGGATTTGCGCCGCTGGCGATCGGGCTTGCGCTGACGCTCATTCACCTGATCAGCATCCACGTCACCAACACCTCGGTGAACCCGGCGCGCAGCACCGGGCCGGCGCTGTTCGTCGGCGGCTGGGCGCTGGCGCAGCTCTGGCTGTTCTGGGTGGCGCCGCTGCTCGGCGGCGCGGCCGGCGGCTTCATCTATCGCTGGCTGAGCCCGGAGCCGGCCGGCGAGGTGACCGGCGAGCGGACGGGGCAGGGCGCGGTCGCGAAAAGCGCCTAGGAAGATCTCCTCACGCGGTTGGATCGGGCCGCGTCACGGCCGATGCTGCGGTCGCGCCGCTCTTGATCGCCGCCGGCTCTGTTGGATAATGCGCGCCTTGTCAGCGTTCACGATCTTGCAGGTGCGGTGATGAGCCGGGGGAACAAGGAGCCGGTGTCCGATCGCGTCGCTAGGGCGGCCGAGGCGCTGCTGGCCGAGCAGCACTACGTCAGCATCGCCGACCTGTTCTGTGGCCTCGGCTGGCTCGATGCGAGCTTGCTGGAGCAGTGGCGGCGCGGGCAGGTCGGCTCGCTGGAGGAGGTCACGCGCTCCGGTCTCCCGCGCATCAAGGAGGCGATGACGCATGTTCGTGCCTGGGCGCTCGCCAAGGGGCTGAGCCCGAGCGAGACCGCCTATGTCGCACAGACGCCAAGCCGGCAGCCGCTGCGGTTCAGCCGCAGCAATGATCCGCAACTTGAAGAGCTGTTCCGGACGCACTGGGTCTCGCCGGCGCTCTCCGAGAAGAAGCGCGAGCGTGTGGCAGCGAAGGCGAGCCGGGTGCCGGAGCTGGTGGCGATCCTGCCGACGCGGGACGGTTGGAGCTGTCATCGCTGCGGCGGGACCGGCGATTTCCTGATGATGGAGGACGGTGGTCCGGCATGCCTCTCATGCGTTGGTCTCGGCGATCTCGTCTTTCTGCCCGCGGGCAACGCGCTGCTGTCGCGGCGGGCCAAGGCGAAGAGCAAGCGCCATGCGGTCGTGGTGCGCTTCAGCCGGACGCGTGGGCGATACGAGCGGCAGGGGCTGCTGGTCGAGCCGCAGGTGCTGGCCGAGCTGGGCAAGGACACCGCGTGAGCACGGCGCAGGACGCGCCGCCGATCGTCTCCATGATCCCGCCGTGCTACGATGCTCGTCCGGAGCGGGGCATCCGATGCGCCTGCTCCGGCGTTCTGCTGCGACAGGTGAGGCCGCAATGTTCGTCGACTTGCCCGGTGGCTGGCCGCATGATCCGAAACCGGAGCCGCCGAAGCGGCGGCTGTCGCCGCGGCGTGAAAGGCTGCTGCTCGTGCTGATCGGCTTCAACATGATGCTGCTTATGGTCGCACCTATCGGCGGTGCCACGCTGATCCACTGGCTGGTCGCCGCACTCTCGCGCTGACGCGGCGCGAGCCGCCGAGCTGTCGAGGCCGGCCTACACCTTCATGTCGATCACGGTCCGGCTCATCTCGTCGCTCGCCTTCAGCACTTTTGCATTCGCGGCAAAGCTGTATTTGGCGACGAGCTGGCTGATCATCTCCTGCGCGAGATCGACATTGGGCGCCGCGACCAGGCCGTCCTTGTTGGCGAACGGCGCCGAGGGATCGTAGCTCGCTGTGGTCCCGGAGCCTGCACGGGTGATGGTCGTCTGCGTGCCGCCGCCGGCGACGTCGCTCTGCACCAGATCGAGCGGCACATAGGCTTTCGGGGCGCCCGCCGGCAGCGTGCCGTCGGCATTGGGCAGCGCGCCGGTGCTCCGTGCATTGGCGACGTTCGAGGCGGACACCTCGAGGCGGCGCGAAGCCGCGTTCATGCCGGAAACTGCGATGGTTGCGGTGGGGCTCATGGGACGCTTGCCGACGACGATGATCCCCGCAGCTAAGCCCTGCGCGTGCCAAGCAAGCGTCAACATCGGCCGCGACATTCGATCGTTCGCGGCAAGGTTTCGTTGACCATCGGCCGGTCGCCAGCGGCGGCCGACGGCGCTCAGGACGCGCTGTTCTGATCGTCACGCAGCAGCGCCAGGGCGCCCGCCGCGTCCTCCGCGGCGGAGACGAGCACATATTCGCCGCGCGCCGTGCGGACGCCGCCGGTGACGACGACCGCCCGCTTCGGGCACAGGCCGAAGCAGCTCGTCATGACGACGCGCGCGGGCTTCTCGCGGGGGCCACTGCCGCGCTCACGCTCTGATGTCAGCGCATGCTTGATCGCCTTCTTGCTGGCCTTCTTGGTGGCCTTGGGGTCATCGCTGCGCTTCAGGCATTTGCGGCAGACGAGCACCGGCGCGGCGCGGTTGGGGCGGACGAGGGGAGGGACAGCCATGCCTCCCAGCTAAGCGGCCTCCCGAGACGCCGCATCCCTCATGGATGGGGAGCCGTTGTGCGGCCGGCGAGGTTCCGGGGCCAGCGCGCCGGTCGTTGCGCCGCAACCTGCCGAGGTTGGGCTATTGCCCATGGTCCGAGCATATGATCTGGTCTGGGCGAGGCTGCTGCGCCCGCCTGGGGATGGCGGCGGGCTTCGGTTCCCGGCGCCGCGGCCGCCATGCCATAGTGCTGGCCGATCCGCGTCGAGCCTCTGCTTGGCCGGGGTAGCAGCGACTGGAAGGAGACCGCGCGGCGTCATGGCGGGCAGCGACAGCGACAAATCACGGCTGGACGACGCCGCCCGCGCCGGCTGGCTGTATTTCATCGCCGGCCATACCCAGGACGAGATCGCGCGGATGCTGCAGGTGTCGCGCGCCTCCGCGCAGCGGCTGGTGTCGCTGTGCCTTGCCGAGCGGCTGATCACCTTCCGGCTCGAGCACCCCATCGCGTCCTGCATGGCGCTCGCCGCCCAGCTCAAGGAGCGGTTTGCGCTGGTGCATTGCGAGGTGGTGCCGACCGACCCGGCTGCGCCCACCGGGTCTGCAGGAATCGCCGAACGCTGCGCCAACCTGCTGGAGACGACGTTGCGGGCCGAGACGCCGGTCATCATCGCGCTCGGAACGGGGCGGGCGGTGCGGGCCGCGGTCGAGCGCGTCACGCCGATCGACCGCCCCGAGCACCAGATCGTCTCGCTGGTCGGCAACATCCTGGCCGACGGCTCTGCGAGCTTCTTCGACACCGTCGGCCGGCTCGCCGATCGCACCGGCGCCCGGCACTACCCGATGCCGCTGCCGTTCCTGATGGGCACCGAGGACGAGCGCGACCGCATGGTCCGGCTCGATGCCATCGCCAAGGTCAAGGCGGTCGCCGACAAGGCCGACCTCAAGCTGGTCGGCATCGGCCAGATGGACCAGAAGGCGCAGATGCATGTCGACGGCTTCGTCACCCGCGACGAGCTCACCGAGATGATGCGGCTCGGGGCCATCGGCGAGATCACCGGCTGGGCCTATGACGCCAAGGGCAAGGTGATCGCCGGCGGCACCAACCGCAGGCTCACCAGCATTCCACCCGAGGTGCCGGCGCGCGCCATGACCATCGCGGCGGCGCTCGGTCCGGCGAAGGTCCCGGCGATCCGCGCTGCGCTCAAGGGGCGGCTGATCAACGGCCTGATCACCGACGAGGCCACGGCGCGCGCCGTCCTGGCGTGACAGCCTTAGGCCTGCGCCGCTGACCTCTGCGGCAACGGCGCGGCTCTTTCAATCCAAGGTCATTTTCTTGCCGCGCCGCACAACCTGTGGGCGCCGACGCATGCTTGACAAAGTCTGACCGGTGTTGTGAACATCAGCTCAGCCCGTGAGCATATGTTCACGCATCGCGGGATTAAGGGAGGACACCGTGAAGACCATCTTCACTCGGACGAGCATGCTTTGCGCGCTGGCAGGCGCTGCGCTCCTGACCGCGCCCGTCATGGCCGAGACCAGCCTGACCATCGCCACCGTCAACAACGGTGACATGATCCGGATGCAGGGCCTCACCAGCGAATTCACCAAGGCCAATCCCGACATCTCCGTGAAATGGGTGACGCTGGAGGAGAACGTGCTGCGCCAGCGCGTCACCACCGACATCGCTACCAAGGGCGGCCAGTTCGACATCCTCACCATCGGCACCTACGAGGTGCCGATCTGGGCCAAGAAGAACTGGCTGGTGCCGCTCGACAAGCTCGGCGCCGACTACGACGCGAACGACATCCTGCCCAAGATCAAGGATGCGGTCTCCGTCGACGGCAAGCTCTACGCCGCGCCGTTCTACGGCGAGAGCTCGATGGTGATGTACCGCACCGACCTGTTCGACAAGGCCGGGCTGAAGATGCCGGAGAGCCCGACCTGGGACTTCGTCATCGATGCCGCCAAGAAGCTCACCGACAAGCAGGGCGGCGTGTTCGGCATCTGCCTGCGCGGCAAGGCCGGCTGGGGCGAGAACATGGCGTTCCTGACCGCGATGTCGAACTCGTTCGGCGCGCGCTGGTTCGACGAGAAATGGCAGCCGCAGTTCAACACGCCGGAATGGAAGAAGACGCTGTCGACCTATGTCGAGCTGATGAAGGAGGCCGGCCCTCCCGGCGCCAGCTCGAACGGCTTCAACGAGAACCTGGCGCTGTTCAACTCCGGCAAATGCGCGATGTGGATCGATGCCACCGTGGCGGCCTCGTTCGTGACCAACCCGAAGGAATCGAAGGTCGCCGACAAGGTCGGCTTCGCGCTGGCGCCGAACACCGGTCTCGGCAAGAACGCCAACTGGCTGTGGGCGTGGAGCCTCGCGGTGCCCGCCGGCTCGCAGAAGGTCGAGGCGGCCGAGAAGTTCATCGCCTGGGCGACCAGCAAGGACTATCTCAAGCTCGTCGCCTCCAAGGACGGCTGGGCCAACGTGCCGCCGGGCACGCGCACCTCGCTCTACAAGAACGAGGAGTATCTGAAGGTCGCGCCGTTCGCCAAGCTGACCCTGGCCTCGATCGATGCCGCCGATCCGAACAAGCCGACCGTGAAGCCGGTGCCGTATGTCGGCGTGCAATACGCCGCCATTCCGGAATTCCAGGGCATCGGCACCGCGGTGGGACAGCAGTTCTCGGCGGCACTCGCCGGCTCGATGACCGTCGATGCGGCGCTGGCGGCGGCGCAATCGTCCACCGAACGCGAGATGAAGCGCGCCGGCTACATCAAATAGGCGCGCCACGTCCATCAGCTCGAAGCCAAAACTCCTCCCGAGCTGATCACTGGCGGCCATCCCTCCCCACAGGGATGGCCGCATTTTTTCTCCGGTCGAACGCGACGCGCGAGACCCGTAGGGTGGGCAAAGCGAAGCGTGCCCACCGTCCGGCCGCGAACCGTGAAGACGGTGGGCACGGCGCTCCGCGCCTTTGCCCACCCTACGGCTAGCCATCAGCTCGTCATTGCGAGGAGCCGAAGGCGACGAAGCAATCCAGAGTCCCGCCCGTGTTCTGGATTGCTTCGCTTCGCTCGCAATGACGGCAATATCTGTCGAGCGAACAAGGAACGGCGGTCATGGCCACCAGACAGACGCAAATCCTGGCCCGCGCGCTGCTGTCGCCCGCGGTCATCCTGCTGTTCATCTGGATGATCGTGCCGCTGGCGCTGACAGTCTATTTCTCCACGCTGCATTACAGCCTGCTCGATCCCGGCTCCGAGCGCTTCGTCGGCCTGGAGAATTTCGAGTACTTCCTCACCGATCCCGCCTTCCTCGCCTCGCTGCAGAATACGCTCGTCCTGGTCGGCTCGGTGCTGCTGCTGACGATCGGTCTCGGCATTCCCCTGGCGCTGCTGCTCGACCAGCCGGTGATTGGCCGCAACATCATCCGCCTGATGGTGATCGCGCCGTTCTTCGTGATGCCGACCGTCAGCGCGCTGGTGTGGAAGAACCTCTTGATGCACCCGGTGTCCGGCCTGTTCGCGTGGATCGCGACCTCGCTCGGAATGACGCCGATCGACTGGTTCACCGATGCGCCGCTGCTCGCGGTCATCTTCATCGTCGCCTGGCAATGGCTGCCGTTCGCCACCCTGATCCTGCTGACCGCGCTGCAGTCGCTCGACGAGGAGCAGAAGGAGGCGGCCGAGATGGACGGCGCGAGCGCGCTGTCGCGCTTCATCTATCTGACCGTGCCGCATCTGGCGCGCCCGATCACGGTGGTGATCCTGATCGAGACCATCTTCCTGCTCACGGTGTTCGCCGAGATCTTCGTCACCACCGGCGGCGGACCGGGCCTGCAGACCACCAACATCGCCTTCCTGGTCTATTCGCAGGCGCTGATCCAGTTCGATGTCGGCACCGCCTCGGCCGGCGGCCTGGTCGCCGTGGTCATCGCCAACATCGTCGCCTTCTTCCTGGTCCGCATCGTCGGCCGCAATCTGGAGGCGTGACACCATGGCGCGCAAGGTCACCGGACGTCATGTCGTGATCTCGACGGCAGCCGCTTGGCTCGCCGGTTTCGTGATCTTCTTCCCGATCCTGTGGATGGTGCTGGCGAGCTTCAAGACCGAGCTGGAGGCGTTCGCGACGCCGCCGTCGTTCCTGTTCTTCCACTGGACAACCGAAAATTACGCCACCGTGCAGGAGCGCAGCGACTATCTGCACCACGCGCTGAACTCGCTGATCATCGCCGGCGGCTCGACCTTGATCGCGATGCTGATCGCCATTCCCGCGGCGTGGTCGATGGCGTTTGCGCCGACCAAGCGCACCAAGGACATCCTGCTCTGGATGCTCTCGACCAAGATGATGCCGCCGGTCGGCGTGCTCGTGCCGATCTACCTGATCTACAAGAACTTCGGTCTGCTCGACACCCGCACCGGGCTGGTCTTCATCCTCTGCCTCGGCAACCTGCCGATCGTGATCTGGATGCTGTTCACCTACTTCAAGGAGATCCCGAAGGACATCCTGGAAGCGGCGCGGATGGACGGCGCCACGATCGGGCGCGAGCTGATCTACGTGCTGACGCCGATGGCGATTCCAGGCCTCGCCTCGACGCTGCTGCTCAATCTCATCCTCGCCTGGAACGAGGCGTTCTGGACCTTGAACCTGTCGACCCTGAATGCGGCGCCGCTGACGACCTTCATCGCCTCCTATTCGAGCCCGGAAGGCCTGTTCTGGGCGCGGTTGTCGGCGGCCTCCACGCTCGCGATCGCGCCGATCCTGATCATCGGCTGGTTCAGCCAGAAGCAGCTCGTGCGCGGGCTGACCTTCGGCGCAGTGAAGTAACGAAAGGCTGGGATCATGGGACGGATCACGCTGGAAGGTGTGCAGAAATCGTTCGGGCCGGTCCACATCATCAAGGGCGCCGATCTCGACATTCCCGACGGCGCGTTCGTGGTGTTCGTCGGTCCCTCCGGCTGCGGCAAGACCACGCTGCTGCGGCTGATCGCAGGACTGGAGGACGTCTCCGGCGGCCGCATCCTGATCGACGGCAACAATGTCGTCGACGTGCCGCCGGCCAAGCGCGGGCTGTCGATGGTGTTCCAATCCTACGCGCTCTATCCGCATATGAGCGTGCGCGGCAACATCGCTTTCGGCTTGAAGATGGCCGGGCTGCCCAAGGCCGAGATCAACCAGAAGGTCGAGGCGGCCGCCGCGACCTTGAACCTCACGCCCTATCTCGACCGCAAGCCGCGCGAGCTCTCCGGCGGCCAGCGCCAGCGCGTCGCGATCGGCCGCGCCATCGTGCGCGAGCCCAAGGCGTTCCTGTTCGACGAGCCGCTGTCCAATCTCGATGCCGCGCTGCGGGTGCAGATGCGGCTCGAGGTGACGCGGCTGCAGAAGCAGCTCGGCACCACGGCGATCTACGTCACGCATGACCAGGTCGAGGCCATGACGATGGCCGACAAGATCGTGGTGCTCAATGCCGGCCGCATCGAGCAGTACGGCTCGCCGATCGAGCTCTATCAGCGCCCGGCCAATCTGTTCGTCGCCGGCTTCATCGGCTCGCCGAAGATGAACCTGATCACCGGCGCGGAAGCGGACAAACACCATGCGACCACGATCGGCGTGCGGCCCGAGCATGTCGCGGTTGTCGATGACGGACAGGGCTGGCCCGGCAAGGTCGTCATCGCCGAGCATCTCGGCAGCGACACCTTTCTCTATGTCGATGCGGGCGCGCTCGGCACGCTCACGGTGCGCGTCGTCGGCGAAAAGCGCCTCAGTGCCGGCGACGCCGTGACGCTGCGGCCGGAGCCGAACCGCATCTATCGCTTCGATGCCAACGGCAATTCGATCTTCGCATGAGAGGCGACGTCCCCTCCGGGCGTCAATGACAACAACGGACCACGACGATGTATCTGGAGAAATTCAAGCTGAACGGCAAGACCGCGCTGATCACCGGCGGCGGGCAGGGCATCGGGCTCGCCTGCGTCGAGGCGCTGGCGGAGGCGGGCGCGCATGTCGTGATCGCCGATCGCGACGCCAAGGCGGCGGCGGACGGGCAGGCGGCGATGAAGGCCAAGGGCTATGACACCGAGACCGCGCTGATGGACGTCACCGACTCGGCTCAAGTCAACGAGGTGGCCGACGATCTGGTCGCGCGCTACGGCGGCCTCGACATCCTCGTCAACAACGCCGGCATCGCGCGCAGCGAGACGCCGGCCGAGACCGTCACCGACGAGCACTGGCTCAACGTGCTCGACGTCAATCTCAACGGCACCTTCTGGTGCTGCCGCGCCTTCGGCAAGCACATGCTGGCGGCGAAGAGCGGCACCATCGTCAATATCGGCTCGATGTCCGGCTTCATTGTCAACAAGCCGCAGGAGCAGTGCTTCTACAACGCGTCCAAGGCTGCGGTGCACCATCTGACCAAGTCGCTGGCGGCCGAATGGGGCGCGCGCGGCATCCGGGTCAACGCGGTCGCGCCGACCTATATCGAGACGCCGCTGAACGCCTTCGTGAAGAGCAATCCGCGCATGTACGACGCCTGGATCGGCGGAACCCCGATGGGCCGCATGGGGCAGGTCGAGGAGATCGCGTCGGTCGTCCTGTTCCTGGCCTCGGAAGCGGCAAGTTTGATGACCGGCAGCGTCGTCGTTGTCGATGGCGGCTACACTTGCTGGTAAGCTCGCGTCAAGATTGACGGGAGCGAAACATGCGGCAGGCCTTTGTCGGTGTCGATGTCGGCACAACCAGCACGCGCGCCGGGATTTTCGACTGTAACGGCCGCCTGCTTGCCGCGGCGCGGCATCCGATCCAGACTTGGCACGAGGCCGGCGACGTCGTCGAGCAGTCGTCCGACGACATCTGGCGTGCCTGCTGCGCCTCGGTCAAAGCCGCGCTGGCGGGAGCTGCGATCGCGCCGGAGCTGATCAAGGGCATCGGCTTCGACGCGACCTGCTCGCTGGTGGCGCTGGACCCATCGGGTGCTCCCGTCACTGTCAGCAGCTCCGGCGAGTCCGCCCGCAACGTCATCGTCTGGATGGATCATCGCGCGCTGATGGAGGCGCGCGACATCAATGCGACCAGAGACGAGGTGCTGCGCTATGTCGGCGGCTCGATCTCCCCGGAGATGGAGATGCCGAAGCTGCTGTGGCTGAAGCGGCATCTGCGCAAGAGTTTCGATGCGGCAGGCCATTTCTTCGATCTCGCCGACTTCCTGACCTGGCGTGCGTCAGGCTCTTTGGCGCGCTCGATGTGCACCGTCACCTGCAAATGGAATTATCTCGCGCATGAGACGCGCTGGAGCGCGGCCTACTTTCGCCGCATCGGGCTGGAGGATTTCGTCGCAGAAGATTTCGCGCGGATCGGCACCGAGATCGTTGCGCCTGGCACGCCGCTCGGCCTTGGGCTGTCGCAGGACGCGGCCGAAGAACTCGGACTGGTTGCAGGCACACCGGTCGGTGCGGCGCTGATCGATGCCCATGCCGGCGGCATCGGCGCGATCGGCGGCCGCGCGGCTGAGCGCGGCGAGGTCGATGTCTGCGATCGCCTCGCCTACATCATGGGGACTTCGGCCTGCATCATGGCGACGACGCGCGCTCCGTCCTTCGTGCCTGGCGTATGGGGACCGTACTATCAGGGCATGGTGCCGGAGTTCTGGCTCAACGAGGGTGGCCAGTCCGCTGCGGGGGCTGCGATCGATCACCTGCTGCGCTCGCACCCAGCGTCTGCCGAGGCGACGGCCGCCGCGCGTGCCGAAGGGCTCGACGTCATCAGCTTCCTGGAGAAGCGGATCATGGCGCGAGTGCCGAATGCCGGCGCCGCTGCGCTGCTGGCGCGGGATCTCCACATCCTCCCTGAGTTTCTCGGCAACCGTTCGCCCTATGCCGATCCCGACTCGCGCGCCGTCATCGCCGGCCTCGATCTCGATACCGATATCTCAGCGATGGAGCGGCTGTTCGTGGCCGGGTTGTGCGGGCTCGCCTATGGCTTGGCCGACGTGATCGACGCCTTCGCCGCCAACGGCGTCAGCAGCCGGACGCTGGTCATGGCCGGCGGCGCCTCGCGCAGTCCGCTGGTGCGCCAGATCATGGCGGACACGACGGGGTTGACGGTGGCCTTGCCCGGCACCCAGGAGCCCGTGCTGCTCGGCGCGGCCATGCTCGGCGCGGTGGCGAGCGGCGGCTTTCGCTCAATCGGCGAAACGATGGCGTCGATGTCCTCGCTCGGCCGCCTCAGCGATCCGACCGATCCGGACATCGCGGCCTTCCATCGCCGCAAGCGCCGCATCCACGGCCTGCTGCGGACGCTTGATCGCGAGAGCCGTTCCGTGATGCATGGCGTCCATGGGGAGGCATGACCATGATCCTGAGCTGCGGCGATGCGCTGATCGATTTCGTCCCGGCCAGATCGGCCGACGGCCGTGATGCCTTGCGGCCGGTGGTCGGCGGCTCCTGCCTGAACGTCGCCGTCGGGCTGGCCCGGCTGGGCGCGCCGACCGGCTTCGTCGGTGGCATCTCGACCGACCTGTTCGGCACCATGATCGCGGCGCATGCCCAAGGCTCGAACGTCGATCTCGGCTACGCCACGCGCAGCCCGGACCAGACCACGCTCGCTTTCGTGCGCCATGTCGGCAGCGAGGCGCAGTACGCCTTCTACGACGCCGAGACCGCCGCGCGGAAATGGACGTTCCGGCCGGGCAGCATCCCCTTTGCCGACATTGATGCCATCCATGTCGGGTCGACCACGCTGATCCACGATCTCGGCGCCGCGCAGACCCGTGCGCTGATCGCCGCCACGCAGGGCGCGGTGACGATCTCCTTCGACCCGAACTGCCGTCCGAATCTGGTGACTGATAAGGCCGGCTATCGCGCTGACATGGATGGGTTTGCCGCAAGCGCCGACCTGATCAAGATGTCGGATGTCGATTTCGACTATCTGCATGGCCACGACGATTACGCTGCGCGGGCCGATGCGCTGCTGGCGCGCGGCACCGGCCTGGTCGTCGTCACGCGGGGTCCCAAGGGGGCGCTCGGCTGGCATGCGCAAGCCGGCGCGGTCGAAGTCGCGGTCCCCCAGGTCGAGGTGGTCGATACGATCGGGGCCGGCGACACATTCCAGGCGGGGCTCTTGTTCGCGCTGCGCAAGCTCGGCCGCATCGGCCGGGAGGCCCTGAGGGGATTGAGCCAGACCGAATTGCGCAAGGTGCTCGCCTTTGCCGGGGCGTGTGCGGCCGTCACCTGCACCCGCGAGGGCGCCGACCCGCCGCGCTGGGACGACATGGCTGCAACCTGGGATCGCCTGAGCTGAAGCACCCCATTGCACTCGTCATTGGGAACTGGTTGGCTGTTCCCTCGTCATATGTGAGTACCGGGAGACGGAGCGCGATCGCGAGACGCCCCTGTCCGGGCCGCGGAAATCTTGACGCGACAACGAGTTGCAGGGAGGAGAACCATGGCACCCGCCGCACGGACCGAGCCGCTGTCTCGTCACGCGCTGGCCTTCGTGTTGGCCGGCGGACGCGGCAGCCGGCTGCTTGAGCTGACCGACCGGCGCGCCAAGCCCGCCGTCTATTTCGGCGGCAAGTCGCGCATCATCGATTTCGCGCTGTCGAACGCCGTGAACTCCGGCATCCGTCGCATCGCGGTGGCGACGCAGTACAAGGCGCACAGCCTGATCCGGCATCTGCAGATGGGCTGGAACTTCTTCCGTCCCGAGCGCAACGAGAGCTTCGACATCCTGCCCGCCAGCCAGCGCGTTTCGGAGACGATGTGGTACGTCGGAACGGCCGACGCCGTGTACCAGAACATCGACATCCTCGAGACCTACAACACGAAATACATCGTCGTGCTAGCCGGCGATCACATCTACAAGATGGACTACGAGCTGATGCTGCAGCAGCATGTCGACCAGCGCGCCGACGTCACCGTCGGCTGCCTGGAGATGCCGCGCGAGGAATCCTCAGGCTTCGGCGTCATGCACATCAATGAGGACGACACGATCCGCGACTTCATCGAGAAGCCGGCCGATCCGCCGCCGATGCCGGGCAAGCCCGACAGGTCGCTCGCGAGCATGGGCATCTACGTGTTCGACGCCAAATTCCTGTTCGAGGAGCTGAAGCGCGACGCCGCGGACCCGAATTCCAACCATGATTTCGGCCGCGACATCATTCCCTACATCGTCAGGAACGGCCGCGCCGTGGCGCACCAGTTCTCGCGCTCCTGTGTCCGCGCCGCCCACGATCAGGGCAGCTACTGGCGCGACGTTGGAACGGTGGACGCCTATTGGGCGGCCAATCTGGATCTGACGGACGTCGTGCCCGAGCTCGATCTCTACGATCGCTCCTGGCCGCTCTGGACCTATTCGGAGATCACGCCGCCGGCCAAGTTCGTCCATGACACGGATGGCCGTCGCGGCGAGGCGACGTGCTCGTTGGTGTCCGGGGGCTGCATCGTCTCCGGTGCCCAGGTGCAGCGCTCGCTGCTGTTCACCGGCGCTCATCTGCATTCCTATGCCAAGCTGCAGAACGCGGTGCTGCTACCCTACGTCAACGTCGCGCGCCATGCGCGCCTCACCAACGTGGTGGTCGATCGCGGCGTGCAGATTCCGGAGGGGCTCGTGGTCGGCGAGGATCCGGAGTTCGACGCCAAGCGGTTCAGGACAACGGAGAACGGCGTGACCTTGATTACCCAGCCGATGATCGATGGGCTCAATTCATGACGCCACTGCGCGTTCTGTCGGTTGCCTCCGAGGTCTATCCCATCGTCAAGACGGGCGGGCTCGCCGATGTCGTCGGCGCCTTGCCGTGGGCGCTGATGGCGGAGGACGTCGAGGTCCGCACGCTGATCCCGGGTTACCCCGCAGTCATGACCGCGCTGGAGCAGGCCAGCGAGATCAGCTCGCTGCCGAACTTCTTCGGCGGCAATGCCCGCCTGCTCGGCGGCAGTCATGGCGCGCTCGATCTGTTCGTGCTCGATGCGCCGCATCTCTATGACCGCGAGGGCAACCCGTATCTGGGGCCCGACGGCAAGGACTGGCCGGACAATGCGTTCCGCTTCGCGGCGCTGGCGCGAGCGGCGTCCTATATCGGCCTCGGCGCGGTGCCGGCCTTCGTGCCCGACATCGTCCACGGCCACGACTGGCAGGCCGGGCTCGTGCCGGCCTATCTGCTCTACAGCCACCGGCCGCATCCGGGCACGGTCATGACCGTGCATAATCTCGCCTTCCAGGGCCGCTTTCCGCGCCATTTCCTGCCGCCGCTCGGCCTGCCGCCGGAATCCTTCTCGATCTACGGCCTCGAATATTACGGCGACATCAGCTTCCTCAAGGCGGGACTGCAATTTGCCGACAAGATCACGACGGTGTCGCCGACCTACGCCCGGGAGATCCAGAGTGACGAGCAGGGCATGGGCCTCGGCGGCCTGCTGCGCCAGCGCGCGTCCGACCTCGTCGGCATCCTCAACGGCATCGATACGGCGGTGTGGGATCCCGGCAGCGATTCGGCCATCCCATCGCATTTCGGCATCGAGCGGATCGAGGCGCGGGCACCGAACAAGGCGGCGCTGCAGACGCGCATGGGCCTGCAGGTCGCGCCGGAGACGTTCCTGCTCGGTGTCGTCAGCCGGCTGACGTCGCAGAAGGGATTGGACCTGCTGCTATCCTGCCTGCCGACCTTGACCGGTAGCGGGATTCAACTGGCCCTGCTTGGCGACGGCGAGGCCGAACTGCGCGACGCATTCCGCGCCGCCGCCGCGCACCATCCAGGACAGATCGGCGTCGTCATCGGCTATGACGAGAGCCTGGCGCATCTCATTCAGGCCGGCTGCGACGCGCTGGTCGTGCCGTCGCGGTTCGAGCCGTGCGGCCTGACGCAGCTCTGCGCCCTGCGCTATGGCGCGCTGCCGATCGTCACCGCCGTGGGCGGCCTCGCCGACACCGTCATCGACGAGACCGAGGCCGGCGTCGCCGCAACGGGGTTCAAGTGCGCCTCCGTGACGGCGGAGGCGCTCGATCAGACCCTGCGCCGCGCCGCTGCGGCCTTCTACGCCTCGCGCAGCAACGCCGCGAACTGGACCCGCATGCAGCTCAATGCGATGCTGACCGACGTGTCGTGGCGGCACCGCGCCGGCCGCTATGCCGAACTCTACCGGCAGATCGTCGCGCAGCGGCGGCCGGCGGGTTGAAGGACCGACTACGTTACGACCACCGTCATTCCGGGGCAAGGCCGCAGGCCTTGGACCCGGAATCTCGATGTTGTCTTGCGTCCGTTCCTGAAATCTCGGGATTCCGGTTTCAATCGTCAACGTGTTGCCGCTTCGCGGCTGCGCATTGACGATTGCCCCGGAATGACGGTGACATCGCGCTCCTTGTTGACGCAGTGCCAGCGGTCGCGGGGCTTGCAGCCCAGCCCAGCGCGCACCTCATGCCGATCCCGCTGGACGCCCAGAGGCGTGCAGCGGATAGTCCCGCCGGCTCCGATCAATATCCCTGCGCGAGACCTCATGACCGATACCCAGCCTTCCTCCGACTCCTTCGACCTGATCATCCGCGGCGGCACCGTCATCGACGGCACGCGCGCGCCACGTTTCGAGGCCGATGTCGGCATCAAGGACGGTCGCATCGTCGCCATCGGCGAGCTTGGTGGCCGCAAGGCTGCACGCGTCATCGACGCCACCGGCCACATCGTTGCGCCGGGCTTCATCGACTCCCACACCCATGACGACAGCGCCGTGCTGGTCGATCCCGACATGATCTGCAAGGTCTCGCAGGGCGTGACCTCCGTCGTGACCGGCAATTGCGGCGTCAGCATCGCGCCGCTGAAGCCGGGCTCGCCGCGGCCGATGCCGCTCGGCCTGCTGTCGCCCGGCGACGGCCGGGTCGCAGAGTACGCCTCGTTTGCGGACTACGTGGCTGCACTGCGCGCGGCACCGGCCGCCGTCAACGTTGCGCCGATGGTCGGCCACACCGCGCTGCGCGCCTCGGTCGTGAGCGACCTCGGCCGGGCCGCGACCGACGCGGAGATCGCCGAGATGCGGGCTCATGTGCAGGAGGCGCTCGACGCCGGCGCCATCGGCGTCTCGACCGGGACGTTCTATCCGCCGGCGGAGGCGGCGCCGACCGAGGAGATCATCGAGGTCTGCCGGCCGCTCAACGGCAGCGGCGGCGTCTACGCGACGCACATGCGCAACGAGGCGAACGACGTGATCAAGTCGCTGGAGGAGAGCTTTGCCATCGGCAAGGCGCTCGACGTCCAGGTGGTGATCTCGCATCACAAGGTGGTGGGCCCGGCCAATTTCGGCCGCACCAAGGAGACGCTGCCGCTGATCATGAAGGCGATGAGCTGCCAATGCGTCGCGCTCGACTGCTACCCCTACAACGCCTCGTCGACCATGCTGCACACCGATCCGGCCAAGCTGCAGGTCAGGGTCGTCGTCGCGGCCTCCGGGCCGCATCCCGAAGTGGCGGGTCACGATCTCGCCGACATCGCCGCCGGCTGGGGCGTCGACCGGCTCGAAGCGGCAAAGCGGCTGCAGCCGGCGTCGGCGATCTACTTCGCGATGGATGAGGCCGACGTGCAGACCATCCTCGCCTTCGAGCCGACCATGATCGGCTCCGACGGCCTGCCGTTCGGCGAGCGTCCGCATCCGCGGCTCTGGGGCACGTTCCCGCGCGTGCTCGGCTATTACTGCCGCGAGCTCGAGCTGTTCTCGCTGGAAACCGCGGTCTGGAAGATGAGCGGGCTGACCGCGCAGAATTTCGGCATCAAGGGACGCGGCACGATCGCGATCGGCAACCACGCCGACATCACGATCTTCGATGCGGCCAGCGTGCGTGATAGCGCGACCTATGATGACCCCTGCGTGCCGGCCGCCGGCATCGAGGCCGTCATCGTCAACGGCGCGCTGACCTGGTGGCAGGGGGCGCACCAGAAGGCGCATGCGGGGCAGGTGATCACGCGCGCATCATTGCAGTGATCTACGCGGCCGGAGCCATCGCGCGCGCGAATTCCGGATAGCATTCGGCGAGCTCGTCGAGGATTCGGCCGCGGATCAGCTCGACCGTCGCCCGGTCCGGCGCGGGCGTCGGCGGCACGATCTCCGGCACCGCATAATCGAATCCGGTACGATCGCGCACGTCCTCTGCCGAGTAGCCGGGATGCACCGAGCGCAGCCGGAAGCCGCCGCGCTCGCGGTCGAAATCGAACAGCGCCAGATTGGTCAGCAGCGCATGCGGTCCGCCGCGCCGCCTCACCTCCGGCGTGGTCGCAGCGGCGCTGACGAAATCCACCTTCGGCACCAGCACGCGCGGCGAATGCTCCTCGCGAAACAGGATCACCCGCGGAATGAGATGGTAGAGATAGGCCGAGCCGAACGAGCCCGGCCAGCGCACGTCCATCCGCGGATAGTCGCCGGTGCCGACCAGGTTGATGTTCCCGGCGCCGTCGATCTGGCCGCCGCCGAGAAAGAACGCGTCGACGCGCCCCTGCGCGGCGCAGTCGAACAGCTCGACGCCGCCATTGGTGAAGAAATTGTGCCGGCTCGAGCCGAGGATCGAGATGCGGACAGGCGGCTTGCCCTGTTGCGCGTTGCGTGCGCGCAGCAGCATCGCGCCGGCCGCCGGGATCGGCGACGAGGCGCCGACGGCGACATGGCGGATGCCATCGAGCAGGTCGGCGATGACGGTGATCAGCAGTTCTTTGCGTGCGCGCTCGTCGTGCATGGTCATGCCACCTCCTTGCTGCGGGTCAGGAAGGCGGAAAGATAGCTGCGAAAGCCCTCGTCGGTGCGCGCCATCGCGGCGTAGCGCGCCAGCTCGGCGCCATCGGTCTCGTACTCGTCCCACAGCGGCAGCGGCCAGGCCCCGTTCGCGGCCACCGCGATGGCATCGACATAGAGCGCCGGCAGCACGCCGGCCGCGGAGTCCTCGGTCGCCATCAAATCGCGATCGACGATACGCTCGACGGTGACCAGCGTGCGCTTCGCCGCATAGGCCATCGTCGCCAGCTCACGGTAGCGGCCGATGCGGACATTGCCGAAGCGGTCGGCCTCGGGGGCATGAAACAGCGCCACGTCGGGCGTGATCGCCGGCACCACGACCACCTTGCCGGGCTCGCCGACGGGACTGTCGATCACCTTCCAATCGGGGCGGACCCGCAGCAGATCGCTGCCGATGATGCCGGCGATCGGCATGAACGGCACGCCCTTCTGCCCGGCCAGCAGGCCGGCATGGATCGCGGGGCAGGTGGCATCGCGCAGGCTGATGCTGCCGTCGCGCACGGCCGCGACGAAGCGCGGTGCGCCGCCGGCCTCGCCGAGCGAGACGGCGCTGGTTTCCACCACCGCGGCCACGCCGGCGCCGATCAGCAGATCGGCTTGGAGGCCTGATATCGGCACGCAGACGAGATGCAGCCCGGTGAGGCCGGCCTCGATCATGGCCGCCGTCGCCGCCATCGAGACGCCGGCACGGTCGACGGGGATCGCGATCGATTGCCCCGGTGCGATGGATGCGACGAGCGCCTCCAGGCCGACCATCTCCGTCATCGGCGTATCCTCCCGTTGTTTCTTCCGCGCAGTGTAGCGATGCCCCGCGGACCTGTCAGTGCTCGTATGCGATCGTCGAGCCGCGGATGATGAGCTCCGGCGCCAATACGATGTGGTCGGTCGCTGCCTCGCGCCCGGCAAGGCGGTCGAGCAGCAGCCGCGCCGCGGCTTCCCCCATGTCGCGCTGGGCGATCCGCACCGTGGTCAGCGGCGGCGCGACCATGTCGACGAACGGCATGTCGTTGTGGCCGACCACGGAGATATCACCGGGGCAGGTCAGGCCGCGCGCGGCGAGCGCGTCATAGACGCCGAGCGCCAGCAGATCATTGGCGGCGACGATTGCGGTTGGGCGCGTCCGCCGCGCGAGCAGGCGCAGCGCAGCCTCGCGACCCGCCGCACGCGTATAAGTTTCGACGGCTTCGACCGGCGTATGGCGGGCCGACAGTCCCGCAGCCCTGATGCTGGCCTCGAAGCCGGCGCGGCGGCGTGCGCCGGTCGAGATGTGCTGCGGGCCCGCGACGTGACCGATGCGCCGGTGGCCGAGCGCGACGAGATGCTGGACGGCGAGACGCATGCCGGCGGCATCGTCGCTGGCTGCCGAGGGCAGGAGTCCGGCGGCATCGACGCGATTGACAAGCACCACCGGCAGCGCTGCATCCAGGCAGTGCTTCACGACGTCGTCACGCAAGCTCACCGTCGCCAGTACCAGACCGTCGACGCCGCGCGCGATCAGCCGGTCGACGAGATCCCGCTCCGACCCCTCTGTGCCGGCGTCGGCCACGATCGTTGCATAACCCTGCGCGTGGAGATGATCGGCGATGCCGGACAGCATCGGCGGAAAGCCGGGGTCGGCGATATCCGGCGCGAGCACGCCGATCAGGCCGCTGCGTCCGGTGCGCAGGCCCTTGGCGGCCATGTTCAGCCGGTAGCCGAGCGCGTTGGCTGCGGCCTGGATCTTGTCCGCGACATCGGCAGCGACGAGGTGCTTCATCGCCGGGCTGAGCGCGCGCGAGACCGTCGAGGGATGCACACCGCAACGGGCGGCGACGTCCTTGATCGTCGGGCGCGAGGACGACGCATGCAGGCCTGCTGCCGGTCGCAATGTCCGTTTCATTCCCAGCCTCTGATGTCGCCGCGCAACGACGTTTTGATCATGCTATACCTTGACACGCTTTGCGTGTATGCAATAAATTCGGCTTTGCAATCGATTGCAATAGAACAATGGGAAACGTCCACATGACAGCGAGCGCGCTGAAGCCGCATCTGGTCAGCCCGGAGCATCTCGATCCGCATTGGCGCTGGGGGCGGGCGATTCCGTCGCATGGCCATGTCTCGGTGGATTTCGAGCGCCGCGTCGATTTCGACAGGTTGCGGCGCTACCGGCTGGCGCGGGCGCGCGCGGCGCTGAAGGCGTCGGGCTATGGTGCGCTGCTGCTGTTCGACGTCAACAACATTCGCTACGTGTCTGGCACCAAGATCGGCGAATGGGAGCGCGACAAGCTGTGCCGTTTCGCGCTGCTGGCCGGCGACGGCGAGCCGATCGTGTGGGATTTCGGCTCGGCGGCCGTCCACCATCGTCTGTTCTGTGACTGGCTGGCGCCGGAGAATTGCCGCGCCGGCATGCTCGGGATGCGCGGCACCGTGCCGCCGGCCGTCGGGCTGATGAAGGCGCATGCCGAGGAGGTCATGAGCCTTTTGCGCGCCGCAGGCGTTGCCGACATGCCTGTCGGCGTCGACCTTGCGGAAACGGCGATGTTCTTCGAGCTGCAGAAGGCCGGCATGAAGGTGGTCGATGGCCAGCAGGTCATGCTGGACGCGCGCGAGATCAAGAACATCGACGAGATCATGCTGCTCAACCAGGCCGCGGCCATGGTCGACGGCGTCTATCATTCGATCTACGAGCACCTGAAGCCGGGCGTGCGTGAGAACGACATCGTCGCGCTTGCCAACAAGATGCTCTACGAGATGGGCTCCGACGACGTCGAGGCGATCAACGCCATCTCCGGTGAGCGCTGCAATCCGCATCCGCACAATTTCACCGACCGCATCCTGCGTCCGGGCGACCAGGCGTTCTTCGACATCCTGCAGTCCTATCAGGGCTACCGGACCTGCTACTACCGCACTTTCAACGTTGGCCGCGCCACGCCGGCGCAGCACGACGCCTACAAGCAGTGCCGCGAATGGCTCGACAATGCGATCGCGCTGATCAAGCCGGGCGTCTCGACCGACACCGTGGCCAAGGTCTGGCCTAAGGCCGAGGAGTTCGGCTTTCCCTCGGAGATGGCGGCCTTCGGCCTGCAGTTCGGCCACGGCCTCGGGCTCGCGCTGCATGAGCGCCCGATCATCTCGCGGCTGGTCTCGCTGGACAATCCGATGGAGATCAAGACCGGCATGGTGTTCGCGCTTGAGACCTACTGTCCGGCGACCGACGGCTTCTCGGCTGCGCGTATCGAGGAGGAGGTGGTGGTCACCGACAAGGGCTGTCAGGTGATCACGCTGTTCCCGGCCGAGGAATTGCCGATCGCCAACCGCTACTGAGCGAAGCAGGTCAAAGGGAGTGACGCAAATGGCAGCGACGCATTCGCTCGGCTGGATCGGCATGGGGCGCATGGGCTATCCGATGGCTGAGCGCCTGCTCAAGGCCGGCCACAAGGTGTCGATCTTCAATCGCACCCGCGCCAAGGCCGAGCCGCTGGCGGCGAAAGGGGGCGTCATCGTCGATCATCCCCGCGATCTCGCCGCGTGCGACATCGTGTTCACGATGGTGTCGACGGGCAAGGATCTCGAGCAGGTCTATTTCGGCGACAACGGCCTGGTGGCCGCCGGTTCTGGATCGCGTCCCCGGATCCTGGTGGACTGCTCCTCGATCGGCATCGAGCAGTCGGAGGCGATTGCCGCCAAGTTCGTTCGACTGGGCTGTGAGTTCGTGCGGGCGCCGGTGTCCGGCAACGGCAAATGCGTCAAGGCCGGCAAGCTGTCGTCGGTGGTCTCGGGCCCCAGGGCCGCGTTCGAGGTCATCGAACCGTATCTGGCGAAGATCGCCGTCTCCGGCGTGTCCTATGTCGGCGAGGGCGAGCTCGCGCGCATCTGCAAGATCGCGCACAACGTGTTCCTCGGCGTCGTGATCCAGAACCTGGCCGAGATCACCATCCTGGCGCAGAAGGCCGGCGTGCCGCGCCATGCCTTCCTGAACTTCATGAACGCCAGCGTCATGGGGTCGACCTTCACCAGGTACAAGAGCAACGCGCTGGTCAATCTCGACTGGACCACGACCTTCACGCCGCCGCTGCTGCGCAAGGATCTCGATCTCGGCCTGTCGGCGGCGCGCCAGCTCGACGTCGCGATGCCGGTGACAGCCGCGACGCGCGAGGCATTGCAGGCCCATGTCGGCGCCGCCTCGCTGCAACCAGATCCCGCCGGCTATCTGGAGAAGGACTTTGCGGCGCTGCTGGAGACCGTCGCGCTCGCGGCGGGTCTCAAGCTGCAGCCCGAGAACGTGCCGATGCCGACGGGATTGGAGACGGAGGGATAACGTCCGTCAAACCGTCAGCGCCCGCCAGCGCGTGTCGCGCGCGGAGGGGCGGCGGTGCAGGCGGGCATCGAGCAGGTCTCGCGCCTGAGCCAGCGCGCCGCTGCGGATCAGTGCCAGGATGTAGGTGTCCTCGATCACCTCGCGCTGGGCGTGGCTGCCGCCGATGCGGGGGAGATCGCCGATGACGGGCGCAAGCTCGCGCGCGCATCCGCGCCAATTGTCATCGGCGAACGCACGCAGCGCCCGCAACATGTGCGGCACGATGCGCCCGGCCGGCAGCCTGCCCTCGGCCTGCCGCCGCTCGATCGCGGCAAGGCGTCCCTTGAGCGCGGCGCTGTCATGCGTCGCTGCCGCGATCATCACCAGATGCATCTCGGCGAAGGCGAGGGTCGAACCCGTGAAGCGCGTGCTCGCATAGGCCGCCGTGTCGGCCCATGCGTTGGGCGGCACCGGTTGCTCGTCAGCCATCAGCCGCCACAGCAGCGAGGCGCAGTCGGACAGGGTGTTGAGCGGCGGCGCCGAGTCCATCGTCGGCACCAGCACGTCGGTATAGACCGCCAGCGCCTTGTCGGCATCGCCCCGGTCCAGCGCGCCGAGCGCCTGGTGCCAGCAGATATGACCGTGCAGCATCCCGGTGCGGTCATAGTCGCCGATCCACCCCGCGACGAGCGCATCGGCCTCGTCCACCGCGCCGTCCTCGAACATCGCATGCAGCAGCGCATGCACGGCATAGGCGTTGTGCCGGCGCAGCGCGAAGCTGCGCTCGGTGACGGCGCGGCCCTTCGCCAACTCGCCGGCCTCGGTCAGGGCCCAGCCATGGTTGGACATGAACCACCAGTCCTCGCCATAATCAGCGGCGAAGCGGTCGCAGAGGTCGCGGCGGGCGGCATCGTGATCGGCGCGGCCGGAGAAGGCGAGCAGGCCGAAAGCGCCGAGCGGGAGCGCCATGATCATGGCGTCCCGCGGCCAGTTCGCCAGATGCGCCAGGGTCGATGTCAGCGCGTCAGTGCCGCGTCCCTCGATGGCGAGCACCAGGGTCGCGACATGGCTCTGCTCGCGCGGGGTGCCGCGCTTGGCAGCGAGGTCGCGGGCCCGTGCGATGGTCTGCAGCGCCGCCTCGCGCTGCATGTAGATCGCGTGGATGCGAGCACGCGCCGCGTGCGCCAGCGCGAACTCCGGATCGAGCATGATCGCCCGCTCGAACGCGTCAGTGGCCCCGGGCCAGAATGCGAGCAGCAGATCCATGCCCTCGCGATAGGCTGCGGCCGCGTCAGTGGAGGCGGTCGACAGTGGCAGGCCGTAGCGATCCTCCTCCATCTCAGCCCACCCGCGGCCTGCGGCCCTCGATCGGATAGGCCGGATCGTTGTAGCCGGGCGTCGAGGCGTGGCCGGTCACGACCAGCCGGTCGATCAGCGCCTCGTCGTCGGCGGCAAAGGGATAGTCGAGCGCGCGGATGTAGTCGTCCCATTGCGCCTCGGTGCGCGGACCCGCGATCACGGAGCTGATGAAGGCGGAGTTGAGCACCCAGGACACGGCGAACTGTCCCGGCGTGAAGCCCTTCGTCTCGGCGTGACGCTTGATCTCCTGCGCCAGCTTCAATGACTCGGGCCGCCACTCAGTCTGCATCATTCGCGTATCGTTGCGGCCGGCGCGGGTGTCCGTGTCCGGCGGCGCATCGGGGCTGTACTTTCCGGTGAGCACGCCGCGCGCCAGCGGGCTGTAGGGCACGACGCCGAGGCCGTAATAGCCGCAGGCCGGCAGGTGCTCGACCTCGGGCATCCGGTTCATCGCATTGTAGTAGGGCTGGCTGACGACGGGGCGGTCGATGCCGCCTGCGTCGCAGAGACTGCAGATCTCGGCGAGCCGCCAGGCGCGGTAGTTGGAGACGCCGAAATAGCGGATCTTGCCGGCACGCATGAGATCGCCGATCGCGCGCACGGTTTCCTCGAGCGGCGTCGCGTGATCTTCCTTGTGCAGGTAGTAGAGGTCGATGTGCCCGGTGCCGAGCCGCCGCAGGCTTTCGTCCGCGGCCTGCAGCACCCAGCGCCGCGACAGGCCGGCGCGGTTGGGATCGTCGCCCATCGGGTTGGCGAGCTTGGTGGCGACGATCCAGCGGTCGCGCTCGCGCGCGATGGCGCGGCCGACCACCTCCTCGGAAGCGCCCTTGTTGTAGGCATCTGCGGTGTCGATGAAGTTGATGCCGGCGTCGCGCGCCTTGGCGATGATGCGGGCGGATGTCGGCTCGTCGGTGGGACCGCCGAACATCATCGTCCCCAGGCAGATCGGCGACACCTTCAGGCCGGAACGGCCGAGCTGGCGATATTGCATTCTTGCCTCATTTCAAACCGTCACCACCGCGGGCGAAGGGGATACGATAACTCTCTCAGCGCGTCATTGCGAGCGCAGCGACGCAATCCAGGGCCGGGTCGGGACTCTGGATTGCTTCGTCGCGACGCTCCTCGCAATGACCGAGAGGCGAGATCACGGCTCACTCGCTCTTCAGAATCTTGAACACGCCCGAGGCCATCGCGATCACGCGATGACCGGCCATGACCTCCGTGGTGATGAACACCAGGCTGCGGGTGATCCGCACCACATGCGGCCGCGACACCAGGGTCTCGCCGATCTTGCCGGACTCGACGAAATGCGTGTCGAACTGGATCGTCGCCATGTGCTCCTTGCCCGCGGCGTAGCGGGCCGTCATGCCGCAGCTGCGGTCGGCGAGCGTCATGATCACGCCGCCCTGAACCAGGCCGCGGCGGTTGTGGTGCTTGTCCTCGGTGACGATGGCGTACTCGTGGACACCGCCGACGACCCGCTGCCACAGTGGGCCGATCAGATGCAGGAAACCGGAGGTGTCGACGATCTCCCAGCCGTCAGACGTCATCCTGGCCGCGGCCGATTTCGTCATCGCTGAAGACCCTTCCCGTTGTGGCCCGAGCCGGCCTGGAGGTCGTTTCATCTGTCGCCGGCCTGGTGTAGTCAAGCTGCATGCCGATGCCGTTCGACGATGCCACGAGGCGGAAAATCGCAAGCTGCTGCGCGGGCTTCGTGCGGCTGGAGGCGGCTGCGGCGGCGGCCTCGCTGAAGCGCGCGGCGGTGGTGATCGCGCTGGCCCCGCACCACGAGACCGGCGACACGGCGCTGCTGCTCACTCTGCGCGCTGCCGGGCTGGGCAGCCATGGCGGGCAATGGGCGCTGCCGGGCGGACGCTGCGACGCCGGCGAAACGACGGTCGCGGCCGCGCTGCGCGAGCTCGCAGAGGAGCTCGGGCTGATTCTGGCGCCGGATGCGGTGCTGGGCCTACTCGACGACTATCCGACACGGTCGGGCTATCTGATTACCCCCGTCGTCGTATGGGCGGCCAATGGCCGCACGCTGCGGCCGAATCCGGACGAGGTCTCCTCGGTGCACCGGATCGGCCTCGACGCGATCACGGCGGATGACGCGTTCGATTTCACTGCGATCCCCGAGAGCACGCGGCGCGTCGTCCGTTTTCACGCTCGCGAGGGTCTCATTCACGCGCCCACCGCAGCGCTGATCTATCAGTTCCGCGAGGTCCTGTCCGGCCGCGACACCCGGGTGCACGAGCTGGAGCAGCCGGTGTTCGCCTGGAAGTAGCCGCCGTTTCGGCTACAAGGGCGGCATGCTGCATCAGCCGATTCGCACCCTTGCCCTGATTCTCGCCTGCGCCGTTTCCGGCGCGCTGCCTTTGCTGGCCGCGGAACCCGGCTCACCGGTCGCGCCGCGCGAAGCTTTGGCGCAGATGGCATCGCCGGCTGCGATTGCGGAGTATCGGCGCAAACTCGCCGAATATCAGCAGGCGCGGGCGGAGTTCGACCAGGAGGCGGGCGCCTATTGGAAGGCGATCGCCGACAAGCGCCGCGCGCGCAATGCCAAGCGCCGCGACCGCCAGCCGATCGGGCTCGACGACTATGTGCTGGAGCAGCCGCCGGTCTACACCGGGCCGAAGCGGCCGGTGAACCCCGAGCCGGAACCTGAGGGCGAGCCGCGCGAGCGCAAGTACATCCCTGTGGTCGCCGACCTCGTGAAGGCGGCACAGGAGCATTTCCAATGGTCGCCGCAGCGCCCCACCAACGACATCGATTTCAAGCGCGCCTATGCGCGCTTCGCCGCGGCGTCGGGACTGACGCGCGAGCAGGCGGTGCGCGTCTATGCCTTCGAGACCGGCGGCAACGGCAAGCATGACTCGCAATCGGGCTTCAAGGGCAACCGCGCGATCTCGACGGCGATCGGCTACAATCAGCTATTGACCACCAACAGCGTCGAGCTTCTGGCCGAGCAGGGCCCGCTGTTCATCCGCCTGCTCGGCGAACGCGTGGCGCAGACGTCCGGCCCGGCGCGGGGCGCGATGGAGCACAAGCTCGCGGTCCTGAAGAAGATGGTCGCGATTGCGCGCTCCGTGCCGGACGACTGGTCGGCGCATGAGAAGATCGGCAATACGCCGCAGGGGTGGGCCATGCATGCGATGGTGCTCGACATCGACGTCGGGCCGATGCTGCAGACCCACAAGCTCTTGACCTCGGTGCTGTTCGCGCGCGCCAAGGGCTACACCCGGCCGCTTTCCGCCGCCGAGCTCGAGATGATGAATCTCACCGGGGACGGCACCGGCTTCGACATGGTGACGATGCCGCTCGAGATGCGCGATCAGGTTCCGACCGCCAACTTCTTCCAGCGCGGCGGCTACGAGCGCAATCCGGTCGCCGTTCGCCACAACACCGTGGCAAAGCTGCTTGCGGTGACGGATGCCAGGATGGACTCGCTCAGCGGCCTGCCCGGCGCCAAGGAGCTGGCGGCGGCGTTCTGAGGCTGCGCTCGCTCGCCTTCACTCATCCGCGCCGAACGAGAAGCTGCCGTCGCCGTCGAGATAGGGGGCCGTCCGCATGTAGAGCTGACCGTTCTGGCCGACGAAGAACAGCGTGCCCTTCGGCACCTTCTTGGCGCCCTTGAGCAGCATGTCGGCGTTCTTGGTGCCCATCTTGTAGGCGAGCGTCTTGCCATCCTTGCCATAGGCGTAGCCCATGTCGGGCTTCAGCTCCCACGGCTCCGGCGGTGCCGCGGGCGCCGCGCTGGCCAGTGCGCCCAGCGCACCGAGGGCGATAAGGGCTTTCAGAACCGGGCTCTTCATGTCCTCCTCCAATCGATGTCGTCTCGAACAAATCACGAACGCCGAGGCAGCGTCAACGTCGCCCCGTCGCAGCGCGGTGATCGTTGGCGGATTTTTAAATTCGCCGATCTCGCGATTATCCTGCAGCGTGGTTTAGAAACATAGGCCAAGAAAACACTTTGGGGATGATTCGGATGAGCCTCGTCACGAAGATCGGTTGGGTTGCGGCGTTGTCGCTGGTGACGTTGGCGTCCGCCCGGGCCGACGACTTCAAGCTGTCCAACAACCAACGCATCGCCTGCAGCCGCGGTCTCTCCGCCGGCAAGCTCAATACGGCCGTCTGCAAGTCCTACGCCTACCTCTTCAACGTGAAGACCTCGGAATATTTCCGCTGCCAGGTCTCACTGTCGCTGACCCGGGACAACAAGGAGGTCATCAACGTCCAGACCGACGGCGGCTGTACCAGGAAGCCGCGCGTGTTCGACACTGATTCCAAATATGAGTTCGACGCCACCGAGACCGAGCCGGCGAACACCAACTCCTTCTTCGGCAATGGCGGCTACTCGATCTGGGTGGCGGATGCGACCCAGCAGAAGGTGCGCGGCTGCATTACGATCTCGTCCGGGCTCGGCTCGGACATCTCCAAATGCCTCGACATGACGTTCCAATGATCGGTGGCCCCGCGAGGGAGGCGGCCCGCCGCATTGGGCTGCACCTGCGGTTCAAGCTGGTGATACTGTCAATGTAAGATTGAACGCGGGGCGCATCGGTCCCGGCCTTGCGCCGTGGGAGCGGGAGCGGCCGGTGCGCCAGTCTTTCGGATGGGTTGACCCAGCGCCCGCAGCCGTCCAATTTGCGGCAAAATCAATGGGAGGATCCATGCGTTTCTCGACATTCTCTGGCGCTGCAACCGGTTTCATTCTGGCAGCCGCCTGCCTGCTCGCGGCGCCTGCGGCGCAGGCGCAGAGCTTCATCAACGTGCTCACCGGCGGCACGTCGGGCGTCTACTATCCGCTCGGTGTCGCGATCGGGAAGATCTACGGCGACAAGATCCCCAATGTGAAGACCCAGGTGCAGGCGACCAAGGCCTCGGTCGAGAACCTGATCCTGCTGCAGCAAGGACGCGGCGAGCTCGCCTTCGCGCTCGGCGACTCCCTGAAGGCCGCCTGGAACGGCGAGGAGGAGGCCGGCTTCAAGACTAAGCTGGACAAGCTGCGCACGATCGGCGCGATCTATCCGAACTACATCCAGATCGTCGCGACGGCCGAGTCCGGCATCAAGACGCTGGCCGATCTCAAGGGCAAGAGCCTGTCGGTCGGCGCGCCGAAGTCCGGCACCGAGCTCAACTCGCGCGCGATCCTCGCCGCCGCCGGCATGAGCTACAAGGATCTCGGCAAGGTGGAGTATCTGCCCTTCGCCGAATCCGTCGACCTGATGAAGAACCGGCAGCTCGGCGCCACCTTGCAGTCGGCTGGCCTCGGCGTCGCTTCGTTGAAGGATCTGTCGACCTCGTCGCCGATCACGGTGGTGTCGGTGCCGAAGGAGGTCGTCGACAAGATCGGTGCGCCGTTCGTGGCGGCGATCATCCCGGCCAACACCTATACCGGCCAGGACAAGGACGTGCCGACCGCGGCTGTGATCAATTATCTCGTCACCAGCTCGGCGGTATCCGACGATCTCGCCTACCAGATGACCAAGCTGATCTTTGATTCGCTGCCGGAGCTCGCCAATGCGCATGCCGCCGGCAAGGAGATCAAGCTGGAGACAGCGGCGCAGGACAGCCCGGTGCCGCTGCATCCGGGCGCGATCCGCTACTACAAGGAGAAGGGCATCCTGAAATAAGGAGCTGCTCGCCCGGCCTTCCTTGCAGGCCGGATCATTCGCAACCGGCTGCGCGGGAAGCCCTCCGCGCAGTCTTGTCGTTCAGGTGATTGCGGCCATGGTCAGCAGCGCCTGATGGGCGCGTTGGGGGGATCATGACGATCGAAGCCGTGAACATGGAAACGCCGGTCAAGGTCGAGTTCGACAATTTCGAGCACGGCTTTCCGGAAGGCTTCGGCCCCGGCCGCTGGGGCTATCTCGCCTACGGCATCGGGCTCGCCTTTGCGATATTCCAGCTCTATGTCGCCGCCTTCAACTATCTGCCGAGCCAGGTCGTCCGCGGCGTCCATGTCGGCTTCCTGCTGCTGCTGACCTTCGGCCTGATCGGCAACTTCACCGCCAAGACCGATGCGGGGCGCATCGCGGGCTGGACCATCGGCGCCATCGGCTTCCTCTGCGGCCTCTATCAGTGGATCTTCTATGCGGATCTGATCGCGCGCGACGGCGATCCGACGCGCACCGATCTCGTGGTCGGAACCCTGCTGGCGGTACTGATCTTCGAGGGCACGCGCCGGCTGATGGGACTCGCGCTGCCGCTGATGTGCGGCGCCTGCCTGTTGTACTGGTTCTTCGGCCAGTATCTGCCGGCGCCGCTCAATCATCGCGGCTATGATTTCGATCAGGTGATTACACACCTCTCCTTCGGCACGGAGGGCTTCTACGGCGTGCCGATCTACGTCTCGGCGACCTACATCTTCCTGTTCATCCTGTTCGGCTCGTTCCTCGAACATGCCGGCATGATCCAGCTGTTCACCGACGTCTCGCTCGGCCTGTTCGGTCGCACCCGCGGCGGTCCGGCCAAGGTCGCCGTGTTCGCCTCCGGCATGATGGGTACGATCTCGGGCTCGGGCGTTGCCAATGTGGTGACCGTCGGCCAGTTCACGATTCCGCTGATGATCCGGTTCGGCTACCGCCGCGCCTTCGCCGCCGGCGTCGAAGCCACCGCGTCGATGGGCGGCCAGATCATGCCGCCTGTCATGGGCGCGGTCGCCTTCATCATGGCCGAGACGCTGGGAGTCGACTACTCGGTCATCGTCAAGGCGGCCGTGATCCCGGCCATCCTCTATTTCGCCTCGGCGTTCTGGATGGTGCATCTGGAGGCCGGCAAGCACGGCCTGACCGGGATGAAGCCGTCGGAGATTCCGAGCGCCTGGAAGGCGCTGGTGGCGCGCTGGTACCTCGTGCTGCCGCTCGCCGCGCTGGTCTACATGCTGTTCGAGGGCTTCACGCCGCTGTATGCGGGCTCGATGGGACTCGCGCTGACGGTGGCGCTGATCCTCGGCACCTCGATCACCATGGGCTTCTCCAACCAGGTGCTGCGTTACGTGTTCTGGATCGGGCTGGCGCTCGTCGTCGGCGCGCTGTCGCGCAACGGCCTGCAGATCGTGCCCGTCGCTTCCGTCGTCGTCGCGCTCATCGTCATCACCGGCTTCGTGCGCGGCGGCATGGGCACCTTGCACGCCTGCCGCGACTCGCTCGCCGAGAGCGCGAAGTCGGCGCTGACCGTCGGCATGGCCTGCGCCATCGTCGGCGTCATCATCGGCATGATGACGCAGACCGGCGTCGGCTCGATCTTCGGCAGCTGGGTGATCGGCCTCGGCAAGACCAGCCTGTTCGCGGCGCTGATCATGACCATGCTGCTGTCGATCCTGCTCGGCACCGGCATTCCGACCATCCCGACCTACATCATCACCGCGGCGCTGGCGGCCCCCGCGCTCGCCAAGCTCGGCGTGCCGTTGATCGCGAGCCACATGTTCGCGTTCTACTACGGCATCATGGCGGACCTCTCGCCACCGGTCGCGCTGGCCGCGCTGGCGGCGGCGCCGATCGCCAAGGAGAATCCGGACAAGATCGGTTGGGAGGCGATGCGGATCGCGCTCGCCGGCTACGTCATTCCCTTCATCTTCGTCTACTCGCCGGCATTGATGCTGCAGGCCGGCGACCCGATGGAGGCGCAGCTCGGCTTCCTGGGCGCGGTCGTCTATGCGAGCGTCAAGGCGCTGATCTCGATCGGCCTGTTCGGCATGGTGGCGATCGGCTTCCTGTTCACGCGGATGACCGTGATCGAGCGTCTGCTGGCGTTCGTCGCGTCGGTCTGCCTGCTCGGCGAATTTCCCTACAGTGACGTGCTGGGATTTGCACTGGCGGTGGTGATCGTGGCGTGGCAGTGGCGGCAGCGGCCGCCGGCTGCCGTGGCGGCCTCCGCTTGAGCCTCTGCCTCGCCTCATCAGGTGTGGTGAAGGCGCTGACCCTCGCCGGCTTCACTTTGGCCTGGACCCACTCGGTCGAGAAGACCGCTTGGCAGGAGGACTGGCGCGTCACGTCTGACGGTCTCGAACTGGTGCAGGCGCGCGTCAAGGGCTCTGGCGCGGGCATGGAGCCGCCGCCGGAAGCGCGGCTGGTCGACGGCTGGTTCCAGTGGCAGACCCAGCGGGGGCCGCTGTCGCGGATCGTGCTCGCCAATTCCGGCGCGGCCGGCGAGTGGCGCATCTGTACAGAGGGGCAATGCCGGACGCTGTCGGACATCTTCGGCCATGACATCGGCGCAGCGACCATCACGATGAGCGCCTGTAACGAATAACGAACGAACGACGGGAGAACGCGATGGATCGTCTCGAGGGCAAGGTGGCGCTGGTTGTGGGCGCCGGCTCGATCGGACCGGGCTGGGGCAATGGCAAGGCCACGGCCGTGACCTTTGCCCGGCACGGCGCCAAAGTGTTCTGCGTCGACCGCAACAAGGACGCCGCCGCGGAGACGGCCTCGATCATTTCAGGCGAAGGCGGGCAGGCCGAGGCGTTCACCGCCGACGTCTCGAAGGCCGTCGAGGTCGAGGCGATGGTGAAGGCTTGCGTTGCCGCCTATGGCCGTATCGACGTGCTCGACAACAATGTCGGCATTGCGGAGATGGGCAGCGTGGTCGATGTCGATGAAGCGGAATGGGACCGCGTGTTCGCGGTCAACCTGAAGAGCGCCTATCTTGCCATGAAGCACGTCATTCCAGTGATGATCGCGCAGGGCGGCGGCTCCATCATCAACATCTCCTCGGTGGCCTCCATCCGCCAGGTCGGCATCTCCTATGTCAGCTACGGCGCCAGCAAGGCGGCGATGAACCAGATGACGCGCACGACCGCGGTCGAGTTCGCGCCGAAGCACGTCCGCGTCAATGCGATCCTGCCCGGGCTGATGAAGACGCCGATGGTCGAGCACTCCGCTGGGCTGGCTGCGAGCTACGCCAAGGGCGATGTCGAGGAGATGTGGAAGAAGCGCGATGCGCAGGTGCCGATGGGGCATATGGGCGATGCCTTCGACGTCGCCAATGCTGCGGTGTTCCTCGCCTCCGACGAGTCGCGCTATGTCACCGGCACCATGCTGGTGGTGGATGGCGGGCTGACCTGCCGGAGTTAGGTCTCGCCGCTCTCGTCATTGCGAGCGAAGCGACGTGTCCGCCGTAGCTCGAAGAGCGAGGGCGGAAGCAGTCCGGAGTCTCTCGGGAGCTCTGGATTGCTTCGTCGCCTTCGGCTCCTCGCAATGACGGTGGTGTGGAACGGCTTTGTCTTGTTGAGGGCTATTGCGCCATCGCCAGCATGCCGCCCGCGAATGCATGCCATGCCGAGGTCACGCTGATCGGCCAGTTCAGGAGCTTCACGGCGATCAGCGCGAGCCCGCCATAGACGTAGACCGGGTGGACACGTCCGAACGTGCGGCGGTCGTGGATGATGGCGACGACGAGCAGCAGGTAGGCGACGAAAGCCGGCGGGATCGTTACGAACACCGGCGGCGGGCCGAGCGGGCCGGGCGGCGCCAGGAATGTCAGGAACCAGCGCGCCACGGCGGCGTCGAGCAGCGAGATGCCGGCGAGCAGCATCAGCCGCTTGTGCGTTTCCGGCCGGCGCAGATGGACAACCGCGAGCGTAAAGACCACGGCAAAGAAGGCGATGCCGCTGAGCGGCACGATGGCAAAGGCGATGCCCTCATTGACCTGCCCCATTGCCGCAGAGCGCTTCATCGCCTCGATGGCAACGAGGAAGCCAAAGATCGTCATCGCCGTGGCGAGCGATACGCCGAAGATGCCGAGCGAGCGGTGCCGCGCCGTGCGTCCGGATGCGGCAAGCCAGCTCTGCAGCGCGAAATACAGAGTCCAGGTGAAGAACAGGAAGCCGTGGAAATGAATCACGGGCGCGCCGGAGAATGAGCCGCGGGCCAGTGGCAGCCAGTAGGTCGGTGCGAAGCCGATGATCGCAATGGCCATGCAGGCCAGAGCCATGTTGAAATAGAAATAGCGCGCAGGGGACGCAACGACGCCGCGTGCGCGCGAATTGTCGGTCAGAATAGTCATGCGGTTGTGTCTGCGGGGATCGCAACAGGTTCAAATGGCGACGAAGGCTTCGCCGGTGCGCATCCACAACATCGCGAGGGGAATGCGCGGCACGACCACACGCATTTTTGTCGGGCCGCAATCAGCTCGCGAGCGCCCGTTCGCAAGGGGCGCCTTCTGCAGGAAAGGACTGTCGCACCGCGGCTGCCGCTGTATAGTTGAAGTCGCCGCGGCGGCGGCTCCGCCCGCGCCGTGCCGGATCGCCCACGACCTGAGAGAGCCATCTGCCTTGACCGCATCCATCTCCTCATGGGCTGCAGCCGATCGCCGGGATGGGATGCTGCGCCTCGCAGCGCTTGTCACGCTCGGATGGCTGGTCTCGACCCAGGCCCATGCGGTCGGCGCGGCCGAGCCCGGCAAGGAGCCGGCGGTGGATGCCGGTGCCTGCATGGCGGCCTCGGAGGCGCGCGATGGCGACAAGGTGCTCACCGAATGCGGCGCCGTGATCGACAATCCCAAGGCCGCGAGGGCCGATCGCATCAATGCGCTGATCGCGCGCGCCTCGATCTTCATCACCAGGGGTGAGATCGATCGCGCCATCGCCGATTACGGCGTGACCTTGCAGCTCAACCCGACGCTCGCCAGCATCTTCAATGCGCGCGGCGAACTGCATCGCAAGAAGGGCGACCGTCCGAAGGCGCTGGCCGATTTCGCCGCGGCGCTGCGGCTCAATCCGGATCACGCCAGCGCCCGCAGCAACTACCACGCGCTCGCAGTGGAGCTCGAGCGCCTGGGCGCGCAGATGGCCGTCGCGGGCAGGCCGAGCTTCAATTGCGCCATGGCGCGGCGCGCCGTGGAGAAGGCGATCTGCGCCGATCCGGAGCTCGCCAATCTCGATCGCGAGATCGACGGCGCGCAGGCCCGCGTCGTTCGCGAGGCGGCCGGCCCCGCCGCGGCACGCGCCCTGCAGCGCGAGCAGGACGCGTTCATCGCGCGGCGCAACGCCGGCTTTGGCAAGCCCGGCTACGATCTCAAGAAGGCGATGCAGGACCGCCTGCGGCGGCTGAACGGCGTCGACGGCTATTAGCCATCGGCGTGGCCGCTTGAACCGGGTTCCGTCCGGAGACGACAACGGGGGAGATCAGCATCTCAACCCGCAACAGTCGGAATTCGAGCCGAGTCCATGCCGATGCACGCTTTCATTCGTTCGATTTCATCCCGCTCGTCCTACCTCGCGCTGGGTCTTGCAGCCGGGCTTGTCCTTGGCCTCGGGGCCTTGCCAGCATTCGCCTCGGACCCCGAATGCGCTTTGGGCAGCAAGGCGCCCCCGTCCGAACTCATCGCCGCCTGCTCGACGGCAATCGAGCAGGCATCGGGTTCGACGAAGGATCAATCCATCGCCCTGGTCGCCCGTGCCGACGCCCGTGCCCGCACCTCCAGCGGCCTGACCCAAGCCCTGCAGGACCTCGACCGTGCCATCGCGCTCGACGGCAAGAATGCGCGTGCCTATCGGCTGCGCGGCGACCTGATGCGCGAAGCCGGTGGCGATGCCGGCAAGGCGGCGGCCGATCTGAGCATGGCGATCTCGCTCGATCCGAATGACGCCGAAGCCTATGAGCTGCGTGGCGTTGTCCATACCGAGCAGCGCCGTCTTGATCGCGCTCTGGCCGACTACGACCAGGCGATCCGGCTGAAGCCCGACTACGCGCAGGCCTATGCCGACCGGGGCGTCGCCTTCTACCTGCGCGGCGACAATGAGAAGGCCGTGCGCGACTATGACGAGGCGATCCGGCTCGACCCGGAACGGCCGCGCACATTCACCAACCGTGCCGCGGCCTACAAGAAGCTCGGCCAGATGGACAAGGCGCTGGCCGATGACGACGAGGCGATCCGGCGCGATCCGAAGGTGTCGGAATATTACGACAATCGCGGCCTCACCTACGCCGCCATGAAGGAGTACGACAAGGCGATCGCCGATTATGACCAGGCGATCAGGATGGAGCAACGGGCAAATTTCTTCACCAATCGCGGCGATTCCCATCAGTTCAAGAACGAACTCGGTGCGGCGCTCAGCGACTACGACGCGGCGCTGCGGCTCGATCCGAATTTCGCGCTCGCCTACAACAACCGCGCGGTGTTGTACAAGAAGATGGGTGAGCGCGCCAAGGCGCTGGCCGACTACGAGGCGGCGCTGCGGCTGGATCCCGGCAACGACAATGCCATTGCCGGCCGGCGCGTCGTGCTGGCCGAGATCAAGAAGTTCGGCGCCGAGCCGCCGCGTCCGTTGAATGCGCCGTCGGAGCGCAGCGGACCGTCCTTCGACTGCGCCACCGCCGTACGCGAGGTCGAGAAGGTCATCTGTGCCGACCCGCAGCTCTCGGTGCTCGATCTCGGCATTTCCGAAAGCTACGCCCGGCTGCTGAAGTCCTCGCGCGGCCGCGCCGCTGCCGAGCTGCGCAGCAGGCAGCGTGACTTCATCGCCGAGCGCAACGCCCGCTTCGGCAAGCCGGGCTACGACCTTCGTCTAGCCCTGCAGCGTCGCCTGGATACCCTCCGCGACGCAGTGCATTGATCCGGCCCGGAAAATGGCCCGGACGTCCGGCCCGCCTGATCTGGATCAATTCATGACGGCTTGAACTGTCGCCTTGTCCCGTGACAATAGTCGGGAATAAACACAGATCTTGGGGAAACGTCATGAGCGCTGCGAGCCGCTATCACGAGGTCCATGCACGGTCGCTGCAGGACCCCGAAGGGTTCTGGGCCGAGGCCGCCCGCGCGATCGATTGGATCGAGCCGGCCAAAAAGATCTTCGATCCGTCGATGGGCGCCTATGGCCGCTGGTTCACTGGGGCCGTCGTCAACACCTGCTACAACGCGCTCGATCGCCACGTCGCCGCCGGCCGTGGCGAGCAGTTGGCGCTGATTCACGATTCGCCGCTTACCAGCTCGGTCACCAAGCTCACCTATGCCGAGATGCTGAAGGAGGTGCAGACGCTCGCCGCGATCATGCAGGATTTCGGCGTCGGCAAGGGTGACCGCGTCATCCTCTACATGCCGATGGTGCCGGAAGCGATGGTCGCGATGCTCGCCTGCGCGCGCATCGGCGCGGTGCATTCGGTCGTGTTCGGCGGCTTCGCGGCCAAGGAGCTCGCCACCCGCATCGACGATGCGACGCCAAAGCTCGTGCTATCGGCGAGCTGCGGCATCGAGCCCGGCCGCATCGTGCAATACAAGCCGCTGCTCGACCAGGCGATTGAGCTCGCCGACAACAGGCCCAAGGCCTGCATCATCCTGCAGCGTCCCGAGCATGTCTGCGAGCTCAAGCCCGGCCGCGATTACGACTGGGCCGCGCTGCGCAAGTCCGCGCTCGCCAATGGCAAGGCGGCGCCGTGCGTGCCCGTGCTGGCGACCGATCCGCTCTACATCCTCTACACGTCGGGCACGACCGGCAAGCCGAAGGGCGTGGTGCGCGACAATGGCGGGCACCTCGTCGCGCTCAAATGGTCAATGGAGAATCTCTATGGCATCAAGCCGGGCGAGGTGTGGTGGTGCGCCTCCGACATCGGCTGGGTGGTCGGCCACAGCTACATCATCTACGGCCCGCTGATCCATGGCGCGACGTCGGTGATGTATGAAGGCAAGCCGGTCGGCACGCCCGATGCCGGCGCGTTCTGGCGCGTCATCAGCGACCACAAGGCGGTGGCGCTGTTCACGGCGCCGACCGCGTTCCGCGCCATCCGCAAGGAGGATCCCGAAGGCACGCTGCTGCGCAAATACGATTTGTCACAGTTCCGCACGCTGTTCCTCGCCGGCGAGCGCGCCGACCCGCCGACCGTGGAATGGGCCGAGCAGCAATTGAAGGTGCCGGTCATCGACCACTGGTGGCAGACCGAGACCGGCTGGTGCATCGCCGGAAATCCGGCCGGCCTCGGCCTTTTGCCGGTCAAGCACGGCTCGCCGACGGTGCCGATGCCGGGCTACCAGGTCGACATCGTCGACGAGGCGGCGAGGCCAGTGCCCGCCAACACGATGGGCTCGATCGTGATCAAGCTGCCGATGCCGCCGGGCTGCCTGCCGACCCTGTGGCAGCAGGAGGATCGCTTCAAGGAGTCCTATCTCAGCGAATTCCCCGGCTACTACAAGACCTCGGACGCCGGCTACAAGGACGAGGACGGCTACGTCTTCGTGATGGGCCGCACCGACGACATCATCAATGTCGCCGGCCACCGGCTCTCGACCGGCGGCATGGAGGAGATCCTGGCCTCGCATCCGGACGTCGCCGAATGCGCCGTGCTCGGCATCAAGGATGCGATCAAGGGCGAGGTGCCCTGCGGCTTCCTCGTGCTCAAGGCCGGCGTCTCGCGCAGCCCATCTGTAATCGAGAAGGAAATCGTGGCGCTGGTGCGCGACAAGCTCGGCCCCGTCGCTGCGTTCAAGCTCGCCATCACCGTCGGCCGGCTGCCGAAGACGCGTTCGGGCAAGATCCTGCGCGGCACGATCAAGAAGATCGCCGACGGCGAACAATGGAGCATGCCGGCCACGATCGAGGATCCCAAGGTGCTCGAGGAAATCGGCGAGGCGCTGAAGAGCCGCGTCTGACGCGGCGCCGCTGAACGTGCCCCGGGCTTGACCCGGGCGCCCATTGTCGTCAAGCAACGGCCGAGACCAGCCCGATTGACGAGAATGGAACGTTCGATGCGACAGACCTCCGCCCGCCTGGCCTTGGTGCTGATGGCCGTATTTTCGCTCACGGCCTGCGCCTCCCGCAACCAGGGTCCTGCAGTGGCGCTCGGCAATGACGATGACGATGCGGTCTGTCAGGCCGGCGGCAAGGTCGCGCCGGGCTCCGCCGAATATGTCGCCTGCCGCAAGGACCGCGACGTGCAGCGGCAGCGCGCCGAGGCACGTGCCGACCGCCGGCAGCGCGATCTCGGCGAATACATGATGAACCATCCCGACCGGCCCTGAGCGCCAGTGCAAGCGCTTCTCATGGCGCGTGACTTCGATGCAACAGTTGCGTGACATCGGCACTGCAACAATGCCGATTGATTGAGATCAAATCCAAGTCCATGGCGTCCCTGCCACATCTGTGACCGCAAGGCGCGGCTGTGCCCGCGCAGATGTTGCTCAAGGGTGGTTATGGGGACCTCGATGAACAGAATCTTGAAACTCTCGTCGTCGCTGCTGGTGCTGGCGGCGATCTGCGGAGCCACGGGCTCGGCGCAAGCGGCCGACCTGCAGGCGGCGCCGGTCTACACCAAGGCGCCGGTGGTCGAGGCGTGGAATCCGTGGATGCTTCGTGTGCGCGCGCTGGGCGTGCTGCCGGATGCCGGCGGCTCCAGCGTGAACGTGACCGGCGTGCCGGCGCTGTCGTCGCCGAACTCCGGCCTGTCGATCTCAAACTCGGTCGTGCCCGAGCTCGACATCAGCTACTTCTTCACCAGGAACATCGCGGCCGAGTTGATCCTCGGCGTCACCCGGCATTCCATCGGCGGCACCGGCTCGCTCGACGGTCTCAACATCGGCAAGGCGTGGCTGCTGCCGCCGACGCTGACCCTGCAGTATCACTTCACCGATTTCGGCGCCTTCAAGCCCTATGTCGGTGCCGGCGTGAACTACACGGTCTTCTTCAACCAGAGCGCCGCGAACCAGGTGTGGAACGGTCTTGCCGTCACCAACCTGCACATCTCCAACCAGTGGGGCGCCGCGGTCCAGTTCGGCTTCGACTACATGCTCGACAGGCACTGGGGCTTGAACGTCGACGTCAAGAAGCTGTGGCTGCAGCCGAACTACTCGGCGACCGTCAACGGCGCAATTCCGGTCACCGGCCGCGCCAACATCGATCCGTGGCTGGTCGGCGTCGGCGTCACCTACAAGTTCTGATTTTTTCAGTTCCTCCCAGACTTCCATGGCGCCGGCATCCCCGGCGCCATTTTTTTGGGAGGTCTGTTTTGGCGAAGCTTGGTTTGTCGCGAGTCCCGCGCCTCCCCACCGCTGTCGTCCCGGCCTTGAGCCGGGACCCATACGCCGCAGCGGGAGTGAGAAACGAGGCGCTGAGTCACAACCATCTCGGGCGGTTACGCAAGCCGGCGGTTATGGGTCCCGGCGTTCGCCGGGACGACACTGAGTGCGGGGCTGGCGCCCGCGAGTGAAGCGAGGAAGACGAACGCGCTCGCGTCCTACTCCTCGTCGTCCTGCTTCTTGCCGCCGATGGTCTTGAGCTTGGCGAACACGGCGTCGACGTTGAGATCGTCCTCGTCGCGGCCCGCCGGCTCGTACTCGTCCTTGCGCGTGGTCTCGGAGGCCGGGAGCAGGGTGGCGCCGCTGTAATTGGCGTCGAGCGGCTTTTCCTTGGCGGCACGCTGGACCTCGAAGTCGAGCTCGATCTGCGAGCACAGGCCGAGCGTCACCGGGTCCATCGGCGTCAGCGTCTGCGCATTCCAATGGGTGCGGTCGCGCACGCTGGCGATGGTGGTCTTGGTGGTGCCGACCAGGCGCATGATCTGGGCGTCCTTGAGCTCGGGATGGTTCCGCACCAGCCAGAGGATGGCGCTCGGGCGCTCGTGGCGGCGCGACACCGGGGTGTAGCGGGGGCCCTTGCGCTTGGGCTGCGGCGGCAGCACGACCTTGCTCTCCTGCAGCCGCAGGCGGTAATTCGGGTCGCGCTCGGCCTTCTCGATCTCCTCACGGGTGAGCTGCCCGGTCGAGATCGGATCCATGCCCTTGATGCCCTGGGCGGCGTCCCCGTCGGCAATGGCGCGCACCTCGAGCGGGTGCATCTTGGTAAAATCGGCGACCTGGTCGAAGGTCAAGGCAGTATTGTCGACCAGCCACACGGCAGTTGCCTTCGGCATCAGCGGGGCGTTGCTCATGGCAAATCTCCTTTGTGCTCCGCCCCGGCCCTGGAGGCGAAACCTGCGGTCATCGGCGATGACGGGAATTGGCCCTATATAAGCCGTCCCGGGGGCATGGCGCAATGGCCTGGAGAAAACGGCCTTGACAGCGCTCGAAAGCAGTCCCAAGTCCTACCCAAACCAGTGTCAGACCCAAGCTCCTCGCGTATCGACCGCCCCCGCTTGCCGGCCCGGGGGTCCGTGGTCGCCGAAACCAGCCCGCAAAGATCAGCTTAGACCAGCCCCATGGCAGCCAAACCAGACCTCAAAATCGTGCTTTGCTCGCCGCGCGGCTTCTGCGCCGGCGTGGTGCGCGCCATCGACACCGTGGAGCGGGCGCTCGCCATCTATGGCGCCCCGGTCTATGTTCGCCACGAGATCGTGCACAACAAATACGTCGTCGACAGCCTGAAGACCAAGGGCGCCATCTTCGTCGAGGAACTGGCGGAGATTCCCGACAGTACCAACGCACCGGTGGTCTTTTCGGCCCATGGCGTGCCGAAATCGGTTCCGGCCGAGGCCCAGGCGCGCAATTTCTTCTCCCTGGACGCGACCTGCCCGCTGGTCACCAAGGTCCACCGCGAGGCGGCGATCCACTTCAAGCGCGGCCGCGAGATCCTGCTGATCGGCCATTCGCACCATCCGGAGGTGGTCGGCACCGTCGGCCAGCTTCCGGCGGGCGCCGTGACGCTGATCGAGACCGCCGAGGACGCGGCGACCTTCACCCCGAAGGATCCCAACAACCTCGCTTTCGTCACCCAGACCACGCTGTCGATCGACGACACCAAGGATATCGTCGCGATCCTCAAGGGCCGTTTCCCGAACATCTCGGGCCCGCACAAGGAAGACATCTGCTACGCCACCACCAACCGCCAGCTGGCGGTCAAGAAGGTGGCGCCGGTGGTCGACGCGCTGATCGTGGTCGGCGCACCGAACTCGTCGAACTCGCAGCGCCTGCGCGAGGTCGCCGAGCGCGAGGGCTGCCCGATTGCCGTGCTGGCGCAGCGTGCCTCGGACATCGACTGGGCGCGCTTCGAGGGCATCAAGAGCCTCGGCATCACCGCCGGCGCCTCGGCGCCGGAGGTGATCGTCGAGGAGATCATGGGCGCCTTCGCCGAGCGCTACGTGCTTCATGTCGAGACGGTCTCGGCGGCGGAAGAGAACGAGTTCTTCCCGCTGCCGCGCTCGCTGCGGCCGGAAGCCGCGGCCGAGTAAAGGCGGCCCTGGCGGCCGCTCTTTTTGGTCCACCGCCGGCGCATCCGTCTTGAACGCGGCGCCCGCATGCGCGATGAAGGGCGCAAACGAGCCTCCCCGGTGATGAAGTTCGCGTCGGGGGAGGCGGGGCCGGCGAACTTCGAGAACCAGGACAGGGTATGGCGGTCTATACCGACGTCGCCGCCGACGAGCTTGCGGACTTCCTCAAGACCTACGACATCGGCGAGCTGCTCTCCTACAAGGGCATCGCCGAAGGGGTCGAGAACTCCAACTTCCTGCTGCACACCACCAAGGGCTCCTTCATCCTCACGCTGTACGAGAAGCGCGTGGCGGTGGACGATCTGCCGTATTTTCTGGGGCTGATGGCCCACCTCGCCGAGCGCGGCGTGAGCTGTCCGCAGCCCGCCCGTAACCGTGACGGGGCGGTGTATTCGAGCCTGTCCGGCCGGCCCGCGGCGATCATCAACTTTCTGGAAGGCATGTGGCCGCGCAAGCCGAACGTCACCCACTGCGCCGGCGTCGGCGCGGCGCTGGCGCAGATGCATCTGGCCGGACGCGACTTCCCGCTGGTGCGCAAGAATCCGCTCTCGGTCGCCGGCTGGCGGTCATTGTTCGCGCAGGCCGCCGACCGCGCCGACACGGTGCAGGCCGGCCTCTCCGCGCTGCTCTCCGCCGAGCTCGATCATCTCGATCGCTCCTGGCCGACGCATCTGCCGGAAGGCGTCATCCACGCCGATCTGTTTCCGGACAACGTGTTCTTCCTCGGCGACAAGCTCTCGGGGCTGATCGACTTCCCGTTCTCCTGCAACGACATTCTGGCGTATGACGTCGCGATCTGCCTCAACGCCTGGTGCTTCGAGGCCGATCATTCGCTGAACGTCACCAAGGCGCGCGCCTTCTTCAATGCCTATGGCCGCGTCCGGCCGCTGTCGGAGGCCGAGCAGGAGGCGCTGCCGCTGCTGGCGCGCGGCGCCGCGATCCGCTTCCTGCTGACGCGGCTGGTGGACTGGCTCAACGTGCCTCCCGGCGCGCTGGTGAAGCCCAAGGACCCACTCGAATATGTCCGCAAGCTGCGCTTCCACCAGGCGGTGACCAGCGTGCGCGACTACGGCATCGGTGGAGCCGTGGCGTGAGCGAGCATCCGGTCGTCAGCATCTACACCGATGGCGCCTGCTCGGGGAATCCGGGGCCGGGCGGCTGGGGCGCGATCCTGCGCTTCGGCGACAAGGAAAAAGAGCTCAAGGGCGGCGAGCCGCACACCACCAACAACCGCATGGAGCTGATGGCCGCGATCTCCGCGCTGGAAGCGCTGAAGAAGTCGTGCCAGGTCGAGCTCTACACCGACAGCCAATATGTCCGGCAGGGCATCACCGGATGGATCCACGGCTGGAAGCGCAACGGCTGGAAAACCGCGGACAAGAAGCCGGTCAAGAACGCCGAGCTCTGGCAGCGGCTCGATGCCGCGCTGAAGCCGCACAAGGTCAATTGGCACTGGGTCAAGGGCCACGCCGGCCACGCCGAGAACGAGCGCGCCGATCAATTGGCGCGCGATGGCGTGGCGATGGCCAGGATGCAGAAGAACGTGCGGAGTTAGCCATACCGCCATTTGAGCGTCCGGCGGACCAAGAGAGTCGCAACGATCAGTATGAGTTCTGCGCCCCAGAACCAGCGTCCTGCGCCCGTGAAGCCCATATGCTCACGGGCTATGTACATCGCCAATCCGAGTACGATCAGCGCCATGACGCTGCCGATCCAGTAGAGCGGGTCGCGGGCCAAGCCGCTCGCCCAATGCTCTGCCGCATCCTCGTGTGCCCGGCGCATGCGCCATAGGCAAAATACGGCCAAGGCGCAGGTGATCAGGATTGCTGTCATACGACCTCCGAGCCCGCTCCTATTTCTCCCTAGCGATAGAACGTTTCAGATACTCTTCTCGGTTCGGTAAAACACGCAGGACCAAATGAGCAAAAGGCCCGCACGTGAGCGCGGGCCTTCAATTCAGATCAAGCCATGCTGGCCTAAAGCTGCCCGAGCAGGGTGTCGCCGCCGGAGACCTCGACCTTGCCCGGAGCGGCTTCGAGGTTCAGCTTGGTGACCTTGCCGTCCTCGACCAGCATCGAATAGCGCTTGGAGCGGATGCCGAGGCCGGCACCGGACGCGTCGAGCTCCATGCCGATCGCCTTGGTGAACTCGGCATTGCCGTCAGCCAGGAACACGGCCTCGTCGCGCTGGTCGGTGTCGCGCTTCCAGGCATTCATCACGAAGGCGTCGTTGACCGAGACGATCGCGATGGTGTCGACGCCCTTGTCCTTCAGCGCATAGGCGTTGAGGAAGATGCTCGGCAGATGCATCTTGTGGCAGGTGCCGGTGTAGGCGCCGGGCACCGCGAACAGCGCGACCTTCTTGCCCTTGAAGATGTCGTCGGTGGTTTTGACCTGCGGGCCTTCGCCGGTCATGACGCGGAATTGGGCCTGCGGCAGCTTATCGCCAACCTGGATGGTCATTCGAGTTACTCCTTCCCCTGGATGTGTCTTTTAGATGTGTCTTGCGCGGTGCGCGCTACACTATTCGGCGCGCCGGAAACGGCAACGGCCCGCCGTGATCACGTATCCGTCATCGCACGTCCCTCATCGCATGCCGGCGCTTGCGGCGCCAATGGACTCAGGCCGCGGCTGCCGGCTTCTTCTTCTCGTCGCGCAGCTCCCGGCGCAGGATCTTGCCGACATTGGTCTTCGGCAGCTCGGTCCTGAACTCGATCTGCTTCGGCACCTTGTAGTTCGTGAGCTGCTCGTGGCAGTGCTTGATGATGTCCTCGGACGTGAGGTCGGGATCCTTCTTCACCACGAAGGCCTTGACGACCTCGCCGGTCTTCTCGTCCGGCAGCCCGATCACGGCGGTCTCCAGCACGCCCGGATGGGTCGCGATCACTTCCTCGACCTCGTTCGGATAGACGTTGAAGCCGGAGACCAGGATCATGTCCTTCTTGCGGTCCACGATCTTGATCGCGCCGTCCGCGGCCATGACGCCGATGTCGCCGGTGCGGAAGAAGCCGTCCGCGGTCATCACCTTGGCGGTCTCGTCGGGCCTGTTCCAATAGCCCGCCATCACCTGCGGGCCCTTGGCGCAGATCTCGCCGGGCTGGCCGAGCGGCACCTCGTTGCCGTCGTCGTCGCGGATCGACAGCCAGGTCGACGGCAGCGGCAGGCCGATCGTGCCGGTGAACTCGGTCGAGGTCGGCAGGTTGCAGGTCAAGACCGGCGCGGTCTCCGACAGGCCGTAGCCTTCGGCGATGCTGCAGCCCGTCACCTGCTTCCACTGCTCGGCCACCGGGCGCTGCACGGCCATGCCGCCGCCGTTGGAGACCTTCAGCTTGGAGAAGTCGATCTTGCGGAAGTCAGGATGATGCAGCAGGCCGTTGTAGAGCGTGTTGACGGCCGGGAAGGTGGTGACCTGGTACTTCATCAGCTCCTTGATGAAGCCGGGGATGTCGCGCGGATTGGGGATCAGCAGATTGGCGCCGCCGGCGCGCACCGCGAGCAGGAAGCAGCAGGTCAGCGCGAAGATGTGGTAGAGCGGCAGCGCGCAGACGATCAGCAGCTGATCGACATGCGGCGGCTTGTCCATCACTGGCTGCAGCCAGGCGTCGTTCTGCAGCACGTTGGCGACGACGTTGCGATGGAGCAGCGTGGCGCCCTTGGAGACGCCGGTGGTGCCGCCGGTATATTGCAGGAAGGCGACGTCGTCCGGACCGATGGTGGGCTTCTGGAAGCGCTTGCCGCGGCCGGCCGCGAGCGCATCGTTGAAGGGCACGGCACCCGGCAGCGAGAACGCCGGCACCATCTTCTTCAGGCGGCGGACGACGAGGTTGACGATCACGCCCTTGAAGCCGAGCAGGTCGCCCATGCTGGCGACGACGATGTGCTTGACCTGGGTGTGGCCGACCACCTGCTGCACCGTGTGAGCAAAGTTCTCCAGCACGATGATCGCTTCGGCGCCGGAATCCTTGAGCTGGTGCTCGAGCTCGCGCGGCGTGTAGAGCGGGTTGACGTTGACGACGGCGTAGCCCGCGCGCAGCACCGCGAAGATCGCGATCGGATATTGCAGCACGTTCGGCATCATCAGCGCGACGCGCGCGCCCTTGGCCAGCCCAAGGCCCTGCAGATAGGCGCCCAGCGCGACCGACATGTCGTCGAGCTCGCGATAGCTGATCGCCTTGTCCATGCAGATGAAGGCGCGGCGATCGGCGAATTTCCTGAAGCTCTCTTCCAGCAGGTCGACGAGCGACGGGTATTTGCCCGGATCGATATCGGCGGGAACGCCGGCCGGATAGTGCTTGAGCCAGATGCGCTCCATGACCCTTCCTCTCTGATCGTCTCTTGTTCGTGTATTGGCGTCCGCCAGCCTCGCTCGGGAAGCTGGCGGCGGCCAATATCGAATTTCCGGCCCTTCAAGGCAAGCGGCCGGCGTGTCGACGAAAGCGGCAGGGTAAGGAGGCCGGGCGGAGGCTGGGCCCAGTCGGCTGCGGCCCTATGGGCCGCGCCGGATCAGCCGTCCTTCGGCGCGGGCTTGCCGGCCGTCTTCGGCTTCGCGGCGGCCTTGGGCTTGGCGGGCTTGGGCGCGTCGGAGCCGGTCTTTTCCGCCGGTTTTGCGCCGGCATCGTGCTTGGCGGCGACGTGGCGTGCCGCGCCCGGCTTGGCCTCCGCCGGCTTGGCATCCGGCTTCGCCGCGGCCTTCGCATCCGCATCGGTCTTGGCGGCGGTCCGGGTCGCCGGCTTGGCATCCTTCCGCGCGGCGGCATGCGCCTTCTTGCCGCGGTGTCTGGCCGGGGTCTGAGCGTCGGCATCGGCGGCGACGGCGGCGATCAGCGCCGCGCCGGTGCGCGTCGGGCCGGTGTAGACCAGCACCGGCTCGGACGGGACGGGCGCCGCCGCCAGCAGCTCGGACGGCTTCATGGTCGGCGCCTGCAGGCCGGCGAGCAGGGTGCCGCCGGTCGCTTCGCCGTCCGCGCCGGCAACGGTGTCCTCGTCGTCGTCGCTGGCTGGTCGGCGGCGGCGGCCGTTGCACATGTCGTCGCGCAGGTTGGGCGGTGTCGCGTCGACGGGGGCCAACTGATCGACTGTGCCGAGCGGCGATTTCAGCCAGCTCAACTGGTTGCCATTGAAGCCGCGGTCCAGCATCTGGATCGCGCGCACGGCGCGCATCTGTCCTGAGGAGGCGCCGAGCACCACCGCGATCAGGCGCTTGCCGTTGCGGGTCGCCGACGCCACCAGATTGTAGCCCGAAGCGCAGATGAAGCCGGTCTTGAAGCCGTCGGCGCCGGGATAGCGCCCGATCAGCTTGTTGAAGTTCTGCACGACGCGGCGGCCGTAGCGGATCGACGGGATGTGCACGAAGTATTCGTACTCGGGAAGATCGCGGATGATGGCGCGCGCCAGGATCGCGAGATCACGCGCAGAGGTGATCTGGCCGTCGGCCGGCAGTCCGTTCGGATTGACGTAGCTGGTCTGCGTCATGCCGAGCTTGCGAGCGGTGTCGTTCATCATCGCCGAGAAGCCGTCGATGGAGCCGCCGACGCCCTCGGCCAGCACCACCGCCATGTCGTTGGCGGACTTCACCAGCATCATCTTCAGCGCGTTGTCGACGGTGACCTGCGTGCCGGGCCGATAGCCCATCTTCGACGGCGACTGTGATGCCGCGGCCGGTGAGACCGTGAACAGCGTGTCAAGCGTGATCCTGCCGTCCTTGACCGCCTTCAAGGCGACATAGGCCGTCATCAGCTTGGTGACCGACGCGGGATACCATGGATAGGTCGCGTTCTGCGCTTCCAGCACCTTGCCGGTATCGGCTTCGACGAGCAGCAGCGCCTCGGCGCTGGCCCAGCGGGGCGTGAGCACGAGAGCGGCAGCGAGAGCGATGATCTTGATCGGGGCGTAGCGGAACAACAGGCGAAGCGTCTGCACTGGTCTGGTCCGGTCCTTTGAGACCCGCCTCGCGCGGCGAGGTGGGCAAGCGGGCTTTCGGGTTTCAAGCGTGTCCGGCGCCGCTTCGGTTGCGGCAGGCCGCGAACCTATACCGGCTCGACGCTGGCGAACAGAGGCCAGCCATTCAATTCCACGATGAAAGCGTCCCGCGATCAGGTCTTGACGATGGTACCCTCGCGCTCGGACGCTGCGAGAGTCGCGCGCGCGCTCTCCTGCACCATGAACTGGGCCTTCGCCAGTTCCGCGAAGTGGCCGCCCTTGGCGACGAGTTCATCGAACGTTCCGCTTTCGATCACGCGTCCGTTCTCGAACACGAGGATTCGCGTCGCGTTGCGGATGGTCGAGAGCCGGTGCGCGATCACGAAGGTCGTGCGTCCCTTCATCACCTCGTCGAGCGCCGCGTTGAGCTTGGCCTCGGTGACGGCATCGAGCGCTGATGTCGCCTCGTCGAGAATCAGGATCGGCGGATCCTTCAAGAGCGCACGCGCGATCGAGAGCCGCTGGCGCTCGCCGCCGGACAGCATGCGGCCGCGCTCGCCGGCATTGGTATCGAAGCCCTGCTCGGCGCGGTCGATGAAGTCGAGCGCCTGGGCGCGCGCGGCGGCGGTGCGAATCTCCTCCTCGGTCGCATCGGGCTTGCCGACCAAGAGGTTCTCGCGGATCGAGCGATTGAACAGCAGCGCCTCCTGGAACACGACGCCGATGTTCCGGCGCAGGGCCGCAAGCTTCAATCCGCGGACATCCATGCCGTCGATCTTGATGAAGCCGGATTGCGGATCGAAGGCGCGATGCAGGAGCGCAATCGCGGTCGACTTTCCGGCGCCGGTCGGCCCGACCAGCGCGATGGTCTGGCCGGGCAGCGCGGTGAAGGTGAGATCCTCCACCGCCGGCCGCTTGCCGTCATAGGAGAACGACACATCGTTGAATTCGACCAGGCCCGAGAGCCGGCCGACGTCGATCGCATCGGGGCGGTCGCGCACCGCCGGCACGGCGTCGAGCACGGTGAAGAACTCGGCCAGCCGCGGCGCTTCCATGAACACGTTGTTGATGAAGGACACGACCTGCTCGAGCTTCTGGATCAGCATGGTCGCGAACGACACGAACATCACGATCTCGCCGACCGAGCTCAGTCCCTGCTGATGCAGCGCGATGCCGAGGGTGAAGATCGCCAGCACCGTGATGGTGGTGGAGGCGCGCGTGATCACCGTCACCAGCGCCCACCAGCCGAGCACCGGCATCTGCACCGAGAGCAACTGGCCGGCGACGTTGCGCAGGCCCTGCACCTCGGCTTCGATGCGCACGAAGCTCTGCACCAGCGCGACGTTGCCGAGCGCATCGGAGGCGCGCGCCGACAGGTCGCTGTAGTGCTCTTCGACCTCGCTCTGCATGCCGTAGGTCTTGCGCACCACCAGCGTCGTCAGCACCGTGAACACCACGCACAGCACGAACAAGAGGATCGCGAGCCGCCAGTTCAGATAGAGCGACAGCGGCAGCAGCACCAGCACCGACATGATGGCGGCGAAGTGCTCGCGGAAGAACGACAGCCACAGCTTCCACAGCGCGTCGGTGCCGTTGATCATCACCTTCATCAGTCGGCCGGAATGGGTGCCGGAATGGAACGTCAGCGGCAGCTGCAAAATGTGCTCGAAATAGCTCGTCAGCACCGCATGGCGCTGCCGGTGCGCCAGCCGGTCGGCCTGCAGCGCGACCCAGGCGCTGGCCAAAATCGTGAACAGGCCGAATCCGGCCCAGGCCGCGAGCAGCGGCCAGGCGGTGCTGGTCGAGGCGTTGCCGGAGAGCGAGTCGACAATGCGTCCGAACAGCACCGGCTCGGCGAACTGTGCCACCGCGAGGGCCAGGTTGGCGATCGCCAGAAACCAGCCCAGCCGCGCCTCCTTTCCGAGCAGATGGAGCACGCGGGCATAGATACGGAGCAGGGACATGGGCGGGGCGCTTCGTGTCGACAGTTGGAACCAGCGCTGGGTGCGCGCGGCGCCATGTTAGCAAGGGAACGGCCGCCGCGGCGAGCGCTCAGTTGACGAGCCGGCTGTCGGCGGGCGGCAGGAAGCTGTCGTCGAAGATGTCGGCGGGTTGCGGACGCTTGTGGTGGAATTTGCCGTCCTCGGCGAGCTGGTCGAGGGCCCGCTCGAACCGGGCGGGATCGATGCCGCCGATGCCGTCGCGGCGGACGTCCGGCGTCAGCACGTTGTCGACGAGCACGCTCTGCAGCCGCTGCAGCTCGAGCTCGCGCGAGCCGTCATCCATCCGGCTCACCACGTCGGCGATCGCGCCGGCAGGGTCCTTGATGGCAAGCTGCAGGCCAGACGTCAGCGCGCTCAGGAATCCCTTCACCGCAGCCGGCTGCTTGGCCGCAAAGCCGGGATTGACGATCACCGCATGGCCATAGGCCTCGCAGCCGTAATCGGCGAAGCGCAGCACCGCGAGATCGGCGGCAGGCACGCCGCGGTCGCGCAGATTGAGGGCCGACAAATAGGAGAAGCCGCTGACGGCATCGACCTGGCCGGCCGACAGGATCGGCTCGCGCACGGCCGCGCCGACGCGCGACAGCTTGATGGTCTCGGGCCTGAGATGGTTGTGCCGCGCGACCGCCGGCCACAGCCGGATCGAGAGATCGCCCTCGGCGACGCCGAGCGTCTTGCCTTCGATGTCGCCGAGCCCGTTGATGCCGCGGCTCCTGCGCGCGATGATCGCATAAGGCGCCCTGTTGAACAGCACGAACACGGCCTTGACCGGCTGGCTGTTGGACGCGTCGCGATAGCGGATCAGCTCGTTGATGTCGGCGAGCGCCATGTCGGTCTCGCCGGAGGCCACCCGCGCGATCGCATCGGGAGAGCCCTTGGCCGTGGTGATGGTGACGGTCACGCCCTCGGTGGCGAACAGCCCGCGGCTGGCGGCGAGGACCAGTGGCGCCATGCTGCCATCGAGCGGCCGATCCAGCGCGAACATGACGGCGACCGGACGTTTCGGCTCCTCTGCGAGGGCCTCGTGATCTGACAGCCACGCGGGCACCACGACGGCCGCCAGGAGCGCCAAGCGCGCCAAAGCAAGCAGGGTGACGGGTCGTCGCATGCACATCATGTCACGCCGGTATTCGCAGGCCGTACCGGTCTTGTCACGCCGGTATTCTAATCAGTTCGCCGGCCGTCGCGGGATCGATATGTCAATTTCGTGACAATGTCGCTGTGTCGCTGCCGCTCGGGGCCGGCGGTGCCTGATCATGTCGGATCGAATGTGAACGGTCCATGAGTAAGGCCTGCGGCGATTTGCGGCTTCGACTTCGGGTTTCGCGAGGGGAACTGTGGACGCAGTTCGCGAGTTGGTACGCGAGATGAGATTGTACGGAGGATCCACATGATCGCACAGTGCGGAAGTTTTTCACGCTTTGGCCGTGCTACCGTCCTGGCGACGGTGGCCGCGGTGACTTTGACGGCCGTGCAGCCGACACTCGCCTTTGCCGGCTCCGCGCCGGCCGAGAAGGGCGTCGTCGCCAAGGCGGCCAATGATGGCGGCGTGACCGATGTCAGCGCGCGCCGGCGCCACTATCGCGGCAACGGCGGCGCGGCGGCTGCGGCGGCGTTCGCCGGCATCGTCGGCACCGGACTTGCCATCGCGGCGACACAGAACCGCCGTTCCTACTACGAGGACAACTATTACTATGGCCGGCCGGCCTATTACGGCTACGGACCGCGCTATCAGTATTACGGCGGCGGCCCCTATTACGGTGGCGGCTATTATCATCACCCGCATTGGTGATGTGAGATCGAATAGACGATCCGCCGGCCCCGCGCCGGCGGATTTTTTCTTGCCCGCCGCGAACGTTAATATGCGGACCATCGAATTTAACTATTGTGGCGGGATGACTGATTCGATCGAGCGGCTCTATCGCGCTGTCCTGGCGGCCAGGGATCTCGATCCCGCGCGATCGCGCACGGCCAAGCTGATGCAGCAGGGCACGGCCAAGATGGCCAAAAAGCTCGCCGAAGAGGCCATCGAGGTTGCGATCGATGCCGTCGGCGGCGACGCCCAGGCCGTGGTGCGCGAAAGCGCCGACCTGATCTACAATCTGGCCGTGCTATGGGCCGAGCTCGATGTCCAGCCCGAGGACGTCTGGCGCGAGATGGAACGGCGCGAGCTGATGCTCGGCATCGCCGAGAAGCTGCCGAAATCGCCGGTGAAGGTCGCCAAGGCCGCGCCCGGACGGGTGGCGGGGCGACCGATCGTCGCGGCCGAAAGCCGGACCATCCGCAAGCGGCACTAGTGTGGCGCTCCGATTCGGACCGGCATATGGGCCATGGACAAATCCTGCCCGGTTTGCTTCATCGCCACCATGCTCAGACGGATCTACGACTGGTGTATCGACGCCGCCCACAAGCCGCATGCCATGTGGATCATGGCCGCGGTTGCCTTCGCTGAAAGCTCGTTCTTTCCGGTGCCGCCGGATGTGATGCTGATCCCGATGTCGCTGGCGAAGCCGCAGCGGGCCTGGCTGTTCGCCGGCGTCTGCACCGCGGCGTCGGTGGCGGGCGGCTTGGTCGGCTACGCCATCGGCGCGCTGCTCTACGACTCGCTCGGCCATTGGCTGATCCAGCTCTACGGCCTCGGCGGCAAGGTCGAGGCGTTCCGTGCCTCCTATGCCGAGTGGGGCGCCGTCATCATCCTGGTGAAGGGATTGACGCCAATCCCCTACAAGCTGGTCACGATCACGTCGGGCTTCGCCGGCTATAATCTGTTTCTGTTCATCGTCTGCTCGATCATCGCGCGCGGCGGCCGCTTCTTCATCGCCGCGATATTGCTCAACCGCTATGGCGAATGGATCAGGGTGCGCATCGAGAAGCATCTCGGCCTGTGGGTGGCGATCGGCGCGGCCGTGCTGGTGGCCGGCTTCGTCGTCGCCGTGAAGCTGATCTGATGCGGCCGCTGCGGCCGGGGCCGGGGGCAGGGGCGGCGCTGCTCGTCGTCGTCTCGGTTCTCTCCGCCGCCGCGGCATGGGCGCAAACGACGCCTTCCTTGGGGCTGCGAGAAGCGCCGCAACAGCCGCCGCAGCAGGCGCCTGCCGTCCAGTCTGCGCCGCCGTCCTCCAGTCCGGGTCTGGTGGAGGAGCTCGGCAAGCTGTTCGAGAAGATGGCGGTCATTCCGCTGAAGCGTCCGGAGGCCACGCCGGAGCCGCCCGCGAACGAAGGCGAGACGGCAGGCGCTCCCGCAGGCCCGCCGCGGCAAGCCGACCGGCCGGCTGCCCCGAACGGCGGCGACGCCGCACCGAGTGTGCTGAAGGAGACCAGTGACACGCTCTCGCGGCTCACCAAGCCCTCGACCATGATCTCCGGCCGCTCGGTCTGCCCGATCGCCGCCAACGCCACGCCGGACTGCAAGCTCGGCGCCGACCGGCTGTGCCAGGGCAAGGGTTACAAGGAAGGCAAGAGCCTCAACACCGATTCCGCGGAGACCTGCTCGGCGAGGGTGCTGATCCCCGGTCGCCAGCGCAAGCCGGGCGATTGCCGCACCGACACCTACGTGACCTCGGCGCTCTGCCAATGACGCCGGCACGCCAGCGCCTCAACGCAAGACCCTGATCGGGCTTTTCCGGTCCCTCTGCGAGCGAATTGCCATCACGGCATGATGTCGGGCATGCTCGCGATCACGAGCGTTTCCGCATTTCAACGCAAGAGGAATTCCCATCCATGTCCATGCCCGCCTTGTTCAAGGGCCGCCTGTCGATCCCGGTGATCGGCTCGCCGCTGTTCATCATCTCCGTGCCCGACCTGGTGATCGCGCAGTGCAAGGCCGGCGTGGTCGGTTCGTTTCCGGCGCTCAACGCGCGGCCGGCCGCGCTGCTCGACGAATGGCTGGCGCGCATCACCGAGGAGCTCGCCGCCTATGATCGCGCGCATCCGGAACGCCCGTCGGCGCCGTTCGCCGTCAACCAGATCGTGCATCGCTCCAACAACCGGCTCGAGCAGGATCTCGCGCTGTGCGAGAAGTACAAGGTGCCGATGATGATCACCTCGCTCGGCGCGCGCGAGGAGCTGAACCAGGCGGCGCACGGCTGGGGCGGCATCGTCTTCCACGACGTCATCAACCAGACCTTCGCGCACAAGGCGATCGAGAAGGGCGCCGACGGCTTGATCCTGGTCGCGGCGGGCGCCGGTGGACATGCCGGCACGATCTCGCCGTTTGCCTTCGTGGCGGAGACGCGGAGCTGGTTCGATGGCCCGATCGCTCTGTCGGGCGCGATCGGGAACGGCCGCGCCATCCGTGCCGCGCGCGTGCTCGGCGCCGACTTCGCCTATATCGGCTCGGCCTTCATCGCCACCAAGGAGGCGAATGCGGTCGAAGGCTACAAGCAGATGATCACCAGCTCGGGCGCCGACGACATCGTCTATTCGAACCTGTTCACCGGCGTGCACGGCAACTACCTGAAGCCGTCGATCGTCGCCGCCGGCCTCGATCCGGACAATCTCCCGACCTCTGATCCGTCGAAGATGAGCTTCGGCACCGATGCTTCGGGCGAGCGCGCCAAGCCGAAGGCGTGGAAGGAGATCTGGGGATCAGGGCAGGGCATCGGCGCCATCAAGGACGTGCTGCCCGCCGCCGAGCTGATCGCGCGCTTCAAGAAGGAATATGACGAGGCGATCGATCCGCCGCTCTAAGCGGCTCCGCGACGGACAAAAGAAAAGCGCGGCAGCCAGGGCTGTCGCGCTTTTTTGTTGCGGCCGCAACAAGCGGACGGGCTATTCCAGCTCGATCGCCTGGAACTTGCCGCGCTCGTCGAGCGCCGTGCCCCAGATCTTGTGCGAGGCCTGGTGCTCGGCGCGGCCGAAGCCGAGCTTGGCGCCAAGACCGAGATCGATGTCACGCATGTTTTCCAGCGTGTCGATCAGCGCCTCGGTGTCGAGCTGCGGGCCGACCCGGCGCAGCGCCTGGACCAGCACGTTGGCCGAGACGTAGCCTTCGAACGACACGTAGGACGGTGCCTCGCCCGGGAAGTACTTCTCGAGCGCGCTCTTGTACTCGAGCACGGCGCTCGAATAGCCGCCGACGGCCGGCACCACCTGGGTGACGATGACGCCGCTGGCATAGCGCGGACCGAGCAGCATCAGCTCGTCCGAGAGTTCGGTCGAGCCGACGAAGGAGACGTTGGTGTAGATCATGTGCGGGAACAGATCGCGCGTCTTCTCGATGAACTTCGCGGCTGCGCGATAGGTTGCGACCATGACGATCGCCTTGGGCGGGTTCTTCAATGCCCGCAGCTGGTTGACCGCGTCGTCGACGTCGACCGTGTTGCGCTTGTAGTTGAGGCGCAAGATGGCCGTGTCGGCAAGACCGAGCGAGCGGAAGGCCTTGGCCACACCGGAGAAGCCGGCATCACCATAGGCGTCCTGCTGCGCGAACACGGCGATATCCTTGGCCGGCAGGCGGCGCAGCTTGACCAGATAGCGAACGACGGTGTCGGTCTCTTCGGCGTAGCTGGCGCGATAGTTGAACACGTAGCGATCCGGCGGATCGTTGCGCAGGAGGTTGGCGCCGGTGAACGCGCCGTAGAACAGCACGCGGCGCTGCAGGGCGTAGGGCATCGCCACGGCAGAGGTCGGGGTGCCGACATTGCCGACGAAGCCGAACACCTTGTCCTTCTCGTAGAGCTGCTTCATCGCGTCCAGCGTCCGCGACGGCTCGTAGCCGTCGTCGGCCGAATAGAGCCGCAGCGAGCGCCCGGCGATGCCGCCGGTGTCGTTGGCGCGGTTGAAGGCGGCCTCGATGCCCATCTTCATCTGCCGGCCGAGCTCCTTGGCAGCGCCCGAGAACGGAGCGGCGATGCCAAAGCGGATCTCGTTGGCGGTGACGCCCTGCACGTTGGTGGTGGACGCTGGCGGCAGCGTCGCGGTCGGTGCCGTCGCAGCCACGGCCGCGGACGGGGCGATCACCCCGGCGAGGCTGGTGGCGGTCTGGCTCGGCGCGCTCTGCCCGAGCGAGCGCTCGAGCTCGGCGAGCTGGCGGCCCGCGGCGTTACAGTCGGTCTGCGCCGCCCCCACGCGGTTGCGTCCATCGGCGACGTAGCCGTTGAAGACGCGGGTGAGCTCGTCACGATCCGAGCCGCCGGTGGAGGCCTCCCGGATCACCTCGCGAAACTTGTCGACAATGGCCTGAACGCGGCCCTGGTCGATCGCCTGACAGGCGGATGCTGCTCCCACGATCGGCCCGACCCGGCTCGCAAGATTACGCACCACATCCGCATTGGTGCCCGCCGCGCTGGCGGGCGTTGCGAGCAATGCCGCAACCAAGAACACGCTACAACGAAAGTTCATTGCCACTATCCCACTTTGGACCCCATCCAGGTCTTCCGCCTGGTGAATTGACGCCGTGTCTGCGACGGAGAAGACATAAGACCGTCACCATGCACAGACCAGCCTTTCCTAAGAGCATGACCATTTCGGTAACCCGACACGCCTTTTTCCGATCATACTTTAGGACCTGCTAACGAAACGTCTTCACCAGTTCTTCCCCTTCGAAGCTAATTCTACTCAAGTTCGATTGCCTGATACGTGCCGGTTTCGTCGAGTGCAGTGCCCCAGATCTTGTGCGATGCTTGGTGCTCTGCGCGTCCAAATGCGAGCGTCGTGCCGAGGCCGAGATCGAGGCTGCGCATCGATTCGAGCGTGTCGACCAGGCGCTCGGTGTCGAGCGGGCTGGTCTGCTTCAGCGCCTGGATCAAAATCGTCGCCGCGATATAGCCTTCGAGAGACGTGTAGTCCGGCGCCTCGCCGGGCGCGTATTTGGCCAGGGCGTTCTTGTAGTCGAGCACGAGGCTCGAATAGCCCGAAACCGCCGGCACGCCCTGCGTGACGATGACGCCGTTGGTGAAGCGCGGACCGAGCAGCTTCAGCTCGGTCGCGAGCGAGGTCGAGCCGACGGCGGACACGTTGGCGTAGATCAGGCCCGGCACCGCGTCGCGCGTCTTCTCGATGAATTTCGCGGCGGCGCGATCGGTCGCCACCATGATGACCGCCTTGAGTCCCGGCTTGTGCGCCTTGACCTGATTGACCGCCTCTTCCACGTCCATCGTCGCGCGCGGATAGTTGATGCGCGTCACGGCCTCGCCGAGGTTCAACTGTCGGTAGGCCTTCGCGACACCGGCGAAACCGTCGTCGCCGAATGGGTCCTGCTGGGTGAACACGGCGATCTGCTTGGGCGAGACGCGCTTCATCTTGATCAGGTAGCGCACCAGCGCGGCCGTCTCCTCGGCGTAGCTCGCCCGATAGTTGAAGACGTAGCGATCCGGCGGATCGCGTCGCACCACTGCTGCGCCGGTGTTCGGCGCAAAGAACAGCGTGCGGCGCTCCAGCGCATAGGGGATCGCCGCCTGCGAGTTGGCGGTGCCGACGTTGCCGATGAAGCCGAACACCTGCTCCTTGTCGTAGAGTTGCGTCATCGCCGCCAGCGTGCGGTTCGGATCGTAGCCGTCGTCGGCCGCCAGGAGACGGAGCATGCGCCCGTTGACGCCGCCGGCATCGTTGGTGCGTGCGAACGCGGCCTCGATGCCCTGGCGCATCTGACGCCCGGTCTCCTTGCGGATGCCGGAGAACGGCAGGACCATGCCGAAGCGGATCTCACGGTCGGTGATGCCGCGCACGGGGCCCGTGGTGACGGCGCCAGTCGTCGCTTCGGCCTTGACGGGTGTGATCGGGGCCGTCGCCGCAGCCGGCTGGCCGAGCGAGCGTTCGAGCTCTGTCAGTTGCCGCTCCGCGGCGGCGCAGGTCGCCTGCGAGGCGCCCGTACGACTACGGCCCTCGGCGATATAGCCATTGAAGCTGCGGGTCAGCTGATCGCGCTCGCCGTCATTGCTCGTCGCCTGGCGGATGGCTTCGCGGAATTTGTCGACGATGCTCTGGACCCGGCCCTGCGCGATGTCCGGGCAGGCGGACGCCTGTCCCACGATCGGCCCAACCCGGCCGCCAAGCTCCCGGACGACGTCGGGAGCCGCCGCCAAAGCGGGGCTCAAGGGAGCTGCGAAAACACTCCCGATGATCAACGCGGACCAACGCACGGCCATCGAACCTTCCACCTGCTCAGCTTGTTTCCAACCCTCTTCGTTCTACTATTCGTGGCATTTCGAATTAATGTCGGGTTTCACTGTCGCTCTTTTGTCGTGTTAGTTGAGGCTGTCTTGCCTCTAGCGGTATCCTATTCAAGTTCGACGGGTTGATAGATGCCGCTGTCGTCCAGCGCCGTGCCCCAGATCTTGTGCGAAGCCTGGTGTTCGGCGCGGCCGAAGCCGAGCTGCGTGCCGAGGCCGAGATCGATGTTGCGCATGTTCTCGAGCGTTTCGACCAGTTGCTCGGTATCGAAGTTCGGACCGGCGCGCTTCAGTCCCTCGATCAGGATGCTCGCGGCGATGTAGCCCTCGAGCGAGGTGTAGTCGGCCGGCTCGCCCGGGGCGTATTTCGCAAGTGCGTTCTTGTATTCGAGGACCAGGCTCGAATAGCCGGAGACGCCGGGCACGGTCTGGCTGACGATCACGCCCTCGGCGTAGCGCGGTCCGAGCAGCATCAGCTCGCTGGCGAGCGCCGAGCCCGCGACCGCGGAGATGTTGGCGAAGATGACGCCCGGAAATACGCCCTGGGCCTTCTCAATGAATTTGGCCGCGGCGCGCGTCGTCGCCAGCATCACCACCGCCTTGACCGGGGTCTTCAGCAGCTTCAACTGATTGATGGCGTCGTCGACCTCGACCGTGTTGCGCGGGTAGTTGACCCGCACGATCGAATTGTCGCTGGCGCCGAGCGTGCGGAACGCCTTGGCCACGCCGGCGAAGCCCGCGTCGCCGAACGCGTCGTTCTGCGCGAACACGACGATCTGGCGCGGATGCAGCCTTCGCATCTTCACGAGATAGTGGACCAGCGCGTCGGTCTCCTCGGCATAGCTCGGCCGGTAGTTGAAGACGTAGCGGTCGGGCGGATCGTGGCGCACGACGTTGGCGCCGGTATAGGGCGCGAAGAATAGCGTGCGGCGCTCGAGCGCGTAGGGGATGGCGACCGCGGCGGTGGCCGAGCCGAAATTGCTGATATAGCCGAACACCTGCTCCTTCTCGTAGAGCAGCTTCATCGCATCCAGCGTGCGCGCGGGATCGTAACCGTCATCGGCGGTGACGAGCTTCAGCATGCGGCCGTTGACGCCGCCGGCCTCGTTGGCGCGATTGAACGCCGCCTCGACGCCGATCTTGAGCAGCCGCCCGCTCTCCTTCACCGGTCCGCTGTAGGGAATGACCATGCCGAGCTTGATCTCGCTCTGCGTCACTCCGCGCACGTTGCCGGCCGGCGGCAGCAGTTGCGCCGGTACGGTCGCGGCCTGCGCGGTCGCAGGTCCGATGCTCACGGCGGGCAGGTTCGCGCGAGACGGAGGCGGCGCGGCGATGGACCGTTCGAGATCGGCAAGCTGCCGATCGGCGCCGCCGCAATCCATCCGGCCTGAGGTGACGAGGCTGCGACCTTCGGCCACGTAGCGGTCGAGCAGGCGCGTCAGCTCGTCACGGTCGGCCTCGCTGGAGGCGGCCTCGCGGATGACGAGCTGGAATTTCTCGATGATGGCCTGGATGCGCGGCCGGGCGATGTCGCGGCACGCGAGCGCGGCGCCAATGATCGGGCCGACGCGGCCGCCGAGCTGGCGCGCCACGCTCACATTCTCGCCGGGCGCAGCAACGGCCTCGCCGGCCACGAGGGACGCGAGCAGGATGGCTGCCACACGGGCATGAGCCAGCGGACGGCGTGCTGCCGCTTTCTGCGGTAGGACGTCGATCATCGTCGCCTGTGATGTGTTGGAAGTCGGATCAGTCGTGTAGAGGGTTTAGCGAACCCGCTCCATCTGACCCGTCTTCTGGTTCCACTGCATGAACTGCTGCAGCATGGGCTTTTCGGGAGTGTCGGCCTCTGCCGTCGGCGCCGGAGCGTCCGCGAGCAGCGACTTGAACTGCGACAGCGCGGGAGCCTGCGGCTCGACCCGCTCCGGCAGCGCACTGGTCTGGTCCGCCTTGGCGTCCTGCACGTCGGCGGCGACCGGCGGCAGCGTCTTCATCGACTGCACGGCGGCGACGAAGGACGAGCTCGCGTCGGGCTGGCGCCACACCGGCACGATGTTGACGAAGAACAGCGCGACGACGGCGGCGACGCCGGTTGCAGCGGCGAAGCGGCCAGCCACCTTGAACACGACCGAGCGGCGGTCGCGCTCGCGCTCCAGATCCGGCGGCTCGCGCATGACCTGCGGATTCAGCGACTGACGAAGGGATTCGAACACGGCGGTCTCCAGGCGAGCATCGAGCGGTCCTTGCTGTCCCGAAGCGGGACGCTCGGCCGCCTCCGCTGCCTTGGCATTGTCACCGACGAGAGATAGACGCGCGGCTTCCGGACGTTCGCGCAGCCACCGCGGTGCGTAGTGCAGCGGGTCCTGCGGGTTCATCGGATTCTGTTCACTCAACGAACTCATACGCTACTCCTCTGACGCTCGATTCCGGAAACTGATACGCTTCTGCCACGGTTCGTATGAGAGCTAGTTTCAAACGAAGAACGGGAGCTGGTCTGCCACTTCAGTCCACACGGAATCACTCGCAGAATCAGACGTTTCGCGTCGATCAACGATCGCACGCCAGCGGTCCCTTCCTGCAAGGCGCCGTGGCACGTTTGCCGTGCCTTGGGCGCCTCTATCGATCCCATGCCCCGCCCCCTGACGAGTGTCAATCGATCGGAACCTCCTAAAGTCGTCGGTTCCGAATTATATGTACGTTAAAGTTATCATCATGATGTGATTAAAATGAGGCATGATAGGTCTTGACGCAGATGCTCATGAATTGCGTCTCATTGATGCCAAGATTGCGCCTTGATTCGATCATCATCGAACTATGTCGGGCGGGCCGCTGTCGATTTTTGAGCGGCTTAGCGTCGATTTAACCATCCGTTAACCATCTGGCGCCGACAGTTAACCAATCACTAAGAAGGTTGGGTCGGATGGTCATGAGTGCCAGCGCTGAAACGGTGCGTCCTGTTATTCGTCTGCGCGGGCGCTCCTACGTAGCCTTCGTGTTTTCGCCGGTGGTGCCGATTGCCGACTGGCTCAGCGAGCTCGATGCAACGCTCGCGGGCTCGCCCGGCTTCTTCGTCGGCAAGCCGATCGTGCTCGATCTCTCCGCGGTGGATCTGAGCCCGCTCGCCATCACGCACCTCATCAAGAGCATCGAGTCGCGCAACATCCGCGTGCTCGGGCTCGAAGGCGTCGAGCAGGGCCGGCTGTCGCTCGGCATGCCCCCCTTGTTGTCCGGCGGCCGTCATTGCGCCGTGCAGGAGATCGAGCCGGAGAAGCCGTCGCTGCAGCAGCCGACATCGCTCTTGCTCGACCAGCCCGTGCGCTCCGGCCAGTCGATCGTGTTTCCCGACGGCGACGTCACCGTGCTCGGCGCGGTGTCGTCGGGCGCCGAGATCGTCGCCGGCGGCTCGATCCATGTCTATGGCGCGCTGCGTGGCCGCGCGATGGCCGGCATCAACGGCAACGCGGCGGCGCGCATCTACTGCCAGAAGATCGAGGCCGAGCTGGTCGCGATCGACGGCTACTACCAGACGGCCGAGCAGATCGACGCCGCGTTGCGCGGCCGGGCCGCGCAGGCGCGGCTCGAAGGTCATTCCATGAAGATCGTTGCATTGAACTGAGTAGCAGGAGGATTCGTGACATGTCGAAAGTACTCGTAGTGACGTCGGGCAAGGGTGGCGTCGGCAAGACCACCACGACGGCGGCGATGGGCGCGGCGCTGGCGCAGGCCGGCGAGAAGGTCGTCGTCGTCGATTTCGACGTCGGCCTGCGCAATCTCGATCTGGTCATGGGCGCCGAGCGCCGCGTCGTGTTCGATCTCATCAACGTCGTGCACGGCGTCGCCAAGCTGCCGCAAGCCTTGATCCGCGACAAGCGGCTGGAAAATCTGTGGCTGCTGCCGGCCTCGCAGACCAAGGACAAGGACGCGCTCACCGAGGACGGCGTCGGCCGCGTCATCGCCGAATTGCGCAAGACGTTCGACTGGGTGATCTGCGACAGCCCGGCCGGCATCGAGCGCGGCGCCATGCTGGCGATGCGCTATGCCGACGAGGCGGTCATCGTCACCAATCCGGAGGTGTCGTCGGTGCGCGATTCCGACCGCATCATCGGCATGCTCGATTCCAAGACGGTGCGGGCCGAGAACGGCGAGCGCGTCGAGAAGCACATTCTCATCACGCGCTATGATGCCGGCCGCGCCGCGCGCGGCGAGATGCTGTCGATCGAGGATGTGCTGGAGATTCTCGCGACGCCGCTGCTCGGCATCGTGCCGGAGAGCCAGGACGTGCTGCGCGCTTCCAACGTCGGCTGTCCCGTGACGCTCAACAGCCCCGCGAGCGCCCCCGCGCGCGCCTATCACGATGCGATGCGCCGCCTCCTCGGCGAGGAAGTCGAGATGCAGATCCCGACCGAGCGCAAGGGCCTGATGAACCTGCTCTTGGGACGGAGGGCTGCATGAGCGTGCTGCGGCTCTTTACGGGGCGTGCGGCCTCCGCGCCTGTCGCGCGGGAGCGGCTGCAGATCCTGCTCGCGCATGAGCGCAGCCTGCGCGGACAGCCCGATCTCCTGATGCAGCTGCGCGAGGAAATCCTCGCCGTGGTTTCGCGCCATGTGGTACTCGATCCGGACAAGGTCATCGTTCGCATGGATCGGGGAAAGCATGTCTCGACGCTCGAGGTCGACATCGAACTGCCCAATGGCGCCGACCGCGCCTTTGCCAGCGCCGGCTGAGACGTGGCGAGGCGCGCGCTGATGCGGCCGATCTTCCGCATCGCGGACAATCGGGTCGCCGTCAGCTCCGATGCTGCAGGACCGTGGGATCCGACCATGCAACACGGGTCCGCGCCGTCGGCGCTGGCCGTGTGGGCGGCCGAGCGCATTCCGACGACGTCGCCGATGCGCATCGCCCGCGTCACCATCGACCTGATGCGCCCGGTGCCGCTCGCAGAGCTCCTCATCGAGACCGAGGTGCTGCGCGAGGGCCGCAAAATCCAGCTCTGCGCGGTGCGGCTGCGCGCCGGCGATACGGTGGTGGTCACGGCGACGGTGCTCAAGATCAGGCAGGATGCCGTGCCGCTTCCGGACGATGTCCGCGAGCTGCCGGTCGATCTGGTCGGTCCTGACGATGCGTTGCCGGAGCCTGCGGATTTCTCGACCAGCCCGTTCGTGCGCGGCATGACCCTGCGCGCCGCGCGCGGCCGGTTCGGTGTCAAGGGACCCGGCGCGATCTGGTACCGCGTCGACTGGCCGCTGGTCGAAGGCCACGCCGTGTCGCAGGCGATGCGCGCCGTGGTCGCGAGCGACTTCTGCAACGGCACCTCCGCTGCTCTCGACTTCCACAGCTACACCTTCCTCAACGCCGACCTCACCGTGAACATGGCCCGCGAGCCGGTCGGCGACTGGATCCTGCTCGACGCCGAAAGCTGGATCGGCCCGGACGGTGCCGGTCTGGCGATGGCGCGGCTGGGTGATGTCAGGGGCTATTTCGGCCGCGTGGTGCAGAGCCTCGTGATCGAGAAGCGGTGAGGGGGCGGTCAGCCGTCCGGATTGCGTTCACAGCGAGTTGGCGAACTGATCACCGCACCGGCGCTGCTTCGTTTCCAACGGCGCGCCGCGGCGAGGTGTTATTGAGTTGGGCCGGTGATCGGCAGTTGCCTGCTTCGTTTCCGATGAACCGATCAACCCCGCGCCAAGCTCCGCTGCGCCCTCTCCCCCCGCTTGCGGGGGAGAGTTGGAGAGGGGGCGCCACGCACACCGCCGCTGGAGCGGCCCCCTCCCTAGCCCTCCCCCGCAAGCGGGAGAGGGAACACACTGCCGTTGTCGCGAGTGAACGAGTTCAACGACGAATGATTTCGCTCTTGCGCCGCCCGCACCGTGTTCAAGAATCGTCCCACCTCCAGCTTCAGCCGGTTGCTGTCCTGTGACAGCGACTGCGCCGCCGACAGCACCTGGGACGAGGCCGAGCCGGTTTCGCTGGCGTCGTGCTGCACCTCGGTGATGTTGGACGACACCTCGTTGGTGCACTGTGCCGCTTGGCCGTGGAGTTATCAATATTGCTCTAAACTTGAGCAGGCCAAGATGGTCGTATAACTACGACGCGGACTACACGCAGGTGGAACGACAAGCAGGTGGATGGGAACAAGCGTCATGGCGAAACCAACGAAGGCTACGAGCGTCGGCGAGGGGAACCAGTCTCCGTCGGAGCTGATCGACGCCCGGATCAAGGAGCTCGGGGATTGGCGCGGCGTCACGCTCAGCTACGTCCGCGATCTCATCAAACAGGCCGATCCCGATATCGTCGAGGAGTGGAAGTGGCGCGGCGTTCCCGTATGGTCGCATGCCGGCATCGTCTGCACCGGCGAGACCTACAAGGCCGCGGTGAAGCTGACGTTCGCCAAGGGTGCATCGCTGCCGGACCCTTCCGGCCTCTTCAACGCGAGCCTCGACGGCAACACCCGCCGCGCCATCGACCTTCATGAAGGCGACGTGATCGATGAGACTGCGTTCATGGCGCTGATCCGCGCCGCGGTGGCGCTGAACATGACGAAGGGGAAGCGCTAGGGCTGGTGCATCGCTCCGCGCAGTCAGTATCAACGATCCAGGTCGCTGCTCACTCACCACGTCGTCGCGAGCGCAGCGAAGCAATCCAGGGCCAAGTCGAATCATCTGTCTGGAAGGCCTGGATCGCTTCGTCGTTTCGGGAGGGCTCGCGACGGCGGTGCCGGTCGCCGACAACCTTTCGCAACGATGACCGGTGTGCATCGTGCTGGGAGGAGGCGGCAGCCATGGTTGCGCTCTGCCGAGAAACGCGCTAGTTCAGCGCATCCCAACTTCAACGCAGGAGGCGACGATGTCCAGACTCACGCGCTTCCCGGGCTCGCTGCGCGATCATTGACGCGGCCGACCGGGATGATTGTCCCGGCCATGATTTGACCCTTTCGCATCTCATCGAAAGCCCGCGGCCCTCGTGGCCTGCGCTTGAACCGTCGTGTCATGACATCAAATCTCTTGCTGACTCCCCGCCGGGAGCCGGAGCGTTCCGACCTGCGCGAACGCCGGCTGCGGCGCTATTCGTCTCGTCTGCAATCCCGCGTGCGCGCATGCGCGATGCGACATCCTCATCTCGCCGACCTCGCGCTCAGCTTTCCGGCGCTGCTGTTCGCGCTGGCGGTGCCGCGCCCGGACGTCGATCCGGAGCGGGCGATCGCGTGCGTGATCGCGGGGCGTCCGCTGGCCGAGGCGGCGGCCGTGGCCGGTCTGCCGCTCTGGCTGCGCAAGCTGCCACCGGAGGCGTTCGTCCGTCCGATCCCGCCCTTGCCAAACGGCGAGCTGTTCCGGCGGCAGATCGGCAACCATTTGCCGCGCTCGCCGAAGCTGATGCCGACCTGGCTGCAGCTCGTGGCGGAGATGGCGGCGCTGGCGCATGAGGCCGCAGCCGTCTGGATCGCTCGCGAGTACCTGCGGGCGCCGAAGCGCGATCACATGCATCTGCTCGGTCTGTGGATCTGGTTCTCGGGACAGCCCAGCTGCTTCGGCCGCGAGCTCATCGAACGGCCGTGGACTCCGGCCATGAAGCTCGACGCCGCACGGACAGCCGCCTTCGCCTGGCGAGCGAACACGACGCTGCACCTCAACATCGGTCAGCGGCCGATCCGCAACATGTGGCTCAACCCGGGCCGCGTGGGTGATTATGAATTCAGGCCGCTCGATGACATCCCGGCCATCGTCGAGGAAGCGGTCGCCATGCGCAACTGCGTCCGCACCTATGACGACGACATCGCCCATAACCGCTCGCGGCTGTGGAGCGTACGGCGCAATGGCGAGCGGGTCGCGACGTTGGAGACCGGGCTCCATTGTCATGATCCGTTGCTCAACATCGTCCAGCTCGAAGGCCCCGGGAATGCCGCCGCGCCGCGCGAGCTGTGGTGGATCGCACGGCGGTGGCTGCACCTGCACGACCTGCCGCAGATCGAGACGGGCAGGATCAAATGGCGCCAGGCCCCGCTCGATCTCGCCACCTGGCGCAGGCTGTGGCGACCGTATTGGCTTGCCAAGCGCCGCATCCCGGACTGGTTGCCGCTCGCACCGTCGCGCGCTGCGTTCGCGGCGTTGTGAGATGGTTGTCGTGTCCGGACGCTCGTTCGACAAAATCAGTGTCGTCCCGGCGAACGCCGGGACCCATAACCCCAGGGCCATATTCGAGGCACGCGCGTTGATGCATCTGGGCTCGCCACGTCCTGCGGTATCGGTCCTGGGTCGCGCGAACGCGCCGATGCCTGCACATCGTCCGGCTTCGCTTGTTTCGGCACGACAGCGGGTCGGAGCGCAGACCGGCTTCACGTTGGGCCCTTCTGTTGCGCGTCGCGTGGGATTCGTTGTGCCGCAGCGAGGTTGATTTGGCCGACGAGCAGGCTTGCTTCCCCATCGATACCTTCCGGCGCAGGTCGGGCGTCCGCAGCGGCGCGCGCAAAGACGAAATTCGCTCGCGCGATCAAGCTGATTCGGGCTGTCCAGATGCGGAGCGAAAAATATTCGACTTTGCATTTTCAGAAATCCATGGTCTTTTCTCCCCATCCCGCTTCACTGACGAGGGGCGCTTCGCGAACGTCACGATGCGTTGGGGTGGGATGCGGTGGCCGCGATGGGGCGCAGCATGCTTTGGGCATGCCGACGTACGCCACGTCGCGGACGGTGAAGTCGCAGGGTCCTGGCCTCCCGACGCTGAGGTCCGCGCAACGCGTGAAACGCGTTGTCGCCACGGTGGCAAACAAGCCGGTCACCGAGGAGACTGCGTATAAATCGTAAAGCCACCGCGCAGGGAAGGCCGGGTCTATCCGGCCGAACCTGTGGTTCTGCCGCGTGCTTTTTTGCTGCACGCGGACCGCAGGCCTCGGTCGAGGCCTGGCCTTCCCTGCACCCTCCGTGAGTTGGAGGGGAACGACACCAGCAAGACTCGGACGCAGGTGCGCCGCGAGGCAGCAATGTCATGTCTGCAATGGGGGCAACGCATTCAGTGTTGTTTGGATACAGCGGATCGCGTGGCGAGTATCGCGCCACACAGAGGCTGTCGTCCCGGCGAACGCCGGGACCCATAATCACAGGACGATGGTCGAGGCACGCGGGTCGCGACGTCAGCGCTTACGACGCTGCCCTGTGGTTATGGATCCCGGGTCGCGCTTCGCTTGCCCGGGACGACAGCGGAGCGCGGCGGCTACGGGCGAAAGCTTCCATCGGCATTGCAAAGCCGCGAGTCTGGATTGCCGTCGTTGCGAGCGGAGCGAAGCAATCCAGGGCCTCATCCGCGGCCCTGGATTGCTTCGGCGCAAGAGCGCCTCGCAATGACGGTGGCGATCGAGGGAGCTGATGATGCCGCTACCCCACCATCCGCCCGCGTCCTTCCCAGAACCGTGCGCGCAGCACCTTCTTGTCGACCTTGCCGACGCCGGTCATCGGCAGCTCCTTGACGAACGAGATGCTCTTGGGCGCATGGGCCGAGCCCTTGCGCGCCTTCACGAGCTCGATCAGCTCGGCAGCGTCGATCTGCGCGCCGGCGCGGGGCACCACGATCGCGGTGACAGCCTCGCCCCATTTGTCGTCGGGCACGCCCACCACCGCGCACATCGCGACGTCGGCGTGCTGCGTCAGCACGTCCTCGATCTCGCGCGGGAAGATGTTGAAGCCGCCGGAGACGATCATGTCCTTCTTGCGGTCGAGAATGTACATGTAGCTGCGCTCGTCGCGGCGAGCGATGTCGCCGGTGTGCAGCCAGCCGTTCTTCAACGTTTCCGCCGTGGTGTCCGGCCGCTTCCAATACTCCGCCATCACATGCGGCGCGCGCACGCAGATCTCGCCCGCTTCGCCCTGCGCGACCTCCCGATCGTCGTCGTCGAGGATTTTGACCTCGCAGGCCGCGATCGGGAAGCCGCAGGACAGGAACAGCTCCGGCTGCTTCGGATCATGATCGGCCTTGCGCAGCACCGAGACGGGATAGCATTCGGTCTGGCCGTAGAGCTGCGAGAACACCGGGCCGATGCGCTCGATGCCCTCGACGAGCCGCGTCGGCGACATCGCCGAGGCGCCGTACAGCACGAGCTCGAGCGAGGAGAGATCGGTCCTAGCCAACGCGGGATGATCGAGCAGCACGTAGATCATCGTCGGCACGAACAGCGTGAAGTCGATGCGCTCGCGGGCGATGGTCGCCAGTACGGCCTCGGGATCGAATCCCTTCAGCATGTGCACGGTGCCGCCGCGCATCAGGGTCGGCAGCACCTTGGTGCCGGCGACATGGCTGATCGGCGCCACCGTCAGGTAGCGCGCACGCTCCGGAATCTCGAAATCGGCGAGGATCGCGGTGGCGAAGCCGCCATACTCGCGGTGATGGCGCAGCGCGCCCTTCGACTTTCCGGTGGTGCCGCCGGTGTAGTTCAGGGTCGCGATGTCGTCGGGCGTGGCAAAATTGCGTGCGGTGGCGTGGCCGGCCTGCTCGATTGCGGCGAGCAGGTCAACGCCATAGCCGGCCTGCCCCAGCGTGAACACGTGACGGAGGCCGTCGGCGCGCGCGGCGAGCTCGCCGCCGCGGTCGCGGAACGCTGCCGCATCGATCACCAGCACCTGCGATTCCGAATCCGACAGTTGGAACAGCTGGTCCTCCAGCGATCCGAGCGGATGCAGCCAGGTGATGGCGAGCCGCGACAGCTGTGCCGCCGTGCCGGCGCACCAGGTATCGGCGCGGTTCGCGGTGAGCAACGCGACACGTGTTCCCGGCGAAAGGCCGAGGCGCATGAACACGCCTTGCATGCGCCCGATCAGGTCGATCGCGCCCTGATACGACAGCGATCCGCCGGGCCAGCTGAAAGCGGTGCGCGAGGGGTGACGCGACAGGGTGAGCAGGGTCTGCTCGCAGACGACTGGAAACGTGTGAAGCTGATGGCTCATGGAACGTCCTCCCGGGAGGCCGCGATCGTTGTGGCGTCGCATGGCTTGTTGCCGACGCTATCAGAAAGTGCCTCGCGCTCAAGGCGCGCTTTGCCGTTCCCGGAACATCGCAGCGCGCCCCGCGTTGCCCGGCCGAAGAATTAAGGAGCAAGGCCATGCGCACCTCGACAGCCTTTTTTGCAGGAGCCGGAACGGTCGCCATCGCCGTCGCGGCCGGTCTCGGCGGTGGGCTCATTCTGGCCGAGGGCATGCATCCGAGATCGCCGGTGATGGAATCGACCAAGCTCGAGCGCTCCGGACCGGACGCGCCGTCGCCAAGTCCGACCGCCACCGCGTATCTTGCGGCGACGCAGGCGGCTGCGACGACGCCGATCAAGGTGTCGCCTGCAGCAGCCGAGACGGCGCCTGCGATGTCGGCCTCGGCCAGTCCCGCGCCGTCGCAGCAGGCGGCTGCGCCGGACGCGAACGCTGCGCCCGCGGCTTCTGCGGTGGCGGCCACCACCCCGGCCACCACGTCCGACGAAGCCCAGGCCAAGCTCCAGGAGAAGGCCGCAGAAAAAGTTCAGGACGCGGACCTGAAGGCGCGCGGGGCCGAGCGCAAGCGCGTCGCCGAGCAGCGCCGCGCCGACCGGCACCGGCAATATGTCGAGCGCCGGCGCCAGCGCCGCGAGCAGGATCTGCGCGCCGTCGAGCAGGCGGTGCGCGAGGATACGACGCCGCGCACCTATGCGGCGCAGCCGGTCGGCATGGAGGGGCCGCGCTTCAGCTTCTTCGGCAACGATTGATCGCATGCGGCTGCGTCGTTATCCCTGAGCCGAACAGAGATCAGGGAGGACGCGCCGTGCAGGAGACTCGATGGGCCGGGCTGCGGACGCGGCTGCGCCTGCCGCTGATCGCAGCGCCGATGTTTCTGGTGTCGGGAATCGAGCTCGTGAGCGCGGCCTGCGCCAACGGCGTGATCGGCGCGTTCCCGACGGTCAATTGTCGCACCCCCGACGAGCTCGACGCCTGGCTGTTCCGGATTGCGGATCGGCTTGCGCGCAGCAGCGATACCAGCGGGGCGGCGACTGCGCCGGTCTGCCCGAATCTGATCGTGCATCACTCCAACGCGCGGCTGAAGGACGATCTCGCGGTGCTATTGCGGCACCGGCCGGAGATCGTGATCACATCGGTCGGCTCGCCGGCGAAGGTCGTTGCGCCCTTGCATGATGCGGGCGCGCTGGTGTTGGCCGACGTCGCCTCGATCCGTCATGCCGAGCGCGCGGTGGAAGCCGGCGCCGATGGGCTGGTGCTGCTCACGGCCGGCGCGGGTGGCCAGACCGGCTGGCTCAACCCGTTCGCCTTCGTGCGCGCGGTCAGGGCGTTCTTCGCCGGGCCGATCGTGCTCGCGGGCGGCATCAGCGACGGCGTGGCCTTGCGGGCGGCCGAAGTGCTCGGCTGCGATCTCGCTTATATGGGCACGAAGTTCATCGCCACGCGCGAAAGCATGGCCGATGATCGCTACAAGGCGATGCTGGTGGCAAGCTCGGCCGACGACGTGCTGCTCACCTCGGCGTTCACGGGCCTGCCGACCAGCATGCTGCGGCCGTCGATCGTCGCGGCCGGGCTCGATCCCGAAGCGTTGCCGGCGCGCGGCGCGATCGAGATCGGCAGCGACATCGACATCGCCGCGCGCGAGGCGCGGCCGAAACGCTGGCGCGACATCTGGAGCGCGGGGCACGCGACCTCGGGGGTCACCGACATTCCGTCGGTCGCCGTGCTGGTCGCGCGCACGGCTGATGAGTACGGCGGCGCGGGTGGCTTCCGATCATGAGAGAAAACGTGATGTGTGTCCTTAAGGCACCATTAACCATCGGGTCCCACAATCGGCGGAGCTTGAACTTGGCGGAATCGTGCGATGGGCATCGGGCTACGGCAGGACAAGGAGCGGGCGACTCTCGAGGAGATCCGGATCCGCGTCGGGCATGCTTTGCAGCGGCATCCGCTGTGCCGCAACGTCCAGTTCGACATCATGAGCGTTCCCCGCACCGCTCGCGGCGGGAACTGGACCATCAGCCTGCATTCGGTGGAACCGGCGGCGCTTTGGGAGGCCTCCGACATCGTCGCCGACATCCAGGCCGCGTACGACCTGCTGATGCCGGCCGAGCTGTCTTCGGCGGCGTAAAAAAATATCCGTCATGTTCACAGGGCAGAATGGTGGCCTCTGTGTTTCTGTGGCATCGTAAAGCCTTAATTAACTCCCACTTTTCGGCAAGCTGCGGCTTTCCGCCGGGATACGGAGAATTGCGTGACGAAGTCGATCGCTTTTGTCGCTGTGCTGGGCGTGCTGATCGCAGGCGCGGCCGTGACAAGCGTCCTGATGCGGGACAGCGTGCCTTCGGCCGGTGCGATGATGCCGCCTGTGGTGGCGAAGAGCCCAATCTCCAACCGTGAAGCCAAGGGCGACCGCCTGGCGATGGTCACACTTGCGGCTCCCGAGGTGCAGCAGCCGAGTGCCCCGTCGAAGGCGACGCTGCGCCAGGCCTTTGCCTATGCGCCGTCCGAGCCGGAAATGGCGAAAGCGTCGGCCGTCGTCGCTGCCGAGCCGGTGGTGCCGAAGTCCAAGATTCTCGCCAGGAGCGAGCCGGCCCCGGCGCCGCTGAAGCCGGAGGTGCAGAAGGCCTATTCGTTGCTGTCGGACGGCCAGATCGCGGGCATCAAGGAGCGGCTGCGGCTGTCGTCGAGCCAGGAATATTATTGGCCGGCGGTCGAGACGGCGCTGCGCGCCGTCGCCCGCAAGATCCACGCCGGCCGCCAGGGCGCGGCGAAGCCGGGCGCGGTGGCGATCGATCCGGATTCGGATGAGGTGCAACAGCTGAAGTCGGCCGCGATGCCGCTGCTGTGGCAGCTGCGCGAGGACCAGAAGGACGAAGTGCGGCGGCTTGCGCGCACCATCGGCCTCGACAAGGTCGCAGCCGCGATCTGATCGGGGCGATCCACCCGGGTTGAACATCAAGATGGCCGCCCATTGCGCGGCCTTCTTGCTTCCTGGCGGTATTTTTTACCTCGCCGGCGGATTTGCCTCCGGATGCCCGCCGCTCTCGGCACCGGCTCCGGTCAGCGACGACGCGGGCGCGGCCGTCGCCCTCGAGCGCCACCGCCGCGATCTCGCGGTTGTGTCGCGAGCGCAGGAAGGCCAGGAACGCGCCGGCGGCAATGATGATCGCGGCCGCGAGCGTGAAGAACATCAGCCAGCTGATGGGTTGATCGCCTTGCACGTCGAACATCCGTCGTGTGAGGGGCACACGACGTGCAGTCGCGTCAAACCCGCATGACAATCTCTGTTCGTGGCAATCGCGAGCGCGGCGGAAGGTTTCGCCGGTGTCCCAGAAAATCTCGCGTCAGCGCCCTTCGCCCGCGGCCCACAGCGCGTCGAGCCCGGCACGATATGTCGGGTAGGCAAAGACGACGCCGAGCTCCTGCTTGGCGCGGACGTTCCGGATGCGGCGGTTGCTGGCATAGAAGCTCCGCGCCATCGGCGACAGCTCGGCGCGGTCGAACGGCAGCTCGGGCGGCGGCGCGATGCCCATCAGCGCGGCGGCGTAGGCGATGACATCCTGCGGCGGCGCCGGCTCGTCGTCGACAATGTTCCAGGCGCCGCCTTGCCGGCGCTCGATCGCGCCCATGATCGCGCGGCCCGCATCATCGACATGGATGCGGTTGAACACCTGTCCCGGCTTGACGATGCGCCGCGCCCGCCCGGCCCGCAGCTCGACCAGCGCATTGCGGCCCGGCCCGTAGATGCCGCCGAGCCGGAGCACCGCGAGCCGGTCGCCGATCCGCGCGCGCCAGTCCGCCTCGACGCGGACCCGGGCCTGCACCCGGTCGTGCTCAGGCGCCAGCGGCGTGTCCTCGTCGATCCAGCCGCCCTGATGGTCGCCATAGACGCCGACAGTCGAGAGATAGACTACGCGGCGCGCGCGCCCTGCCGTGATAGCGTCGCCGAACGTGGCCAGCACCGGGTCGTCGCCGGCTCCCGGAGGCACCGAGATCAGCACGACGTCGGCGCCCGCGGCTTTCGCCAGCGTCGCGGCCGGCGCCGTGCCGTCGAACAGGTCGATGTCATCAGGCGCCAGCTGCGCGCGCTTGTCGGCGCCGCGCACCGTGCCGCCGACGCGCGCGAACGCGCCGCGGTGCAGTTCGACGAAGCGCTGCGCGGTGTAGCCGAAGCCGATGACGAAGAGGTTCATGGATGCCGTTCACCCGGATGGCGCGAAGAAGCGAGCCTCGAGTTACCCGGCACCGGGTGGCCCGCGCAATTCAAATGACGCGTGCGGAGGTCACAGCCTGCGCCCCTGGCGGTGCTGGCCTGCCGCCCTTGTTATGGCTCCCGTCATGGTCCATGTCGTATGATCAGGTGACAGGAGATGGACTGCCACGATGAATTTCCATTCGATCTACCGGCACGGTTTTGCCCGCGTCGCCGCCTGCGTCACCGCCTCCAGCGTCGCCAACCCCACCGCCAACGCGGCGGCGATCCTGGCGGCGGCGCGCGCCTGCCATGACCAGGGGGCGGCGGTCGCGGTGTTTCCGGAGCTCTGCCTGTCCGGCTACGCGATCGAGGACCTGGTCAAGCAGGATCCGCTGCTCGACGCCGTCCAGCGCGGCCTGCTCACCTTGGTCGAAGCCTCGCACGACCTGATGCCGGTCATGATCGTCGGCGCGCCGCTGCGCTTTGCGCATCGCGTCTACAATTGCGCCGTCGTGATCCATCGCGGCGAGGTACTCGGCGTCATCCCGAAGAGCTACCTGCCAACCTATCGCGAGTTCTACGAGGGCCGTCACTTCGCCTCCGGCGCCGGCATCCGCGGCGAGATGATCGAGGTCGCCGAGACCATGGCGCCATTCGGCACGGATCTGCTGTTCGCCGCCGCTGACGTCGCCGGGCTCGTCATCGGCGTCGAGATCTGCGAGGACATGTGGATCCCGGTGACGCCGGCGTCCGAGTTGGCGCTCGCCGGCGCCACCGTGCTCGCCAATCTCTCGGGCAGCCCGATCACGGTCGGCCGCGCCGAGTCGCGCTCGCTGCTCTGTCGTTCCACGTCGGCGCGCTGCCTCGCCGCCTACATCTACGCGGCGGCCGGTGTGGGCGAATCCACCACGGATCTCGCCTGGGACGGCCAGACCTCGATCTTCGAGAACGGCATGCTGCTGGCCGAGAGCGAGCGCTTCCGCCAGATCGGCCAGACCATCTTCGCCGACGTCGATCTCGATCTGCTGCGCCAGGAGCGGGCGCTGATGGGCACGTTCGACGACAATGCGCGCGCGCAACGCGCCGGCGTGCACTACCGCCGTATCGGCTTCGAGCTGCAGCCGACCCTCGATGACATCGGCTTCATGCGCAGCATCGAGCGCTTTCCGTTCGTGCCGAGTGATCCCGCGAGGCTCGATCAGGACTGCTACGAGGCCTACAACATCCAGGTCGCCGGCCTGACGCAGCGGCTGCGCGCCACCGGCACCAAGCGCATCGTGATCGGCGTCTCCGGCGGGCTCGATTCCACGCATGCGCTGATCGTCGCGGCGAAGGCGATCGACCTGCTCGGCCTTCCCCGCACCAACATCCTGGCCTATACGATGCCCGGCTTCGCCACGGGCGCGCAGAGCAAGTCCTACGCGCATGCGCTGATGTCGTCGCTTCAAGTCAGCGCCGCCGAACTCGACATCCGCCCCGCCGCGACGCAGATGCTGAAGGACATCGGCCATCCCTTCGGCCGCGGCGAACAGGTCTACGACGTCACCTTCGAGAACGTGCAGGCGGGCCTGCGCACCGACTACCTGTTCCGCCTCGCCAATGATCGGGGCGGCCTCGTGCTCGGCACCGGCGATCTCTCCGAGCTCGCGCTGGGCTGGTGCACCTATGGCGTCGGCGATCAGATGGCGCACTACAATGTCAATGCCGGCGTGCCGAAGACCTTGATCCAGCATCTCATCCGCTGGGTGATCGCCTCGCATCAGTTCTCCGCCGAAGTGGACCGCACGCTCGAGGCGGTGCTTTCAGCGGAGATCTCGCCGGAGCTGGTGCCGGTGAAGGAGGGCGAGACGCCGCAGAGCACGCAGGCCGCGATCGGCCCCTATGAGCTGCAGGACTTCAATTTGTTCTACACGCTGCGCTACGGCATGCGCCCGTCGAAGATCGCCTTCATGGCGCATCACGCCTGGAAGAATGTCGGCGACGGCGCCTGGCCGCCGCATTTCCCTGCCGACAAGCGCCACGCCTACACGCTCGGCGAGATCAGGAAGTGGCTGGAGGTGTTCCTCAAGCGCTTCTTCGCCTTCAGCCAGTTCAAGCGCTCGGCAATGCCGAACGGCCCGAAAGTGGTCGCCGGCGGCGCCCTGTCGCCGCGCGGCGACTGGCGCGCGCCGTCGGACGGCAACGCCACCGCGTGGCTGGAGGATCTGGAGCGCAACGTGCCGAAGTGACGACCATCTTGCTCGGCCGCCGCGCTTGCCATATCCGAGACGTGCGCGTCCGCCTTTGCGGCGTCGTCATCGACATCGTTGAACGGAGCAGATCATGAGCGTGACCGCCGCCGGCATTTCCTCGATGGCGACGAGGCAGATCCTCGCCGAGCTCGCGGCCGCCTATGAGGAGGCGACCGGCGAGGTGATCACGATCGAATCCGTCGGCGGCGTCGATGCCGCCAAGCGCATCCGCGCCGGCGAAGCGTTCGATTTCGCGGTGCTCGCCTCGGATGCGCTGCAGAAGCTCGAGGCCGACGGCCATCTCGTGCCCGGCAGCATCATCGAGATCGCGGAATCGCCGATGGCGATGGCGGTGCGCGCGGGCGCCGTGAAGCCTGATCCGTTGGACGAGGCCGCCGTGCGCAAGGCGATGGAGAATGCCAGGGCGATCGGCATCTCCACGGGCCCGAGCGGAACGCACGTGCAGAAGCTCGCTCGCGACTGGGGCCTGGAAGGCGAGGGCGCGTCGCGCCTGGTGCAGGCCAAGCCGGGCATTCCGGTTGCAAAACTGCTCGCCGATGGCGAGGTCGATGTCGGCTTCCAGCAGCTCAGCGAAATGCTCGGCGCCCCCGGCATCGACATCGTCGGCCTGCTGCCGGATGCGCTGCAGCCGGGCACGGTGTTCGCCGCCGCGCTGTGCAAGGCCGGCGCGCACACCGACGCGGCGCGGGCCTTCATCGAATATCTGGTCTCCGAGGAGACCGCCGAGACCAAGCGCCAGCACGGCATGACGCCGGTGTGAGGCGCCGGCTCCACAGCCCGCGAAAAAATCCGATCGCCGCGTGTCGTCTCGGCCCTGTCCCGATCGTCTTCCAACCGAACAATCGGGAAGGAGACGGCGGATGAGCACATCGTACTATCGCTGGGTGATCGTGGCGGCCGGGGGCGTGCTCGGCTGCGTCGCCGTCGGCGGCCTGTTCTCGCTGCCGGTGTTCCTCAAGCCGATGGCCGCCGAGACCGGGTGGTCGGTCGCGGGGATCTCCACCGCGATGACGATCGGCTTCCTGGCGATGGCCGTCACCAGCATGGGCTGGGGCACGCTGTCCGACCGCATCGGCCCGCGTCCCGTGCTGCTGATCGGATCGATCCTGCTCGCCGTCAGCCTGCTGCTGGCAAGCCTGACATCCTCGCTGCTGGCGTTCCAACTGCTGTTCGGCCTGATCGCAGGCATCGCGACGGCGGCGATCTTTCCGCCGGTCATGGCGACCGTCACCGGCTGGTTCGACACTCATCGCAGCCTCGCGGTGTCGCTGGTCTCGGCCGGCATGGGCGTGGCGCCGATGACGATGTCGCCGCTCGCGGCCTGGCTCGTCTCCAGCTACGACTGGCGGACCGCGATGCAGTGCATCGCCGCGATCGTGGCCGCCATCATGATTCCCACGTCGCTGCTCGTGGGCCGTCCGCCATCGTCCGCGCCCGGCGACGCCGTCGCGTCGGGTCCCGCCGCCGGGCCGGCCGAGATGACGCGATCGGCGGCGCTGCGCTCGCCGCAGTTCCTGATCCTGCTCGCCACCAACTTCTTCTGCTGCGCCACGCATTCCGGCCCCATCATCCACACCGTGAGCTACGCCGTCACCTGCGGCATCCCGCTGATGGCGGCGGTGACGATCTACAGCATCGAGGGGCTCGCCGGGCTCGGCGGCCGCATCGCCTTCGGCCTGCTCGGCGACCGCTTCGGCGCCAAGCGGGTACTCGTTCTCGGCCTGCTCGCGCAGGCGTTCGGCGCGCTCGCCTACGTGGTCGTGCGCGACCTCGCCGCGTTCTATGCGGTCGCGGCGACCTTCGGCTTCCTCTATGCCGGCACCATGCCGCTCTACGCCGCGATCGCGCGTGACAATTTTCCGCAAGGCATCATGGGCACGGTGATCGGCGGCACGGCGATGGCCGGCAGCCTCGGCATGGCGACCGGCCCGCTGGCCGGCGGCCTGATCTACGACAGCTTTGCGAGCTACACTTGGCTCTATGTCGGCTCGTGGGTGATGGGCCTCGGCGCTGTCATGATGATGATGACCTTCCGGCCGTTTCCCAAGCCGACGTCGCAGCCTGGCGCCGTGCCCATGCAAGCGCCGGCCTGACGCTGCTGCATCGCACCTTCACGCGCGCCGTCGGAATCGAACAACAACGCTTGATCCCCCGGCAGGAACTGTGATGTCGCAGCCGGGTTGGGCGAGCGTGGAGTTCAACCGGATAGAGATCGGATCCATGAAGAAGACCCAACTCGCCATTGCCACCCTCGTCGCCGCTACCCTCGCCGCCGTCCCGCTCGCCGCGCAAGCGAAGCACCACAAGAAGCACAACGCCGCGACGTCGACCACCTCGTCGCAGACCACCGGCAGCAACATGAAGTCCGGCCGCGATTCCACCTCGTCGAGCCAGGGCAATGTCGGCCCGGGCACGAACCAGGCGGGAAGCATGGGGAAGTAGGACGGATTCGTCCGTCGGATTCAGCGTCGGAGTGCCCGGTGCCCGGGCTTTCCGACGCGCGATGGCGCTCCGCGCAGCGGGACAGCACGAAACCACGGGAGCGAACAAACGTTGCGACCACCAATCGGCCTCGCCAATCGGGCGAGGGATCCCGATCAGCAAAACCCGATCACTTCGAGGCTTCCTTGATCTTGTGATCCAAATGCCCGGTGCCGTGATCCCGGCGCAACTGGCTCAGCGACGTCTCGTTGAGCTGCAGCAGCACGTCACTGAGCTTCGTCGAATCCGGGTAGCCGGCCGCAAACGACTTCCCATAGATCTTGCGCAACGTGGCGACCAACGTATTGCCGTGCTTCCTGCTGATCTCGCCATCCTTGTCCCGATGACGGCCGTCGAGTCCCGGTTCCTTCATGCGTCTCTCCCCATGATGCGACTTGCGCGCTTGGGGAGGAGCCTGCGCTCAATTCGCCCGATTGGCAACGCTGCAGCGCGAAGAAGCGAGAGTGAACAGTATTCTTGGATGCCTTCGCTCTGCATCTATCATCCTCTGTCAGGCGGTGGCGGTGTTAACTATTCCGTCCGCGGTTCGCTCAGCTACCCTACAGGTGGGCTAGGCGCGGCAGTCGTGGTCATGGCAGCGGATGCTGGTCTTCTAGGTGACGTGCTCGGAGCTGGCGAATAGTAAGGATAGAAATTCTGCTCGATGGTCCGCTGCAGGTACTTGTAGCGCGTCTTGTTTGAAAGGCCGGTTTCATCCCTGTTGCGTGAGTAGAATTTGCAGTTTTGGGATGTCGCCCAGTCGGCAAGGTTCCGGGTAGCCGCGGCGAAATCTCGTTCATTGATCTCGATGCCACGCATAAAATGATCCCATCATCTTTCCAAGCCGGATCTTTCGATCGGGTTTGGGCGCATCGCTGACCCGTATCCCGCGATCGCCGAACGTGATATCGAAGATGTATTCCGCTTGTCCCGTCGGCGTCCTCCAGCATGATGGATAGGCGAGGCCGTTTCCATTTCGGCGCATTAGATTGAGCACGTCGAGGTGATACCTCTCCCGTTCAGCTTCCGCCGCTGCAAGTTTTTGGGCAACTTCAGATAGCGGCTTGATCTGGCTCCGCTGCGGATCTTTGCCTAAGGGCTGAGAACATCGACCGCACGCTTCAGAACGGCCGGCGGATCATTAGGACCGATTTCCGACGCCTGCGCGGTGGAAAACGAGTGGAGTGTCTGCGCGCTGTCGAGGCCGAGTGACTTAAACAGCTCAGATTGCTCAGCCCGCTTGGCTGCCTCCCCCTTTGAGGGCTGTCTTTTCCGCTTCCAAGTCTGGGAGCCGTTCGAAACGCTCAACGAGCTGCCGCACGCCGGTGATATCGACCGCGCCACCTACATACAGTACTTGCTGAAGCGGCTTCAGCTGCTCTTCAGCCGCATTAGCTCTGTCCTGCCAAATCTTGAGTTCGGATGTAAGCGTGAGCAGGAGCAGGATCTCCGCCAAAGTTAGCGCGAGAATGAGGCCCCGGCGCTGTTCGCGTTCACGGATGGGAGACGCGGTCAATCGCAGTGCGACTCAAGACGCTTGACGGGGTAAGAAAACGGATCACGCCATAGATCCCGTACCTCGCGGGGACAGCTACAAGCCCAGCGCCCTCCAATGGCTTCTTGGCGATCGGAAACCACTGAGCGTTCGTGTCTATCCGATGAACGAGGACAACGAGATGCTCCACGCCGCCGGCTTTTGCATCACGGCTTTTGCATCACGATTGGCCTCAGCGATAGAGAGCTCCACTCGGCAAACGACAATTGAAGAAGGATGTCGAAACAGTATCACGTTGAGGTTGTATTGAGAAGGCTTGGGTGTAAAATCTTTACGATGCCAGATTTCCGATGGGAGCGACGGGCTTCCCAATAGTTCTACTGGCTGAGAGAGGGTTGTGCCGGCATGCCTCTCATTGTCTACCCGCATTGCGACATGCACGTCGCGCTGAAGAAGCCCGCGACCAAAGCGCTGCCGTTCCGCGTGTTCGACCAGGATCTGCCGAACGGGTCGACGACCTACACGCTGACCGACGTCACCGCGGATTGCAATTTTCGGATCCTGGCGCCGTACAACCCGGTCGGCTCCCGGCTGACCAGCTTCGTGACGATCGATCCTGCGGCGCGCACCATCACCGGCGACGACGTCGGCATCAATCTCGTGGTGATCGAATATGGACCCGGTTACGTCGTCGCGCGTATCCAGGTGCACGACGATGTGCTCGGCTGGTGGTTCGGCAACTCCTCGATCACCACGGCGCTGCATCCGACGGTCGCCCACAGCCAGCCGACGCTGTGCGCGCTGTTCAGCGACGATCCGACCGGGACCGATCTCGTCGGCGACATCACCGGACACGGCTTCGTCACGCTCAGCTCGGCCAGCCCCGGCACCTTCGTGGTGGCAAATACGAACAATGAGGGACGGTTGAGGGGCGTGAGCGAGGGGGCGGCCCAGCTCAACGGCAGCTTCCTCGGCGTCAACCAGAGCCTGCCGGTGAAAGTGGTCGACTACGCCAAGACTCGCGACAACATCTCGACGGTGCGCGCCGGTGACCTCGCCAATGCCGCCGAGATGCACAACATCCTGTTCCTCGCCGAAGGCTTTCGCGCGTCCGAGAAGGACAAGTTCGACAAGATCGTGCAGGAAGCGGCGGACGGTCTGTTCTCGCAGAAGCGCCACGAGCCCTACGGCACGCTCGCGGGCAGCTTCAACGTATTCAAGGCCTTCCAGGCATCGGAAGAGCAGGCGGTGACCTGCGGCTGGCGCGTCAACGACGAGGAGACCTCGGAGCTCGGCAGGGGCGGACCGATTCCGTGGAACTACAGCGTTTCGGACGACAAGAGCATCTACGAGGTCGACGAGCTCGTGGCCCGCGTCGGCCTGCCGCTCCGCAACGAGACTGCGACGCCGGCGCAATTGAAGGCGCGTTGGGCGGGCCAGTCGCTGTCCAACTACGACGCGGCGAAGGTCAACGACACCCTGATCGAAGCGTGGAGGAAGCAGAAATCGCTCGGCATCCTGGAGGCACGTGACACCTTCTACGGCCTGATGCTCGGCTCCCGCTGGGGCGACCAATCGGCGAAGTCCGGCGCCGCTTTGACGATGCCGGCGGCGGATGCGGCGGGCGATGCCAACCTCGCGCCCCTGATCGCCCGCGCCTATCAGTTCTTCAAGCCGGCCAGCGCCACCCGGCACCTTGCCCCGGATCCGCGCCGGCACCCGCCGGAACTCGCTAGGAACGGCCGCGCGAACGTTGCGGCGCCGATCATGGCCTACCTGTCCGGACTGCGGCTCGGGTCGTCGCCGCACACCGCGCTGGGCGCCGAGTGGATACCGGACGGCACCTTCAAGCGCAGCCGCGGCCTGATCGCCATGATCACCAACGAGGACATGATCGGCGGCACCAATTTCAACCAGTCGACCGTGACCGCCAATTCGCTGCAGAGCCTGAAGACGCTCGACTTCGAATATCCGGCGACCAACACGGCGACGAAGAAAGTGATGCGGCGCAAGCCCGCCAGCGACATCGACGCCGACCTCACCGATATCATCGACACGGTTGCGCACGAATTCGGCCATTCCTTCAATCTCGGCGACGAATACGAAACGAGCGCCGAAGACAATGCGACCGCTTCGAGCGAGCACGACAACATCGTCGCGCTCGCCGGCATCTTTCAGGATCCGAACTACGCCGCCAATCACTCCCGTCTGGTCGATCCGTCCAAGGTGAAATGGTTCGAACTTCTCAGGGTCCAGCTTTCGGCCAAGCTGACCCAGGCTTCGACCCAGCAGGGTGGCTCGATCGAGGTCAGGATCGACCCGCGCCAGATCCCGCGCTGGGTGCAGGCGAAGGCGGCCGGCCGCCAGGCGTTTCTCCGCCGCATCCAGATCACGGCGATCGGCCGGCAACTGCCGCTCACGTTCACCGATTCCGATTACCTCGTCAGACTCGACATCGGCGACATCGACCAGAACCTCGGCTCGATCCGGCTCGGCGGGCTGGAATTGCCGCCGGCGCCGTTTCCCGTGTTTCCGAAAGGCTCGCTGCTGTTCGTGCCGCGCCGCGACGATGCGGACGCGCTGGTCTATGTGGTGGAAAAGAAGGTGCGCGACTTCATCGCAGGCAACCATCTGCCGCTCAACAAGGATCCCGACTTCGCTCATGTGAACGACGAGGGCGACGACCCGAAGGACATCCCGAACTTCAAGCCGCCATGCAAGGCGCAGCGGCTGGTCGGCCTGTACGAAGGCGCATACAACTTCACCGGGTTGGTCTATCGTCCGGCCGGCGACTGCAAGATGCGGAACAACAGCGGCACTTTTTGCCATGTCTGCAAATGGCTGATCACCAACCGCGTCGATCCCGCGCTGCACGACGTCGTCGACCGCGAATTCTATCCGGAGGCCAAGAAAAATGGCTGAACCGGGCGCCCTCGAAACGATCGTCGCCGAGATCGGCAAGCTGCTGCTGCCGCTGCGGGCGGCGGTGGAGTCGCCGGCCGCGTTCCAGGGCCTGCTGCTCAAGCTGGGCTGGGATTCCGACGTGATTCCGAAGCCGATCGCCGATCTCGCGGTCGACTTGCAGCTGCTGTTCGATCGGCTCCAGGCGCTGGTCGGCGGCGGGCTGTCGCTCGACGGCGAAGTGGCGTCCGACGGCGAGACGACGGTCGTGTCCGGATCGCTCGAAGACGCCTTCAAGACCATCGAGGCGATCGCCGGCGTCGTGCAGGCGATCGACGACCTCGTCTCGGCGCCCGGCGGCGCATTTCCGGCGACGCTGAACGCCGATAATTTCAAGGGCGAGTTTCCGGGACAGCTCGTCGGCTATCTCTTCATCACCTATCTGCGCAACCATCATCCGGGCATCGGTTTCGCGCTGCAGGCGCTCGGTGTCATCCGCACCCGCTATACCGCGCCCGCCGGCAACCGCCCGGACTACATCGACTACAAGTTCAGTTTCCCGGACCTGCCGAAGATCGTCTCCGACCCGGTGACACTGTTCGAGAACGCCTTCGGCTGGGGCACCGACAGCTTCGACTTCTCCAGCTTCGCGCGGCAGATCGACAGCCTCGCGGCCGGGCTCGGGCTCGATGTCCGGATGGTGGAGGTGCCGGATCGGGTCGCGCTCGCGCTCGAAGGCGGCCCCCCGACCGGGCGCGCCGCCGTGCGCAAACGGCTGCGCTTGGTGTTCTTCGAGCGGGCGCGCGACGCGGGACGGCTATCGGCCGAGCTCGGACTGTTCCCGCTGCCGAAGTCCGGGAGCAAGAAGCCGGGCTTCGCGCTGCTGCCGTCGTTCAGCGGGCTGCTGTCGGTGCGGATGCAGCTCGGTCCGACGATCGCGGTGACGATCTCGAGCGACCTCGATCTCACCGGCGGTGTCGGCCTGATGGTGCGGCCGGGCAGCGGCATCGACATGGTGATCGGCTTCGCAGGCAGCGGCGCGCCGACGTCGGCCAAGGGCACCGCGCGCGTCGAAGTGGAATACTCCGCCGCCTCCGGCAGCCCGACCATCGTTCTCGGCACCGGCGAGGGCACGCGGCTCGAATACCAATCGGTGAGCGGTGCCGGTGGTTTCACGCTGGTGGCGGGCAAGGACGTCGAGGTGTTCGCCGAGGCGGACCTCAAGGGCCTCGCTTTCGTCCTCGACGCGTCCGGCTCGGACGGCTTCATCTCGACCATCCTGTCGGGTATCTCGACGCGGTTCGAGTTCGATCTCGGCCTCGGTGTCGCCTATCCGCGCGGCGTGTATTTCCGCGGCACCTCGCATCTCGAGATCCAGATCCCAGCGCATATCGACCTCGGTCCGATCGAGGTGCAGGGACTGACGCTCGCGGTGACACCGTCGGGTGACGGCCTCCCGATCGATGTCGGCGCGACGCTGAAGGCGGCGCTCGGTCCGCTCGTCGCGGTGGTGGAAAACATCGGGCTGCGGACCGATCTCGCTTTTCCGGGGAGCGGCGGCAATCTCGGCCCGATCGATCTATCCTTCGGATTCAAGCCACCGAACGGCGTCGGGCTGTCGATCGATGCCGGGGCGGTGAAGGGCGGCGGCTATCTCTTCATCGATCCGGACCGCGGCGAATATGCCGGCGCGCTGGAACTGAAGATCCTCGACTTCCTCTCGGTGACGGCAATCGGCGTCATCACCACCAAGATGCCGGACGGGTCAAAGGGCTTTTCCTTCATCGCCATCATCACGGTCGAGTTCAATCCCGGACTGCAGCTCGGCTTCGGCTTCACCCTGCTGGGAGTCGGCGGACTGGTCGGGCTCAACCGCTCGATGGACCTCGACGCGCTAGTCAACGGCGTGCGCGCCGGCTCGCTGGACTCTGTGCTATTCCCGCACGACGTCGTCGCCAATGCGCACCGGATCATCTCCGACCTCCGCACCTTCTTCCCGCCAGAGCAGGGGACCTTCCTCATCGGCCCGATGGCGAAGTTCGGCTGGGGCACGCCGACGCTGATCAGCCTGTCGCTCGGGATCATCATCGAGATTCCCGGCAACATCGCCATCATCGGCAAGCTGACGGTGGCGATCCCAGACGAGCGGCTGCCGCTCATCATCATCCAGGTCGCCTTCATGGGCGCGATCGAATTCGACAAGAAGCGCGGCTGGTTCTTCGCCATCCTGTACGAATCCCGCGTAATCTTCATGCCGCTCGACGGCGGCATGGGCGTACTCGCGTCGTTCGGCGGCGACGCCACTTTCATCGTCTCCGTCGGCGGCTTCCACCCGGCCTACAATCCACCGGCGCTGCCGTTCCCGCCGATCCCCCGGATCGCGATCAACATCCTCAACACGCCGGTGGCCCGCATCCGGGTCGATGCCTATTTCGCGGTGACGTCGAACACCGTGCAGTTCGGCGCACATGCGGAGCTGTATTTCGGCGTCTCGATCGCCAACATCGAGGGCCATCTCGCCTTCGACGCGCTGTTCCAGTTCTCGCCGTTCTATTTCATCATCACGATCTCTGCCTCGCTGTCGGTGAAGCTGTTCGGCGCGGGGCTGTTCAGTATCCGCTTCCGCGGCTCGCTCGAAGGCACATCGCCCTGGCACGTCGAGGGCACCGGGAGCATCTCGCTGCTGTTCTGGGACGTCGACGTCGACTTCTCCCACACCTGGGGCGACAAGGAGGACACCAGCCTTCCGCCGGTCTCCGTGCTGCCCCTGCTGGTGGCGGAATACTCGAAGGCGGAGAATTGGACTGCCGCGCTGCAGAACAGCAGCAGGCTGTTGGTGACGCTCAAGTCCGTGGACGCGGGCTCCGACCTTGTCCTGCATCCGGTCGGTTCGCTCAAGATCACCCAGCGTGCGATCCCGCTCGGCATCACCCTCGACAAGATCGGCGCGCAGCGCCCGGACGACGCCAATTACTTCTCGGTCGCGACCGCGACGTCGGGCATCGAGAAGCGCGCCACCATCCGGGAGTCGTTCGCGATCGCCCAGTTCAAGGACCTCAAGGACGGCGAGAAGCTCAGCGCGTCCGACTACGAGGCCGAGGAGGCGGGGCTGGAGCTGTCGGTCACTGGCAACCAGGCAAAGACCAGCTATGTCACCAAGCGCATCGCCCGCTACGAAGAGATCATCGTCGACAACAATTTCAAGCGGGCCCGCCGGCGCTTCGTCACGCTCATCTCCGGGCTGTTCACGCACTTCCTGGCCAACAACGCCGTGGCGCGGTCCGAGATCTCGGCGAAGTCGCGCGATCTGAAGCACGCATTCGACGACAAGATCGCGGTCGATCAGGCGTCCTATGTGGTGGTGAGCCTGGCCGACAATTCGCCGATCGCCGGCGCGCCTGCGTCGTTCCAATCGCGCGCCAGCGCCGGTGAATTCATGGCGGCGGAGACGCGGAGCAATCCGAACTTCGCCAGCGAGGCCCATATCGTGCGCCCGCACGAGATGAAGCGCGCGGCGTAGCGAGGCACGATGATGGCGGGCGGTCCGGCGAGGCGGCGGGGAGGGACGGGATGAGTGATACGATCGGCACCTATTCCTTCCTGCCCTGGCTGCGGCTCGGCGTGGCGAACAACATCACGGCGGCCGACAACGACAACTCGGTGTCGCTGCGCGCGACGATCAAGGTCGACTTGTCGCTGGCCGGGCGGCCGGTCCAGGGCGACACGGATCTGACGGCGACGATTTCGCGCGACGTCGCGCTCTATGGTCCCGGCGACATCGTCGGCATCGATCCGAAGGCGGTGGTGAAGGTGGAGCCGCGCGACTGGATCACCAATTTCGAGCCGAACTACCTGCCCTTCGTTGAGTTCTACGACGAGGATTTTCCGTGGCGCTACACGCCAGCGGCGCCGGACGAGTCGCGCCACCGGCTGCGCCCGTGGCTCGCACTGCTGGTACTCAAGGTGGAGGAGTTCAAGGAAGTCGCGGTGTCGTCGGCGCGGCCGCTGCCGGCGATCGACGTGACGGGCGATCCGGCCTCGGTATTTCCGCCCGCCGACCAGCTTTGGGCCTGGGCGCACGTCCACGTCAACCGCGACCTGATCCAGCAGGACGGCGTGGTGGAATCGACCAATGCCGACCAGGCGAGGGCACGACTGGAGAGCCTGCTGGCCAGCAATCCGGACTACGCCTATTCGCGCGTCCTGTCGCCGCGTCAGTTGGAGCCGAATACGTCCTACCATGCATTCGTGGTGCCGACCTTCGAGAGCGGCCGTCTCGCCGGCCTCGGAATCGCGCCGGCGGCGAATCCCGCATTCTTCGCCACCCTGTCGGCCTGGGCGGACTATACCGACCGGCCGTCCCCGACGCTGCATCCGGTGTACAAGCGGTGGTACTTCAAGACTGGGACGGTGGGCGATTTCGAGTACCTCGTCCGTCTGCTGAAGCCGCGTCCGCCGGACTCGCGGCTCGGCCGCCGCGACATGGACACGCAGACGCCGGGCTCCGGGATGCCGCCCATCGCGGTCGCCGGGCTCCACGGGGTGCTGCGGCTCGGCGGCGCGCTCAAGGTGCCGGACGAGGCGCTGACCGGCGCGCAGGAGGCGGAAGCTGCGGCCTACGAGGGCTGGGACGAACCCTACGCGCACGAATTCGAGAAGGCGCTGGCGGGCTTCGTCAACCTGACCGACGACTATGCCCGCGAAGGCGCGCCCGACCCGGTGATCACGCCGCCGCTGTACGGCCGCTGGCACGCGCTCACCGAACGGCTGCTTGAGGAGGCAGACGGCAGCGACGCGCCGCAGCCGCGCAACTGGGTGCACGAGCTCAATCTGGACCCGCGGTTTCGCGTTCCCGCCGCGTTCGGCACCGCAGTCGTGCAGAAGAACCAGGAGGCCTATATGGACGCCGCCTGGGACCAGGTCGGTGACATCCTCGCGGCGAACCGGCGGATCAGGCTGGCGCAATTCGCCAAGGCGGCGGCCGCGATCTGGCATGCGCGCCATCTCGGGCCGCTGAAGGATCTCAGCGCGGAACGCGGGCTCACGATGATGGCGCCGGTGCAACGCCGGGTGATCGCCGACGGCTTCACGCTGCGCCATCGGCTCAAGGAAAGCACGGTGCCCCGCGCGGCGCTGTCTGCGCCGTTCCGGCGCGCGGTCCGGCCGCGCGACCAACTCGCGGCGACGCTCGGCTTCGACTCGCCGAAAGGCGCCGAAGAGCTGCTGGAGAAGATCAATCGCGGCGAGGTCAGCGCGGCGCCGCCGCGGGTCACCCCGGAAGCCTTGCCGGCGGTGGAGGATGTCGCCGCGCAGCTTCAGCCGAAGTCGCTGCCCGCGGAGCTGACCGACTGGCTCGCCAAGCACCGCTGGGCGAAGTGGGTATTACTGGTCGTTCTGCTGCTGGTCGCCGTGCTGCTGCTGGCCGTCGCCATTCCGCTCGCGATCATGGTCGCGGTAGCGGCGCTGGCGCTGTTCCGATGGCTGGTGCGGCTGGAGAAGCAGGCCGGCATCGCGACCGGCGTGTTGCCGCAAGGGGCTTCGCCCGACGTCATCGACGCGCTGCCTGGCTTTCCGTCTTTCACCATCCGCGATCCCGATCCCGCCGCGCCTGAGCCGGTCGGCGGCGCTTCGTCCGCCGACAGTCCGGAGGCGGCGCGCTTCAAACTAGCCCTCAAGGACCTCAACCGGCTGCTCACGGTCAGCGCCGATCTCGGCAAGCCGCCGTTGCGCAAGCCGATCGACATCGCCGCGCTCGGAGCGTCGACCTTCGCTGCGATTGATCCCGACAAGACGGTGCCCGCCTTCATCTTCTCCTCGATCGCCATTCCGCCGCGAGTGCTGGCCATCAACGGGATCGCGACGCTGCTGCAGCCGGAAGTGTTCAAGCCTGTGATGGCATATCCGGAAATCGACCTGCCGATGTACAAGCCGCTTCTCGGACTGTCCGACGAGCACTTCCTGCCGAACATCGACAAGATTCCGCAGAACACGATCACGCTGCTCGAGACCAATCAGCGTTTCATCGAGGCCTACATGGTTGGCCTCAACCATGAATTCGCCCGCGAGCTGTTGTGGCGCGAATATCCCACCGACCAGCGCGGCAGCTGCTTCCGCCAGTTCTGGGACCCGAGCGGCGTGATCGACCGGGAGGGCCTGTCGAAGGACGAACTGCGCGAAAAGCTCCGCGATATTCCGCCGCTCCACACCTGGTCGCTGTTCTCCAAGCTCGGTGATCACGACCATCGCGAGAAGCCGGGCGAGAACGAGGAGGAAGTCGTCCTCGTCATCCGCGGCGAGCTGCTGAAGAAATATCCCACCGCGGTGATCTACGCCCAGAAGGCGCGCTGGCAGCGCGACGACGGCGGCGCGATCAATCCCCGCGTCGAGCGGGTGCTGGAGACCGACGGTCCGGTGGAAGACCGCCTGCGTACACCGCTCTACGAAGCCAAGGTCGATCCCGACATCACCTTCATTGGCTTCGACCTGACCTCGAAGGAGGCAAAGGGAGGCACCGGCCGCGGCAATTCGACGGCGCCGGGCTGGTTCTTCGTCATCAAGGAGCGGCCCGGCGAGCCGCGCTTCGGCCTTGATATTTCTCGCGACGGGCCGCTCAACGTCTGGAACGACCTCGCTTGGCCTGACGTGCTGTCCGACGCCGACAAGGGCTTTCTGCAGATCAGGCCGGGCGGGCCGACGCTCACCCTGGACGATCCGGTGGCGCCGGAGCTGCAGGAGAAGAAACAACAGTACGACGAGGACAAGGCGCTACGCTGGCATCCGGACAGCAACTCCGCGGAGCTCGCCTACATCCTCTACCAGGTTCCCGTGCTGGTCGCGGTGCACGGCAGCGAGATGCTGCCGAACTGATCGCGCAGCGGACACGACAGGGGGCGGCGGAGGCGAAATGGCCGAGTTCGATGATATCCGCAAGGAGCTAGAAGCGTCGCGCGCCGCGGCCGATGCGACGTCGCGCGAGATCGGTCGGCTTCGCCACACCCGCGCGCGGCTGATCCGCGACCGCGCACGGGCCGAGCGCGTCAGCAAGGGCGCCGACGATCCGGCGCTGGCGGCGATCGACAAGGAGATCAAGGCGGCGGCCTCCGAGATCGAGCGGCTGGGCGGTGCGCTGAAGGCGGCGAAGGACGAAGTGGTCCGCAATATCGGGCTGTTCGCGAACTTCACCGACCCGCGCCGCAACATCGGCCTGCTGTCCGATCAGACGCCGATCCTGCTGATGCCGCTGCGGATCGAAACGCGCTTCAAGCAAGCGACGGAATTCGGCGGCGACCGCGACGAGCTGTGGGTCCGGGTTTATCCGGACGACATCGCCGTCGACAGCTTCGAGGAGGCGCTGTCGGAAGACGAGGTGAAGCGCGCCCAGGCTTATTGGGCCGACGTCTGGCGGGCGAACCACGACACCGCCGGGGAGCGGGCCGCCTGGCGAACGCTGCTGAGCGGACAGGGCTCGGGCCGGTCCTACTACGTGACCCAGACTCATCGTCCGCTCAACGAGGCAGCGCGACCGGCCAGGGTGGAAGGCGTGCCGACCGTGATCCTGACCGTGGTGACCAGCGCGCCGCTGGCCGATCCCGAGCGAGGCGCGGTCAGCGCATTCTGGACCGCGCTGTGGCGCGCCGGCACGGATGTGGCCGCGCAGACGGACGCGATCGCCGCGCTCGACAACGCGCTCGGGGCCGAGCGCGCCGCGGCGGTCCGTGAGGCGTACCGGCCGCGGAATCTCGCCGACGCGCCGCCCGAGGGCGCGGATCGCACGACCACCACGGTCATCGCCGCGTATCTGGAGTTTCCCGCCGCGGACGCCACGCCGATGCGCGAGACCGGCTGGTCGCAGCCGGCGACCGCCCGGACCTTGCCTGATCGCCTCGTCCTGCTCGGCTACAACGGCGGAACGCTCGAACTCGAGCAGCTCGGAAAGCCGATTCCATCGCCGCTGCCGGTCACGCCGTCGCCGACCGGAACGGACGACGCATCGGTCGCGCACGACGGCGACGACATCAAGTTCGGTCCGGAGCTCGAATGGGTGCGCAACTTCGACCGCGCCGTCGAGATCGGCATGGGATTCCGGGTGCTGCTAACGCCGCCCGCCTTCCGTCGTGGCTTCGATCAGTTGATGGTGCTCGGTGTGCGGCTCGGGGCCGATGCAGACGCCGGCCGGGTCGCGCTGGAGCAGTTGTTCACCCATCATCATCAGTCGAAGGCGGGGTTCTCGATCCTGCCGCAGGGCCAGCCGACCAACAACGTCGAGGGCGAGGGCGCCGCCTATAGCTGGCGCGAGGATTCCGACGTCAGCTTCGATCACTACTTCGGCACTCCGCCCCTGGACCCCGACGGATGGTTCGAGCGGACAGACGGACGCTGCCTCGCCGCCACGCTCGGTCTCGATCCGGCCGCGCTGGCAGCGATCCCGTTCTACCATCGCCACGACGTCAACGACGCCCGCGCCATGAACACGGCGCTGTGGCCGGCCACGCTCGGTTACTTCATGGAGAGCATGCTTCATCCGGTCTTCGACGATTCGACGGTGGAGCGGACCCGCGACTTCTTCGTCCGGCACGTGTCGGCACGCGGGCCGATGCCCACGATCCGCGTCGGTCGTCAGCCCTACGGCATCCTGCCGGCGACGCCGCGCTCGCGCATCCAGTGGATCTTCGCGGGGTCGAACGTCGTAGTCGGGGCCGCGCACGCGCCGGACGATCCGGAACTTCGGTTCCTGACGCGGTTGTATCAGTTGCTGCGCAAGGTCGAGGCCGATCTCGAGCCGCTGATGTCGCGGGTGTCCTACATCGGCAAGCCGGACGGCGACCGTCATCAGATACTGCTCGATGTCCTCGGCCTGCACGCCGGATCGGTGGAATTCCAGCAGCGCTTCGCCGAAAGCTTCAAGGAACTGTACAACCGCCTCGCGATGCAGGGGGCGGGCGGCGCCTTGGTCGCGCTCCTGCTCGCCGCGGGCTATGTCGGAAGCGGGCTCGATCTGCTGAAGCAGCTCGGCTACACGCCGCCCGAGGGGATCGAGGTGCCGGACATCCTTGAGAAACTCTTTCTCAAGGCGCCCAACCAGCTCAAGGGCCCGCTGATCGACGACCGTCCGTTGTCGGAGACCGAGCAGATCCGCGCCTACACCGCCGGCGGCGACAACTACATCGGCTGGCTGATCAAGGCTGCGGCGACCTCCCACGACGCGCTGCGGCTGCAGCAGGGCTTCACCCAGCGCCCGAACGCGCTGCTGTATCTCATGCTGCATCACGCGCTCGACCTGAGCTTCGTCGAGACCAGCATCCGCCTGTTCTTCAATGCCGGGCTGATCGGCGAGACCGAGCTGAAGGCGGCGCGGCGCGAGCCGAAGTTCTTCCAGGTCGAGGAGGCGAGCCTCGCCGTGCCGGCTGCGGCCGGCGGCAGCCGCTGGCGCTACCTCCACCGCAGCGACGCCGCGGTCACCGGAACGGGACTGAGGACGGTCGGCGAGTTCATCCCGACGGTGCTGACCTCGATGGTCGCCACCGCGTATCTCAAGCGCCAGCTCGATGCGCTCGAACGGCTGAAGAGGTCCCCGACGGCGGTTCTGGAACGGGTGTTCGCCGAGCATCTCGACCTCTGCACCTACCGGTTCGACGCCTGGTACGGCGGCATCATGAGCCGCCAACTGGAGCGGATGCGCTATCCGAACGGTGCCGGCCAGGGGACCGCCCAGCCGGGCGCACCGACCGGCGAGGCGAAGACCGGAATCTATCTCGGCGCCTATGGCTGGCTCGAGAACGTCAAGCCGGAGTTCAAGAAGCTGACGGCGGTCGAGCTGCCGGCAAACCTCGCGGCGATCTTCGCCGATCCGGATGCGCCGCCGCTGATGCGCGACCGCAGCAACCAGGGCTACATCCACGCGCCGTCGCTGAACCAAGCGGTGACCGCCGCGGTGCTGCGCAACGGCTATCTGTCCAACGCCACGCCCGACAATCCCAGCAGCCTCGCTGTCAATCTCAGCTCGGAACGAGTCCGCATCGCGCTGTCGATCATCGAGGGAATGAAGGGCGAGCAGAGCCTCGGCGCGCTGCTCGGCTATCAGTTCGAGCGCGGCCTGCACGACCGTCACGACGTCGAAGTGGACGGGTTCATCTACGACCTCCGCAAGGTGTTCCCGCTGGTCGGCGACCGGCTGGCTCCGACGCGTACCGGTCGGCTCGACGCGTTCGGTCGGCGACTGCGGATCAACCGGGTGGAGGCGCGCAACGTCATCGACGGCCTTGCTTTGGTCGAGCACATCAAGACCAGCGGCGTGAGCAGCTACCCGTTCGGCCACGATGCCGACCTGCCGACGGCGAGCCCGCAGCAGGCCGCGGCGATCACCGTCGAGGCCGCGCGGATTGCCGACATCGCCGACGCGGTCGCCGACCTCGCGATGGCAGAGAGCGTGCATCAGGTGGTGCAGGGCAATTACGACCGCGCCGGCGCCGTGCTCGACACCTACTCCAAGGGAAAATTCCCGGCGACCCCCGACGTGGTGCGTACGCCGCGGTCGGGGGTGACGCTGACCCATCGGGTGGCGCTGCATCTCAAGGCCGGGCTCGACCCGAACGACGGCGCGCTGACATCGCCGCGGGCGAAGGCGGAGCCTGCGCTCAACGCCTGGCTCGCGGGCATTCTGCCGCCGCCGGCAGCGGTCGCCTGCTCGGTGACGGTCACCGACCCGCTCGATCTCTCCTCCGTCGCCTACAACGTGACGCAGGCCGATCTCGGCCTGCTGCCGATCGACCTGCTGTATCTGCTCGATCCGGACAACGATCCAGCCGCCAAGGCGCTCGACGATCTGATCGAAGCGCATGTGATCGCCGTCCATGCACCGCGCCCGGACGCAATGCTGACGATCGCCTACCGCGAGAGGATTGCGGCGATCGCCGGGCATGTGCCGCTGTTCGAGCTGTCGGCGTTGGTGCGGCATCTCAGAAGCCTGCTGCTGCGCTCGCGTCCGCTCAAGGCGAGCGACATGGCGATGGCCGGCGAGGCGAACGAGGCCGCCGATCTTGACGCGGCGCTCGCGCGCGAGCGGGCGACGCTGCCGCGCGATCTGCTCGCCGCGCGGCTTGCGGATCTCGACGCCTTCCGTACGGCGCTGCAGGCCCGCCTCGACGCCAAGCAGGAGGCCCAGATCGCCACCGAGATCGAGCAGACGATCACCGGCTTCGTGTCGGTGATGCAGGGTCTCGGTCCGTTCGCGGCGCTGCAGACCGGTACCGGTGCCGTCTACGCCGACCGGCGGCGGATCTTCGCCCAGTTGCGCGCCGCACTCGCCGGCTACATCGCTCGATGGACCAGGCAGCTCGCCGAGTTCGACGCACGCATAGTCGCCTACGACGCTGATTCCGGCACGCCGGACGCGGCGAAGTTCCTGGCGCTGCGGGTGGCCGAAAAGCTGATCGCGACCACGGCGACCGACCCTCTACCGGCGCAGCCGGACGATTTCCGCGACGATCTCATGAGCGGCAAGCGCGCCGCCTTTGTTGGACAGCGCGCCGTTCTGATCATGCTCTACGACAATGCGACCGATCTCGCCGCCCTGCATGACGGCATCGAGGCGTCGAAGGCTGCGAACGCCGCGTTCGACGCGGCGGCGATCGACATCGCGGCACAGCGCACGGCGATCGTCGCGCTCGCAGAGGACATGGCGAAGCGCACCGCCGCGCTCGCGCTCGAGCTGACGACGCGGCTGCCGGCGATCCAGGCCCGGCTCGATCAATACGATGCCGCGGCGGAGGCGAAGAACAAGATCGAGGCGTTGACCGCGGCGGCGAAGCTGTTGTTCGGCGAAGATTTCAAGATCGTTCCGGATTTCGGCCTGCCAGCGGCGCAGGCCGGTGAATGGAGCAACGCCTGGGGCGCGGGCGCGCAGGCGGACGAGACCATTCTCGGGTTCGTCAAGACGACGATCGGACGCCGCTTTCCGCTCGACGACTGGTTCACGGGTGTCGCGCGGGTGCGGTCGAAGCTGCACGATCTGGAAGCCTCGCAGCATCTTGCCGACGCGTTCACGGGGGCGGGCGTCGCGCTGCAGGCGCTGCAATTTCCGCATCGCCCCGAGTTGCCGTGGCTCGGACTCGAATTCCCGGAGACCGATTCCGACGGAAAGCCGTTCGTGATCGACGAGGACAAGCTGCTCTATACCGCGCATTTCGCCGAAAGCTTCGATCCGGCGCGGCGGCAACTCGGGCTGTTGCTCGACGAGTGGACCGAAGTGATCCCGCGCCCGACCGAGGATACCGGTCTGGCGTTCCACTTCGACCGGCCAAACGCCGAGCCGCCGCAGACTCTGCTGCTGGCGCTGCCGCCGAAATTTGTCGGCTCGTGGCAGTGGCAGGATCTCGTCGACACGGTGCGCGAGACGATGGACCTCGCCAAGAAGCGCGCGATCGAGCCCGACCACGTCGACACGACCGCCTATGCCCGCTTCCTGCCGGCGCTGGTGTCCGCCGTGGCCTTCCATCCGATCACGGCCTCGCTCAACTTCGCCTATAACAACAACCTCGCCGCGGTGCTGGCCGAGACGGAGACCGGCAATGGCTGACTATGTCGCGGTTCAGAACCTCTCCGCCGTGTTCTCCGGCAAGGTGAAGCTGCCCACCATCACGTTGTGGAACAGGCTCGAGGGCCGCCCACGCACGCACGATTTCGACCGCGCGCTCAAGGCCGAGGTCCGTGATCCGCTGTGGCTGCTGACGAAGCAGTGGCAGATGGGCGAGTTTCAGGGCGACGACGCCGGCTCGCCCGTCGTCGCCAAGGTGCACATCGAGACCACCGAACTGACGAAATACCGCACGGCCGGCAATCCGCCGGAAGCGTTCGCCGACGACGTGCCGCTCGAAGCCAAGGTCGAGCGGCGGCCGATCCCGTTCCGTCTCGCCGGCCAGAAGATCGCGTTCGATCTCCGCATCGCCCTGGGCCGGCGCTGGCTGAAGCTCGTCGCCGGCATCGAGCCGGGGCTTGCCCAGCAATTCATCGCGGCGCTGCCGGTCGCCATGCCAGATCCCGCGCTCAAGGCCGATGCGCCGGTCGCCGCCCATCGCGAAGCCTGGCAGACGATGGCGGCGCTGGCCGGCCGGTCGATGGACGGCTACGACCTCGTCGAGCATCTGACGGCCGCGCCCGGCAATCACGCGCACGACCTCGTCGTGCTCGGCAATCCGGCCAGCGCCGCTGCGATCGAGACGGCCGAGGCGGAATTCCTTGGCTGGTACCGGGAGGCGTTCTACCAGCCCGCCGCGGGGGCCGCCGATGCCTGGCTGCCCGATCGCCTCGAATACGCCTTCGCAGCGTCGGCGCCCAAGGCGGGCGGCGAGAAGCTCGTGGTCGCCGACGAATACTTCCAGGGGCATCTCGACTGGTACAATTTCGACGTCGACGCCTCCGGCGCAGGACTCGGTGACCTGGCGGACGCGCCGCCGCCGGCCGCCGTCGAGACGACCTTTACGGCGTCGTTCATCCCGGCGCCGATCCAGTTCGACGGCATGCCGAACACGCGCTGGTGGACCTTTGAGGAGGGACGAACGAATTTCGGCGACATTGATCCGGAGACGACGGACGTCAACAAGCTGCTGCTGATCGAATTCGGCCTCGTCTACGCCAACGATTGGTTCCTGATGCCGTTCACGGTGCCGGCCGGGACGATCACCCGGGTCGCCGGCATGAGCGTGACCAACGTCTTCGGAGAGCGGATCTGGGTCGAAGCCGCGGGCAAGGGCGGGGACGCGGATTGGCAACGCTGGTCGATGTTTACGCTGGCGACGAAGGGGAGCGACGACATTCCCGCCGATCTCAGCCTGTTCATCGTGCCCAGCGTGCCGAAGATCCAGGAGAGCGAGCCGCTGGAGTCGGTGGAACTGTTCCGCGACGAGATGGCCAACATGGTGTGGGGCGTCGAGTCGCGGGTGATGTTGGCTTCGGGCGACCGCAAGAGCGGGCGCAGCGCCGCGCTCGACACCCGCCGCTATTTCCGTCGCCTGGTGGAGGAGAGCCTGCCGCCGGGCCCACCACCTGCGCCGCCGATTGAGAACGACGCCGCGATCCGCTATCGGCTGATGAGCGAGATGCCGGAGAACTGGATTCCATTCATCCCGGTGCACATCGACAACGACAGCCGCGAGATCCAGCTGCGTCGCGCAGCAATGCTGCGGGTCATCGACCGCGACCCGGATCCGCCGGTGCGCGTCGAACCTCGCACCGATCTGCTGCGCCACGGTCTCGACCTCCCGCAGCAGCAGGGCTACAATCTCCATGAGGAGGAGGTGCCGCGCGCGGGCATTCGTGTCACCCAGAGCTTCCAGCGCACGCGCTGGTACAACGGCCGCACTTTTGTCTGGCTCGGCATCCGCAAGGAGACCGATCGCGGCGAGCGGTCGAGCAGGCTCGCTTTCGACGCGATCCTTCCGAAGCGGAAGGCATGAACGCATGAAACGTCACCGTCGAAATATAGCGGTGGCGCGGCCGCCGGAGATGGAGGGTTGAACGGGCGCGCGCCATTCCCAAGTCGGCAATTTCTCGCGCGGCGGCAGACGCTCGGCGCCCCAAGATTACGCAGCGGCCGGCAAGTGTGAATATCCGAAGACCCATTCCCGACCTCAGCGCTTCCTTCATGACATAGGAGAAGCAACGGAGAGCCAGCACGAGGAACACCGCTCAAGGTTGAGCGCGGAGAAGTTCGCCTTGATTGTGCCGAATCGAGAGTCACTGCGTTATTGTACGTTGCGGCCTGAGCCTCTCCGGCAGAGGCCCATAGCCATAAGGGCAGAGATCACGCGGCATCGCTTCCAGCATGGGCAACCGCCGGTTCTGCTCAAACCTGGTGACGGGTCGTCCCACCGCAGGCCGTCTCAGCCGGGCTCGTGAATTCTGTGCAGCTCAGTCACCAAGGCCGCAATCACGCTTATCAACGCGTTCGTACCATGGTCATTCAAGAACGAATCTCTAAGTCATAGTTGTCATGGCACCCCAGTCTGCCACGTGGAGCGCGACGATGGTGCTGGTTGGTGACACCGTCGCACTTAAGGGGAGAACGGTGATCGACACTCCGAAGTTTGGATCCCTTGAAGCCGTCGAATCCGCTAAAGCTCGACAAAGATTCGCAGGCTTGCCTAGCATTCGTCAATTCAGCACGAGAATTCAGTGACCACTGCTCTTCGTACGCTCCGTGGCTCAACGCCGCGCAAGAACACATCAGCAAAGCGCTCCGCGTCACCAAAGGCCGCCCCGCGGAAGAAGACATCGGTTGCGACAACAACGAAGGCTCCGATTCGGACTGGCATTTCCTCCTCGTCTCCACTGGGCATGTTGGCGCTGTATCTTACGGCGCGATGGCGTGCTTCGGGTCGAGGCGGACTTGTGTTCCTCGCCGAAAATGAGAGCCGAGCCGAGCTGTTGGGTTCGATCATCCCAGTTATCGAGCCGGGCTGTGATGTGCTCGTCTATCCCCGTTTGAACACGCTTCCGTTCGATCAGCTTGAGCCTTCACGTGATATCGCGGGCCGGCGGAGCTCCGTCTTGAGACGCCTTGCCAGGGCAAAGAAGCCGATCCTGCTGATCACGACGGCGGAGGCCATAATGGAGCTCCTGCCGTTGCCTGCGAACTGGTCTCGTATCGGATTTCCACTTCGGACCGGGACCGTCTATTCCGAGGAAGACCTTGAGGCCCGTCTGCAAGCTCTCGGGTACGACCTGGACGATAGTCCGGATTATCCCGGTGGAGTTTTGTTTCACGGCAACACCTTCGAGATATTCCCAGCCGGCGCGTTCGGACCTTTTAGGATAGAGCATTCCGGAGGGAGAATCCGGCGCATTGCAGCGATCAATCCGATAGACCAGGAGGTGATTTCCGAAACGAAGGAGCTCCTGATTGATCCGATGTCCGAGCGGCTGGCGTTCACGGGCCGGGCTCGAAGAAGGTCCAGCCTATTGGACTATTGTGCGCGCGCCAAATGGATCGCCGACAGCACCGTGCCCAGGCACGCCGACACCTGGTTGAGCACGATCGAGGATGCGGCCGCCCGCAGTGAGCGCGACCGTGCCTATCTCAGCCGACGCGAATGGGAGCTGGCGGCGAAGAAGATCACTGTGTTGCCGCCAACCACTCCGTATCGTGCGACGCCAGAGTTCTACAAGGCGGCCTCTCCGCGGAAGGCCCTCCGTGCATTTATCGAGGAAGCCCAGCGCGGTAGGGCACGTGTGCTTTTCGTCGCTGCGGTCGAAGCGGATTTGCGTGTGATGGCCCGGATGAGCGCTATCAAGGCTGAATGCGTGCCGGATTGGACGCACGCGACCGCAACGGGCAGGCAGCAGGCCGCATTGCTGGCAGGCTTCGATGCGGGCTTTGTCGTTCCTGGAAAGAAGCCGCTCGTGGTCATCACTGCTGCCGACGTGCTCGGCAGCAGGGCACACCAACCGCAACCGATGAACTGGGCATGGACGCCCGGCTTCGATTCGGGAGACCTCCCTGAACTCGGATCCGTGGTCGTTCATCTGCAACGTGGACTGGCACGCCTTGGCGGCTTGAGATCCATGGGCACGGGAGATCTTTCGGCGCGCGAGATGGTCAGGTTGGTATTCGCCGGAAACGATGCCGTTCTCGTCCCTCTCGCAGAATTGGCCCTGATCTGGCCCTACGCCGCTGAGCTCGGAGACACCTCGCTGGACAAGGCCGACGGCAGCTCATGGCGGCCGCGGCGAGCTGCTGCCGAGACGGAGATTCATGTGGTCGCAAAGGAGCTGGCCAAGCAGATGAGTCAGCGCCGTCGGCGCCCGGCTCCGAAGCTCGTGCCGCGCCCTGCTGTCTATGAGAAGTTCGTCGCGCGTTTTCCCTATTTCACTACCCCCGATCAGGCGAAGGCCATCCGCGACGTTCTGGATGATCTTGCATCGGGGCACCCGATGGACCGGATCGTCTGTGGGGACGTCGGCTTTGGCAAAACCGAGGTGGCGCTGCGAGCAGCGGCAGCCGCCGTGCTGGCCGGAAAGCAGGTCGCTATCGTCGTGCCGACGACAGTGCTGGCACGACAGCATGTCGAAACGTTCCGCAAGCGCTTCGCGCCTCTTGGCATCGATGTTGGAAACCTGTCGCGGGTTGCCTCGACCGCCGAAGCGCGAAAGGTAAGGGAGCGCCTCAAGAGCGGAGAACTCAGGGTCGTCGTCGGGACCCTCTCGCTCGCATCCAAGGAGGTGAGATTTGCCGAGCTTGGCCTGATCATCATTGACGAGGAGCAGCATTTCGGCGCTGCTGAGAAGGCCATGCTGTCGGGCCTCAATAAGAACGGCCACAGGCTCTGGATGAGTGCGACTCCGATCCCCCGCACACTTGCGGCCGGCTTGACGGGCTTGAGGGATCTCAGCGTGATCGCGACCCCGCCGGTCCATCGTGTTCCGGTTGCCACCAAGGTGGCACCGCTCTCGGACATAGCTATCGCCGCTGCCCTGGTTCGTGAGCACAGACGTAACGGTCAGAGTTTTGTCATTTGTCCGCGGATCCAGGATCTCGATCCCCTGCTGGCCAGGATCCACGCGCTGGCGCCGGAACTACGTATCATTACCATTCACGGCAAGTTGCCAACGGACGAGATTGACGAGCGATTGATGGGGTTCGTCGAAGGTCGTGCCGATGTACTACTTGCAACCAACATCGTGGAAAGCGGCCTCGACATTCCACGTGCGAACACTATCGTTGTGTGCTGGCCGGAAAAATTTGGCCTGGCACAATTGCATCAGCTCAGGGGACGCGTAGGACGCGGCGGCATCCGGGCGTTTGCACATTTCCTAACGGAAGGCGGCTCCGAACGCTCGGAAAAACGGCTTTCCGTTCTCGAGGAATTGAGCCGTCCGGGCGCCGGCTTCGCGATCAGCGCTCGCGACCTCGACCTCCGCGGCGGCGGCGACCTGCGCTCCGATCGACAATCCGGCCACACGCAGGTGTTCGGACCGACGCTTTACGGCCACCTTCTTACGCTTGCCCTGGAGGGAGACCGCGATGGAATGTCCGCGCTCTGGATCCCTGAGCTGAATCTTCCCATCCCTGAGCTGCTTCCCGCGAGCTATGTGCAATCGGAGGCGGTCCGGCTCGAGATCTATGCTCGAGCCGCTCGGTGCCGGAGTGATGACGAGCTGGAGGAGCTCGAGGATGAAACGCACCGCCGATTCGGCAAGCTGCCATCTGAGGCCAGCAATTTCTTTGCTGTCGCCAAGCTCAGGGTAGATTGCCGGCAACGAGGGATCATGCGTCTCGATGTCGGCCCGGATGCGATTGCTGCAACGATGCTCGCAGGGAGGATCGGCAAATTACGCTCGCGCTCACTGCAGCGCGAGGGCGATCGCGTCGTCTATCCCGGGCGCAGCGATGAGCCTGCCCTACGAAGGGTCGAACAGTTCTTGGATCTATTGGACGAATGAAGAGTGACGCGTCACCCGGCTTGAAGCGGTCCTGTGTGCTCTCGTCGGGCCCCGAAATGAAAGCGATGGAGCTTGACCCTTGGCAAGGACGATTGAGAGAACCCTTGTTGCGCTGACGCAGAGACGATCGTTCGAGCTGTTCTGAAGCGGCTCGTCGGATGAGGCGTCCTTGGGTTTTTCTTTCGTGGCCTTCGCTCGCGTCAATCGATGCGCGTGGACTGCGTTGCGACCGTAAGCGATCGCGTCTGCCGCTCCACAACCTCTCGGATGAAGTGTGACGCCGCTAGAACTGTCGGGCTGGCAGCGAGTTGATGATTGATGTCCGATGGAGGCCAGCCGCGGGATAGGCTTTATCCCTCAGCTTGTCATATGAGAAGTCTGGTTCCGTTGTCTGCAGCTTGCGAACCATCTCGAAAGAAAGCTCACGGTGCCCATTATGCGCATAGAGAGCCGACAAATATCGCAAGGGGGGCGCAAAGGTCGGAGCAAGAGCATGGCTGGCTTCTGCAAGATGGACGGCCTTGTCTAGTTCTCCCGCCATCGTCCCTGCAATGCAGCTCAGGGCATCGAGCTGAAAACGGAATGGTGCCGCACCAGCGATCGTACGGGCAAGCAATGTGTGCTGGAAGCCGTCCTCTGGTTTGCCGAGATAGCTCTTTGCGATTCCCAGGCAGGCCCAGGCGATCGGGTTGGCGTGGTTCAGTTGAATGGCTCGCTCGGCCAGCTCATAGGCGGCAACGTACGAGCGTCGCATCATGGAATGGACATGCGCGCTCAGGCCAGCAACATAGGAGTTGTAAGGTTCGAGCTCCAGCGCCCGGTACATCAGATCGAAAGCCTCCGCCTCGATCGTCTGGCGGCAGTTGAATTGGCGCTCGGCGAGCATGAAGGTGCGCAAATAGGCGCGCCACGCGAGGTAGATGCCGCGTGGCTCGGCCGCGAAAGCAGCCGCGAACAGCTTGTCGGCGGACTCGAAGTTGGCTCTGCCAAGTCGAAACAGGCGCAGGATACCAGCATAGCATAGATGGGAGGCAGACCTCGGAGCGCCATCATCGATATGAGCGAGCTGATCGACGGCGAAGTTGACCACCAGGTTGATGGTTCTCATCACATTGGTGTCGTTCAGGTCGAGCGTACCGTCGCCGTTGATCTGCAATGTCGACGACCATGCCAGCGTGTTCGCAGGGCGCTGCAGCAGCGCGAGCCGAACGATCTTGCTCGTGTCAGATCCGAACACATCAGAGCGCAGGGACAGCGTGCTGACCGAGGCGCCATCGTCACCAGTCAAGCCATCTCCGGGCAAAGTGTCCGCCGGCCAGGCGGCCGACGCGCTCATGTCGCGACGATCTTGGATCGTGGCTACGCCCAGTTCCTTGATCGTCTTGGCGATGGAATCGACGAGGCTATCCGTCACGACCGCGGCATCCGACGGGCCTGTCCGGCAGCCGGGGATCAGGACGATCCGGTTTCGTGAGGGCCGCTCCTTGGGGGGCTGCAGGTGCTCTGCAAGGTCGGTCGCGAGATTGGCGGCGTGGTGGAGTTCAGGCGCCGGCGCGACGTGCGTCTGGAATCGCGCACGCTCCTCGCGCAGCCAATCCTCGAACTCCTCCTCTGCAATGTCAAAGCCTTCAAGAAACTCACCTTGGGGAGGCGCCATCGTCTGCTGCGGTGACGCGGTAGCGTAACGGGCGATGTCGGTCTCAAATAGCTTTGGATCGAGCGAAATGACGAAGCTGTCAGCGCAAAGCAGAGAGCGGTAGTCGCCCAGCGCCTTGCGGATTTCGGTCAGGCTTTGGCGAAGGCTGGCCGCGCCTTGCTCCTTGCCGCGGCTACCCCAGAGCCTGTCCTGGATCCAGACCCGCGATCGCTTGTGCTCACGCGCCAGCGCCAACATCGCAATGAGAGCGCAAGCCTTGCGTCCTCTGGGCGTGCAATCCTCGCCAGAAGCCTTGACCACGCGAAACGGACCAAGAAGCTTGATCAGCAATTTTGGATCGGAGCTCACATTCGTCGCCCACAACCATGATGTAATCAGTCGTGAAAATACGGAAACCAATGATTGAGTAGTGAAGTCTCCAACACCCTTGCTGTCAACGTGAAAAATCCGTGAAACGCCGTCATTTCGAAGGCGGGCGGCTTGACCGCGCGTGCCGTCAAAACGACCATTCAGTGGTAACGGGCGGAGCAAGTCCGCCGAGCCAGGCAGGGAGGCGGCAGATGGCATGGCTAAGCGGGGAGAGCGGAGAAAGCGGCGAAAGTGGTGAGAGCGGCGAAAGCGGTGAGAGCGGCGAGGGCCGCCGTGCCCGCGCCTCGTCGCGCGCACGCGCGCTGATTACCAGCCGGGAGGGCGTCGTCGGCTACTGGAACCAGCCGTCACACACGCCTGATCACTATACTGCCGGGCCAGAGGCGCTCGATCGCTGGTCGCGCGACGTGCGACTGCGCATCTTCGCGGGCGAGCTGTTGTCGGGCCTTGTCTATGACGAAGGCGAGACCTCGATCTCGCTTCAGTACCGTGGCCGCAGCGATGAGACGTTCACGCCGATCGTGCACATGATCCGTCCCAATGCCGCGGACTTCGCCAGACAAGCGGCTTGGGTGTTCAACTATGCCGCGCTGCGGATGGAACGCAGCAGCGAGATCCTGGCCGAGCTGCACGATTTCACCAGCTTCTTGGGTCTGGTCGGATACTGGAATCCGAGCCGCAGCCCGCACACCGCCGAGCTGCTGGCGCTGATCCTGCAGGTGACGACCACGATCGAAATGCGGGTCAAGCATGCGCTCACCTGCCGGCGCCCAATCGAATATTCACCCCAGATACAGCCGATGATCCAGACGCCGGGGCATGGCTCGCTGCCGAGCGGCCATGCCACGGAATCCTTTGCCGCGGCCTTCGTGATCAATGCCCTCATGCGCAAGGCGAGGACCGGGCGGGATGATGTCGATGCGACCGATCCAGTGTTCGTGCAGCTGATGCGCCACGCCGAGCGCATTGCCATCAACCGGACGGTCGCCGGCGTGCATTTTCCGGTCGACAGCGTGGCCGGTATGGTGCTGGGCTGGACCTTGGCGGAGCTGTTCATTGCGCGCTGCTCCGGCTGCGGCCAGGTCACGATGCGCAAGTTCGACGGGCGGGGGTTCAACGACGATTTCCGCTACGATGATGTGCTGGCGATGTCCTACAGGCGATCGGCCGCTGCGAACGTCGCCAGCGAGCAGGGTGGCGGCGGCGCGATCATCGAGGCCGGCACGCCATCGACCGTTCCAGCCTCGCCGATCTTGCAGCATCTCTGGACGCAGGCGCTCGCCGAGTGCCGCCTGATCGTCGGCTGACACGAAAGGACAGGCGCATGAGAGACTGGCGAGGAGATCGGGCCGAACGAGCCAATCCCTATCAGGACTGGGAGTTGCGCAACAGGCCACTTGGCAAGAGGCTGGACTGGTGTAGCGCGCAGATCCAACTGCTGCCGGAGGCCAACGGCAGCTATGTGGCCCATCTCGGACAGTTGGCCGCCATCGTGGCCGCCGGCCACGAGCCGGATGAGCCTGTAGGCGCGCTGACCATCCGCATGTCGGCCGACGAATTCGATCTGCTGACGAAGCTGATCGACGACATCCGCATCGGTCGCGTCCCGCCGCCGGACGATCCGCGCGATGTTCAGTTCTTTATCTACCGACCCGAAGACATCGCCAATCGCACTGCCGCCAACGGTCTCTTCACGACGATCCATGTCGGCCCACCGATTCCAGGGCTCCGCTTCGACTCTGTCATCGCCGCGCCGACCGATCTCGGCAAGCCGTTGACGGATTTGACGCGGCAGGTCGCTATCGGCGTCATCGATGACGGCATCGCTTTTGCCAACCGCCGTTTTCGCAGCAGGAGCGGCAGATCGCGCATCCGAGCGATCTGGCTGCAGGATGTCGAGCGCCGGACCAAGGATTTCGGCGTCGCCGCCGGGCAGCGGCTCACCGGCGATGAGCTCGACGTGCTGTTTGCGGCGAATGCGAGCGAGGCCGACATCTATCGCGCGTTCGGCATGACCGATTTCGGCAATGATCAGCACAAGCCGCTGGCGCAACGCGTCTCGCACGGCACACACATCCTCGATCTCTCCGGCGGCTACGATCCGGCCGCGGAAGATATCGCCAGCAAGCGGCCTCTGTTGGCGGTGCAACTGCCGTCGCCGGTGTCCGGCGATACGACCGGCGTCACCATGGCGAGCTACGTGCTGCAGGGAGCGCGTCAGATCATGCTGTGGGCCGACCGGATCAGCCCGAAGCTGCCGCTCGTCATCAATTTCAGCTATGGCATCGCGGCCGGCCCCAAGAACGGCAGCCACGAGATCGAGCAGGCTCTGTCGCGGATGATCGAGCGCCGCAACCAACGCGGCGGCCCGACCTATCTGGTGCTGCCGGCCGGCAACAGCTATCGCGAGCGGACTACGGGCCGGATGGCTGTGCAGCCCGGCGCCTCCGATCAGATCGATTGGATCATGCTGCCGGATGACGGTACGTCCAATCATCTCGAGATCTGGCTCGACGGCGAAGCGATCGCGCAGCAATGGCCGCGCGTCGGCGTCAGCCTGACGCCGCCCGGCGATGTGCCGCGCATGATCGACGGATTCGGTGATGGCGATGTGCAGGTGCTGGAGGATGACGGCAAGCCGATCGCCGCCATCAATGGCCACCTGGCCAAGGTGGCCGGCCAGCCCGATCGCGTTCGCTTTCATCTGTCGGTCAATCCGACCACCGCGCGCTGGAGCGTGAGGCATCCAGCGCCGGCCGGGCGCTGGCGGCTTTCCGTCACCAACGGATCGGAGGCGCCGCTGACCGCACTTCTCTACATCCAGCGCGACGATACCCCGCTGGGCAACGTGCAGCATGGACGTCAGTCCTATTTCGATCATGCAGGGGGCTATCAGCGTGCGGCGTTGGATGGCAGCTACAGCGATCCGGACAGCAGCGGCTGCCCCATGACTCGCGAGGACACACTGTCGGCGCTCGCGACCGGCGCGGGCGCGCTCGTGGTCGGCGCCGTCGATGCCGCGGGCCAGCCGACGGATTATACGGCGAGCGGTCCGACGCCGGGGCGCGCCGAGCCCGATTGTGCTGCCATCGCCGACCAGGGGCCCGCGCATTGGGGCGTGCTCGCGGCCGGTACGCGGAGCGGTTCGGTGGTGGCGATGCGCGGCACCAGCGTGGCGGCGCCGCAACTCGTACGTAGGCTCGCAGATTATCTCGCATCGCTACAACCAGGCCCGGTGCTTGCGTCGCTTGCGGTGACCGACGGTCCCGTGGCCAGCCCCGACGTCCCGCCGCCGGGCGCCGCCGTGCTCGAGCCGATCAAGCAGGACGCGGTCGCTGCTTCGCCGTGTGACCATGCCCGTGTCGGCAGTTTCATCCTGTGTGCGAGCGGCCACCCCGGCGTGCCGCCGCGGACCTATCCGCGCAGCCCAAACTTGCGCTGAGCCCGACTCCCCGGTTCGCCGCCGCGCAGTTGCAGCATGCTGGCAGACAGTGAGCCAGCACAGGCGCGCGCCTCGACTCCCAGCCTGCATCCGATGCCTCTTGTGCTGCGCCCTTGCCGACGCGCGCGATAGCGCAAGTGCGTGAGTGCAGATGACGTCGTTCCAATGCATTTTTGACGATGCTCTTGCGATGTCCTGACGATCGTCTCACACCACCTCGGCATAGTTCCTCCCGTGCAAACGAGACAACAGGAGGATTCAATGCGCAGATCCAATATCCGTATCGTGATGGGCTTGATCATCTCGCCCTTGCTGATGTCCCAGGCCTCCGGTCAGAACCTCAAGGACCTGGCGCCGACCTATCAGCCGCATCAACAAACCGACAGCGAGCGGTTGCAGAACTTCCACGCTCCAGCCCCGCCTCCGACCAACTATCCGAACATCAGCCGTGATCCTTCCACCAACGAGCCGCGGCTCAACGTCAACCGCGATGTCTCGCTCGGCGGCAACGTGACCCGCAACAGCGCCGAGGGAAACGTCCGCTTCCCGATTCCGGGATCTCGCTAGGCGCTGTTCGGCGACCTGGATGGCAGCTCGCCGTCCAGGCGCGGCGTCTCGAAAGCGGGCCGCTGATTCAAACAATCATGATGACCTGAGGAGATTGCAGATGAAGAGTCTTCGACTGATGGCCTGCTCCGCCATGCTGTTGCCCAGCGTCGCTCTGGCGCAACAGCAGATTCCGACAGGCTCACTGCCGCCCGACATCGCGGCCGCGATCAAGGCGGCTCCGCTGACGCAGACGCTGATTCCGATCAGCGGTGAGGAGAAATTCGCGCAGCAGATCATCAAGGCAGACGAGATTTCCTTCGCGGCGGGGGCAAAGCTGACGCTGACCGGATTGAACTATCCCTACATCGTGGTGGCCGCGCAACGCATCAAGTTCGCCAACCCCGACAGCTACAGCATCATCCAGCGCGATCCGCAGGCCGTGGCCGCCGTCGGCAGTGACGGCCCTGCAGGTCCCAATGGCGCCGACAATCCCGGCGAGACCAACCGGACCGGCAATCCAGGCTATCCCGGCGGCCCTGGCGGGCCTGCCGTGGCCGGACAGACCCGGCAACTGCCCGACGTCTATCTGGTCGCCGGAGAGCTCTCCGATCCGAAAGGGCCGATCCCGGCTGGTCTTCTCAACCTCGTCCTTCTCTTCCGCGGCATTGAAGGCGGCGATGGTGGGACCGGGGGAAAAGGTGGCAACGGCGGTCGGGCCGGAAACGGCAAGGAAGGGGCCACGAGTCTGTTCGACTGCAAGGAGGGTGGCGGCCCCGGCGGGACGGGAGGCGCTGCCGGTCCCGGAGGACGCGGCGGTGACGCCGGCGCTGGGGGACAAGGCGCCGATCTCGTCTTCGTCACGACCAGACCTGCCTACGAAGTCCTGAGCTATTCGCGGATCAACAATGTCGGCGGGCGGGCCGGGCTCCCCGGTCGGGGCGGCAGCCCGGGCAATCCGGGCCCCGGCGGCCAGGGCGCGCCGGCCAATGGCTGGTGCAAGGGCACGGGCGGAGGATCGCCAGGCAATTTCCCGTCGCCTGCAAACCTCGGCTTCGGCAATCCGTCTGCGGACGGCGCAAAGGGCACGGTCACGGCGGTCATTCTTCCGTCCGTCGGTCCTCTGTTTGGCAAGTGATGCGGCGAGCGGCGGATGAAACCTGCAGGCCGCGTCCTGCAGGTTTCGTCGGCCTGCGCGCGGCCTCAATTCCTCAATCCCGGAGCAAGCCATGACGACGACGCGCGACAGAGTGGAGCAATACGTTCTCGACTATTTCCATCGCCAGTGGCCCTCGGCGACCGAGGCCACCTCGCTCGCCGGCGATCTCGGCCTGGATGCCTATGACATCTACGACATCGGCCGGCATCTGCGGGGGTGGCGCCGCGCCAGCTACACGCCGAGTGAGTTCGCCGGCTGCGAACTGGTGAAGGACATCGTGACGCTGATCTACCAGAAGGTCCGCGCCGCCGGAAACTGAGGCGGGCACCGGCGGGATCCAGTCCACCACATGAAGAGAGGTACCGATGAAGCGCATGAGCCTCGCCAGTCTCGCCGTCGCCGGCGGCATTCTTGCGGCGCAGGCCGCAGCCGAGACGGCCGCTGCTGACGACATCTTCGCGTGCTACAAGACCGCCCCCGCGGCCGAGCCGGACTGGACGGCGATCGCGCGCGACTATGGGCACAAACGCCTGAAACAAGGCTGCGGGCAGCAGTGGCCCGTCGCCGCCACGCCGCACCCGCAGCGGGCGTCGGCCGCAGCCGCAGCGCTGGCGGTGAAGACGACGCCCAGGCCCGCGCCGGTCAGCGACTTCATCTGGTTCGTGCGCAAGGACTTCGCCGATGTCGACATGTTCGGCAAGCCGCAGTCCAATGAGAAGGCGACGGGTGCGGAATTGTCCTGGGCGCGCAACAACACGGCCGCCGACACGATCTGGCAGGTCAATGGACTGGTCGGTCTCGCCTACAGCTATCTCAACGAAGACTACTCGCGCTTCATCGGTGCCAGCCTGGCGTCCTATGTGAAGGTCGATAAGGAAGCGCATTCCGCCGCGGCAAGCGACGACAGCCGGGATGCGATCACCGTCGGCGGCAGCGCCGAGGTCGGATTCATCAACCCGATCGGTGGCGCCGACTATGTCCGCGGCAGCTGGCTCGAAACCCGCGACGGTATCCTGAACCGGACCACTGGGCAGGCCAAGCTCGAATGGATGCCGATGTATCTGCGCGTGAACCGGCAGATTCCGGGCACCTTCGTGACCACCAATTTCCGTCCCGACCTCAAGGTGCAATATGACGAGCGCCAGGGCGGTGTCGTACCGATCGGCTTCTCCGGTTTCGGCCGCTCGCTGCGCATCGGCCCCGAAGCGACGTTTCTGTTCCGCGTTGCGGATTTCGGCACAACGCTGCCGGCCTGGGCCGAGCCGCTCGCCGGTCTGAGCGGCGCCGTCACCTATCACTGGTGGCGCGAGGTCTATTCCGGGCAGAGCGGCAGCTGGCTCGACAGCACGATCAAGTATGACATCAACCCGAACGTCGCGCTCGCCTTCTCCTACCAGAAGGGGCGCAACGAGGAGACGGCCAAGCGAACGGACCTGTACAAGCTCTCGCTCAATTTCAAGACCTGTGCCGCCTTCGCTGGCTTCTCGGGCGGACGCTGCACCGCCGACAAGGACTGAGCTGGTAGTCATGACCGGGTTCTGGAAGCTCTACGGCTTCACGACGGAGGGAGATGATATGGACAAGGCCATCGATGGTTTCGTTCAGGTGCCGAGCTTCGTGCTCGCCTCATCCTCGACCGCAGCGCTGCTGGCGGTCGGACTGATCCTGCTGCTCATCACCACGGTGTTCGCCTGCATCGCGCTCAGGTCAAAACCGGAAGAGGTCACCTCGTTCTTCAAGGCGGCGTTCTTCCTTTGCCTGGTTGGTGGCATCCTGTTCTCCGCGGCCGGTCCGTCGCTGGCGCTGTTCTACGTGTCGCAGGATCCGATTCGCAGGAAGTCGGTCAATGAAGCGATCGACGATCTCGCCAGCAACAGACGTGTGCGCTATGTCATCCGCATGATCTCGCGCAGCCCCTCCGATGCCGCCCTCGGCATCGACGCGCTGACCCAGCTCGGTCCGCCCCGGCAGAGATATTCCTTCGTCGCCGACTACGAGGAGTTGAAGGGTCATACGGTCAAGGAAGCGCTCGACCTGTTCGGCATCGGCTATGTCGCCGGATACCGTGTATCAGTCGTGATCTTTCCCCTGCAGATCGATCTCTATCCGGCCAATGCGCGGGGTCTGTTGCAGGTCGTCAGCAATGTCGAGGCCGGGGTTGCGCCGGAGGATCGCTTTCTCAAGCCGGGCAAGCTTCACGACGCGGAGCTCAAGGAGTTCGGCGACACCGGCATTCAGACCTACCGTATCGACAACTTCAAGCCGTTCTACCCGCATTATTGCGAGCTGGCGCAGACCTTCTTCTGCGGGCACTACGCCGCCAAGGAGCTCGTCGGCGGCCTCTACCGCGATTGGCATCCGCTCGGCTTCTCGCAGAAGAATCCACCGACCCAACCCTGCACGATTCCCAAGGAGAAGTTCTGCGCCTTCTCGGACTGGGACAAGGTGCGGCAGGACTTCAAGGGCCACTTCGGTGTTCGCGCGTTCCTGATCGAAAATCTTGAGATTGGCAAGATTCCCGGGCGCATGCTGTTCGACTTCCAGGATCCGCAGCGCGACAGGATCCCCGAGTTGGGGCTTCCACCGGCGTTCGACTGACCTACGCTTGTCAGCGAAGGAAGCCTATGGAGGTCAGGTAGCGAGCAGTTTCTGCTTGCCGTCGTAGCGATAGGCGAAGCGCCAAAGTCTCAATCCGGTCGCGGTGACGAGCATGAAGAGCCCGCCTTCATTTGAGCGTTTGTCGTCTTTCGCTGCTGGCTTCAGGTGCCGGAAATAGGGGGCGGATTTGGCCGGCATAGGTTCGATTCCACCCAAAGCTCGCGATACCATGACCCCCGCGCACTCCCATCAAGGATACCAGCAGAGGGGGCGGATACCAACAAAACGGGGCGGACGCCGGCGAAGGGCAAACGGCGGCTTATCTTTAGATTTTGAGGGGGAAACGAACGTCGGCGGATGCGGGCGAACGCCCAAATGGTGCCCCTGGCCGATAGTCCACTAGACAAGCAAGCATTTGAATATAAAGTATTTTCCGGTGCCAATTATTCTCGATACCAACAGAAATACCAACAAGATGACACCCGGTATAGCGGGCATGAAAAACTGCGGGCCCCGACGCGCACTCGCGCGCCAGCGGCGGGCTTAGGGAGTTTGGGACGGAGTTGGTCAGCGACCCTGCGCCGCTGCGCCCTGGCGGCCCGGGTATGGGCAAAGGCGGTGGTGATGAAGGCGGAGACGACGCGGCGCCCGCTCTTGCAGGCATGCGCCAGCACGTTGCCCATGAGTGCACACGGCAGCGCTGCCAAGTGACATTGAGCACCCTGCTGACTGCGGCCTTGATGACCTCGTGAGCGTCCGAGATCACCAACTTGACGCCGCGAAGCCCCCGGCGGGCGAGCTTGCGCAGGAACGCAGTCCAGAACGTCTCGGTCTCGGACGGGCCGATGTCTATGCCGAGCACGTCGCGCCCTCGTCGGCGGGGAGATCTACGACAAGAGCCTGCCCCCGCGAAGGCGGGGGTGAAAGCCTTTCTCAGCCGTCCGGTCGACGGCGATTGACCCTATTTGTGGGATGGACGGCTCCGGGAGGCTCGGGAACTAGCTTCCCTTGCACAGCTTGGGGATGCGCAGCTCGACCTTGCCGACCCGGGTTTCCGAGCTCCGCTCGCGTAGCTGTTGCGCTGCGCCAGCCACTCGGCGCTCTTCTTGCCATAGGCCGCGCCCGTCAGATCGCCGACCTCCATCTCCATCAGCCGCTGGGCGACAAATCCGATCATCTCGCGCAGGACATCGGCATCGGGGCCTTCTCCACGAGCGCACGACGGTGCATCATCTTTTCGATCATCGGTGGTCCCCCGAAAAAAGTTGGGGTCAGCACTCCGACCCTACCGGGCAATCGCCGGTGACCACTGCAAACCCGTCCGCCCGCTACGGCGCTATTTGAGGGCGAGCGTGCGGACGGGTTTGCTATACCGAGCTACACCACCTCCGCGGACACGACCACTGCCCGCGATTCAACGCGCGGCAGCACGGCGTGATATTCATCAATGCTGTCGAGGTCGATGAGTGTCTTGCCTCCCATTTTGTACGCCCTGATCCGCCCCTGCGCGATCAGTTCATAGGCCTTTGTTTTGCCGAATTTGCCATAACGGCAGCCTTCCTTGAACTCGACGAGACGGCGCTGCTTGATGTTGTCGTTATCGGTTTTGCCAATTGAGGTGCCTTGATCGAGTGGATTCGACGCTTGAACAGGAAAATTGATTCTGACCACGTTGCAGATGCTCCACTCCTGGAGGGCTTTGCGCGATATCGATGTGAGTAATCGTGCACGCGCGTCGCAGGCAGGGACGCTCGTGACTGCTTGAAGTTCGCAGCGCCTTCTGCCTTGCGGAATGCAGTCAATTTGCCTCCGTACGAATTTGGAAGAGCGACAATGCTTCGATGTGTGCTTCGGATACGGTGGCGTAGAATTAAGTCATTTTGGCACTTTGCAACGACCTCGAACACAAGCGGGGCCGGCGAGTTGACCCCGCAGAATTCGTCCGGACACGGCCGACTACATATGGTGTCGCTCGCCGGAGGCTCTCGCGTTAGGGGCTCCCGCTTCGCGGCATCGCTGTCACTGCCCCGAACGCGGGTGCCTTGTTAACCGGTCTCGCGACTGCACTCGGCCCCGGGTCCCACCGCTGGCGCAGTGACCGCCATGCTGACCCTCCTACGGGTGCCTTCTCTGCCTTCGCTCCGCCCCGGCTGATACTTAGAGCGTGCCGCAGCTACCGTCCTGGCGGGAAAGCAGGTCGCTATCGTGGTCCCGACGACGGTGTTGGCTCGGCAGCATGTGGAGACGTTCCGCAAGCGCTTTGCGACGCTCGGCATTGAGGTCGGAAATCTGCCGCGGGTCGCCTCGACGGCCGAGGAGCGCAAGGTGCGAGAGGGACAGAGAAGCGGTGAGCTCAAGGTCGTGGTTGGGACGCTTTCGCTCGCATCGAAGGAGATCAATTGTGCCGATCTGGGGCTCGTCATCCGCTCTCAAGGGCGATCGAGACGGAATGTCCGCTCTCTGGATTCCGGAGCTGAACCTGCCGATCGCGGAGCTTCTTCCCTCAGATTATGTGCAGTCTCAAGCAGTCAGGCTCGATATCTACGCGCGAGCCGCTCGATGCCAGACCGATGATGAGCTGGAGGAGCTGCAGGACGAAACGCAGCGCCGCTTCGGACCGCTGCCGCCGGCGGCAAGCAACTTTTTCGCAATTGCCAAGCTCAGGATGAGTTGCAGAGAGTGCGGGATCATGCGTCTCTTGACGTGAGGCCGGAAGCGATTGCGGCAATGCTGCTGCCGGGGACGGATCCGGAGGTCGTGCTCACGGTTGCTGCAGCGCGATGGCATTTGGGTCATCATGCCGGGCGGAGCAGCGCGCCTGTCTTGCAAAAGAATCGAACAGTTTTTGGATCTGCTGGATGAATAGCGGTTGCCACTACGGCATCTCTGATGCTCGGTATTGAGACAAACCGCGCTCGACGCGCCCGTAACGAAGCTGGATGGAAATCTTCCTTTGCAAGGTATCGATCCGTCTCTTTGAAGGACGATCTCCCCGGTACCGGCGGGCAAATCGGCTAGATGGCCAAATTGAAATAGATGGGGAGGAGATCTAGGCCTCCGGCCAACTCCCAGCAATTGCCCGAGCTCACAGCGGAATAGCGATGATGGGCCTTCCAGCAGAGCTCCCTATCATGACGCAATTGTTCTTGTCAGCTCACCAAAGGAGGCGTTTGATCCTGCCGACGCAGCTGCTGGGGGCATGATGATGGTCAATGCGCTCATCGTTCGCGAGACCCACCTTCCGCAATCACCAAACGGACGTGCAGCGCAATACGTTCGCATGTCGACGGACTATCAGCGCTACTCGATCCAGAATCAAGCTGCGGTGATTGCGGCCTATGCTCACGCCCACGGGCTTTCGATCGTCAAGACCTATGCGGATCATGGCGAGAGCGGTCTCAAGATCAAGAACAGGCCGGGGCTTGCCAAGCTGATTGAAGACGTCAGCAACAGGCGGGCCGACTTTGACCATATCCTGGTCTATGACATCAGCCGGTGGGGCCGCTTTCAGGACATCGACGAAGCCGCACACTACGAGTTCATCTGCAAGCAGGTGGGGATCAGGGTCAGCTATTGCGCTGAGCAGTTCGACAATGACGGCAGCATGCTGTCCAACATCGTGAAGAACCTGAAGAGGGTTATGGCTGCGGAATATAGTCGCGAGCTCTCGCAGAAAGTTCACGCTGGTTCATGCCGGTTTGCGCGGATGGGATTCAAGCTGGGTGGTCAAACGATGTTCGGCCTTCAGCGCGTACTCGTCGACGAGAAGCTGCAGCAGAAAAAGGTGTTGGTCAGGGGAGACCGAAAGTACCTGATGACCGATCACGTCAGGCTGCGGCCGGGCGAAATGAATGATCGTGCTGCGATCGCGTGGATCTTCAGACGCTTTATCGAGTTGCGATCCGAAACAGCGATTGCCCGCGAACTCAACGATCGGGCAGTGCCGACAGCCAACGGTCGAGTCTGGAATCGAGCGATGGTGGGCAGAATTCTGCGCAACGAGAACTATCTGGGAAACATCGTCTACAACCGTCGCTCCCGCAAGCTCGGCGGTGTCTCGGTCTACAACCCGCCAGAGGATTGGGTTCGCGGCGAAGCCGCCCTCGAACCAACAGTCGATCGAGATCTCTTCCGGCAGGTGCAAAGGATCATAGCGGAACGTCGGGTCGACCTTTCCGAGGAGGAAATGCTACTGCGGCTGCGGCAGACAATGAAGAAGAAGGGGTGTCTCAGTCCGTCGATCATCAATTCGACGATTGGTCTGCCGTGTTGCAAAACGTACATGGATCACTTCGGGACCCTTAGAAGGGCATATGAACTGGTCGGATATACGCCAAGCCGGCGCTGCGACTATTTCGACGTACGACGCGCCTGGTCAAGTGACCTCTTGAAGCTATCGTCGCGCATCCGCGAGGAGATAAAAAGGCAGTCGACGATCAGTGTCCGCTTCGGCAATGTCAAAGGATACGTCTATTCTGCTCCGGAACACCATCTGGTCGTCGGTTCCAAGTGCCATCTCTTTTTCCGAATAGCCTATTGGACCGCAGCATGTCGGCGAAGTGTTTCTCCATTTTGGACAGTGTCTTGCCGGCACCTGCCGGAGGGACTGATCATTGCTATCCGGCTTGGAGAGCGCAACGGATCGGTTCTGGACTATGTTGTTCTCCCGACCGTCGCCAATGCCAGTCTGACGATCAGATTTCAGGAGCAGGGACGCGTGGATCATGGCGTCTTGTACTTCAAGACAGAGGGCGCCCTGGCTCGTGCAGTTGCTCGTCTCGTCACCACACGGAACCATACCGGGCGAACACGGCCGCAAGCGCTGATCCAAGCACTGAAAGAAACCCCAACCAACGAACAGGGCGCCGGCCGGCGGCGTCGATAGAACGAAGATAAAGATACGCTCCGAGCAGCGGCCCGTAGTTTCGTCGGAAGTCGCCGTTCAGTTTCGAAATATGAACGAGGTCAGACTTCGGACCTGAGTGGTCAGCCATTGCTGTCTCCCTTAGTTGAGTCAGCACCCTATGAACCACTGATTTGCCCGTCGGCGCAAGACAGAAATTCTGTTTTTTCGAATTTGATCCGGCGTGCGCACGAGGGCCGGGGTCACCGTTTCAGGCAGGAGGGCCGGATTTGGTATGGAGGTTCGTCGTAAGCGGGGCGAGCAGACCACGGCGGCGGGATCTGCGGCAATACCTGCTCGCGTCCAGTATTGGCGCATGGCCTCGACGGCGGCCGGAATATCCGCGTGGGCATTACGCAGGAATCCTTGCCTTCGCGGCCTTTCTTGGTCGGTCCAAAGAGCGGTCGGCCGTGGTCATCGACTGAGTGCAGGAGGATCGGTAGCAGCAGGCCGTGGTTGATGTCGGCGAGATTGAGGAGCCGCGCCCAGGCGGGCATCCTGAGCTGCATCGCCGCGTAGAATCCTCGGCACCAGGGGCGCGCGTCGACGTCGCCGTTGGCCTTGCGCCGATGCACGGGCCTGAACTTGTCGGGCGCGGCCGAGAGCGTGTCGCTTATGTGGTTGTGCCGCATGGCGCCGGCGGAGATGGCTGCGAACTCCGGCGTGCCGCCGTGATTGAACGCGTCGGCGCCGATGGCGAGCAACGGGCAGATCCAGTCAGGTGGATCGAGCAGAATAGGGGACAGACCGCGTTTTTTTCTCCCAGCGATCAAAAATCCGTTCAAGCCGCTTTGACCCGGCTAAAACTTTACACATACCCCACTATGTTTATCATGCCAGCTTTTGGCATCCTTTTCCTTACGTTTACAATCCCGTTCTGATATATTTACACGCAAGCGTTGGCCGTCGCAAAAAATATCAGCGCAACACTCCTTCTCCGGTGCATTAAGCTTGCAATTTACTGCCAACGCTTTTCCGCCGGTCGCGAGAGTGGCAAGCACCCCTACGGCCAATACCATCATCCTCGTATTCATGGCTATAGTCCCTCGTTGTGGCGCTGGCGGCGGTGTCGCCCCAGGTAGAATAATTTGCCTGAAGCCATCACAAGTTGCAAGGCCTCTGCGCCCCTCCAAGGCGCGCCTCTGCCCACCCCGGAAGCGACTGGCGCGCCAATGCACACCAAGTTGCTGGCCGTTCGACAGAATAAGTAAGGCGGAACGTATCGCAAATCCGCACATGCCATGTTCAATGGCCCGTCGACCAGTGCATTGGTCTCCCTCATACTGCGGCTCGAGGTACTTGCCAGGGAGCGCAACACAGCGGCCTTGATCCATCCCATCGCAGTCATGGGAGGATGAAACTGAGCGATTGATCGACGCCGGGTCTGCCCGCGAATCCTGACCGTCCCGCGGCCCGGAAATTGCCCGGATATTCACCTCGAGACATGCGGAATGTAAGTAACCGGCATGAGCGTCCACGTAGGCAGCAATCAGCCAGTACGGGCGTAGCGGGTCGGCATCCAGTACTGGCGCATGGCTTCGACAACCGCCGGGATATCGGTATGGGCGTTGCGCAGAAATTCCTTGGTCTCCCGGCCTTTCCTTGCCGGTCCGAGCAGCGGACGGCCCTGATCGTCAACACAGTGCAGCAGGATGGGTAGCAGCAGGCCGTGGTTAATGTTGCGGGCGTCGAGCAGTGGTGCCCAAGCCGGTAGTCGCGGCTGCATGACGGCGTGGAATCCCCGGCACCAGGGACGCGCATCGACGTCGCCGTTCGGCTTGCGCGGATGGATCGGCTCGAACTGCTTCGGGTTGGTCGAGAGGGTATTGCTGATGGCGTTGTGGCGCTGCACGACGGCGGAGATCGCCGCGAACTCCGCCGTGCCGCCGTGGTTGAAGGCGTCGGCGTCGATGGCAAGTAGTGGACAGATCCAATCGAGCGGACTGATCGACACCGGCCCGGCCACGATCGCGGCAACGTAGCCGTCCAGCATCGGCAGGCTGATGACGACAGGACGCCGCTCGGCGCGGTCCTGCAGCCATCGATCGAGTTCCGCGAGCGACATGGTGGCGGCCGTGGTCGAGGACGAAGCCGAATGGCGACGCCGGCTCATGCGGCCACCTGCGCGGTGCGTGCGTGGGCAGCCTTCCAGTTCCAGGCCAGCAGTTCGTGCAACTGGTGGCTTTTAGTCCGCCCGGAAACGATGCGCTCCAGCACGTCGGCCAGATAGGCCTGCGGATCGAGTTCGTGGAGCTTTGCCGTGTTGACGAGCGAGGCCAGGATCGCCCAGCTCTCGGCGCCGCCTTCGCTGCCGCTGAACAATGAGTTGCGGCGGCCCATTGCAATCGGGCGCATGGAACGCTCGACCGTATTGGTATCGACCTCGACGCGGCCGTCGCGGAGAAACAGCGTCAGCCCGTCCCAGTGATTGAGCGCATAGTTGATGGCCTCCACCAGCTTCGACTGGGAGAACTGCTGGCCGACCATTGCCGTCAGCCGTGTCCTGAGCGCCTCCATCAATGGTGCGGTCCTGGTGCGGCGGGCCGCAAGCCGCTGTTCGGCGCCGCTGCCGCGGATCTCGGCCTCGATGGCGTAGACTGCCTGCAGGCGCTCGATCACTTCGCGAGCGAACGGCGACTGCATCGTCTTGTACACCTCGACGAATTTGCGTCGGGCATGGGCGAGACAAAAAGCCAGTTGGATCGCACCGCCATGACCGCGGGCGAGCGCTTTGTAGGCGGCATAGCCATCCACCTGCAGAATGCCCGAGAAGCTGGTCAGCTGCCCGGCGATCTCCTTGGTGCCGCGGCCATCGGCAAACACATAGGCGACCGCCGGCGGCGATGGGCCGCCCCATGGGCGATCATCCATCGCATGCGCCCAGAACTGGTAGATACGGGTGCGATGTCGTCCGGGATCGAGCACCGGCATCGGCGTCTCGTCGCAGAACAGCCGCGGCGAAGCCTGGATCGTCCGCAGCTGAAGCTCGTAAAGGCTCTTGAGCCACCATGCCGCACGCTTCACCCAGCCGGCAAGCGTTGCGCGGTCGAGATGAATGCCCTGACCGGCCAGGATCTGCACCTGCCGGTACAGCGGCAGATACCAGGCAAACTTCGACACCACCACGTGGGTCACCAGCGCCGTCGAGGCCATGCCGCCCTCGATCAGACGCGGCAGCACCTTCGCCTGGACCACTCAGTCAGTGCAGCCGCGGCAGCCATATTTGGGACGGATCGTGCGTAGCACGCGCAGGATCGCCGGAATTACGTCCAGCACCTCGCTCACGTCCTCGCCGATCCGGTGCAGAACGTCCTGGCAGCACGGACACGCTGTCGTGTCCGGCTCGAGCACCTGCTCGCAGCGCGGCAGATGCTTGGGCAGCGCGCCGATGTTGCGCCTTGCCTTCTTGCACGGCTTCCCAGCCGGCTTCGTCGCAGGCACATCGTCGTTGGCTGGCGCAGGTGGTGTGACGCCGGTCGCGAGATCGTCCAGTTCGAGCGCGAGCTGCTCGGCCACGATCGCCGCCAGCCGCTCCGAGCGCTTGCCGAAGATCATCTCCTTGAGCGTCTGCATCGCCACACGCAGCTTCTCGTTCTGGGCGTCGAGCGCGAGCGCCATCTCGGTCAGAGCCGCTGCGTCGGTCGGGAGAGCTTCGGGGCGAATCGCCATGATCGAACGATATATCCACGCATCACAGGCTACAGCAAAATCGTTGCCTCTCAGCCGACAACGGCCGGCTGCTTCACAGGCTTGGGTGAAACACGCGTCCACTCGAGCCCGTCGAGTAGCATCGCGAGTTGTGTGGCGCTCAGATGCACCACTCCGTCGCGGATTGGCGGCCAAGTGAAGTGTCCCTGGTGCAACCACTTCGTCACCAGAACCATACCGCTGCCATCCCATGCCAGAAGCTTCACTCTGTCCGCGCGCTTGCTGCGGAACACGAAGACGTCGCCGCAATATGGGTTCGCGCGCAGTGCTTCGCTCACCAACGCCGACAGCGTGTGCACCGACTTACGAAAGTCGACTGGCTGTGCCGCCAGCACCACCTTGAGGTCGGGCCGTAAGGCAATCAACGGATGCCCCGAAGCGCCAATAGCACCGTGGAAAGCGTCGCCAGCTCCACTCCCGGCTCAACCCGGATGCGTGCCCCTCTCACCTCGATCTCGATCACCCCGCCAGGCTTGCCTGGGGGCAGTGCCATCTGCAGCGGCACCTCCTTATGCGTAGAAGCCAGCCGGTCCGGCTCGTCTGCCGTCGCCTGACCGCTCTCGGAAGTGATCCGGACCGGCACGAAGCCTGGTGCCTGAGGGACCGCTGCCGTCGCAAACTTGTGCCGCCAAACCGTGAGCAGCCCACGGACAACGCCATGGCGCCGAGCGACCTCGGAGATATTGGCCCCTTCCTCGAAGCTCTCCGCCACGATCCGAGCCTTCTCCTCAGCCGTCCACTGCCGTCGCCGACGATGCCCCGTGATCACCTCGATGCGACGATAGCAGCCGCCTTCCTGCCTGGCATCAAGCATGGCTTCATGCATGGCTTCTGACATAGTCCACCTCCAAAAAGCAGTTCATGCCAGGATCTATCGCAGCTCAGTCGCGCGATGCCCAGGTGGGGGACTCATGCCGGTTACGGCTCGTCGGCTGGCCGGGTCGGCAGAGCAGGTGGATTGTTGGAAACCTCCGGTAACATGATGACACGAATTGTAACCTCAGATAATTTGGTATCTGGGGGTGGTTCATGCGTCAGGTGTTGTCTCGCGTAACGATCGCGGTCGCGTTGGGTTGTTGTCCAGCGTTTCCAGCTTTGGCGACCGATCTTTGGCAGTTCGATTTTACGTCCTCGCGCGGCGGCGGGCAGTTTCTGATCAACCCGGCCAATTTCGTCATTCCGGTATCAGCTGGCTCGCCGTCCACGTTCAATGTGGTCGGGGCGAATATCACGATCGATGCAGGAGGCGTGCTGGGGACCGCTCACTACACGTTGGGGAGCTTGTCTGGGACGAACTGTACGCCGGCGGAGTGTCGCGTGATTTTCTCCGTCCCGGACGTTGTTCCCGGGTTTGGCACCTACGATGTCTTGCTGCAGCTGAATTTCGAGCGGATCTGGGTGAATTGGTCTACGCCCAGTCAGCAACAGATTCAGATGTGGCTGAGCACCAATCCCACGGCAACGTTCAACTGGAACGATGTGGCTACGGCGACGCGGACGGTGGTTTCCGTCGCGCCCGGATGGCTTGCCACACCCATCAATTCCGATTGGAACACGGCAGCGAATTGGACTGTCGGATCGGTCCCCCTTGCGACAGACACCGCCCGGTTCGGCGCCTCGACTGTCACCGCAATCGACGTCAGGCAGGCAACGCAGGTGGCTGGTTTGAGCTTTCTGAGCGGCGCACCGGCCTATACATTCAACGTGACGGGCAATTCCGGCGGCGCCGCGTCGCTGGTGATCAGCGGGGCAGGGATTGACGATCAGTCCGGCAATCGCCCGAGCTTCATGGTGTCAGGAATCTCTGGCAATCTAGGTACGCTCCAGTTTGCCAATTCGGCGACGGCGGGTGACGCGGTCATCACCACGGGCGCCTTCGGAGTCACGCGCTTTACCGACACCAGTAGCGGCGGCACCGCTCAGCTCGTGACCAATCTCGGCGGCTCTGTCGACATTTCTGGGCTGACATCCAGCGGGATAAGCGTTGGATCAATTGCTGGCGCCGGCAACTTTATTCTCGGCTCGAAAACCTTGGCGACCGGACTGTCGAATACGGACACCGAGGTTTCGGGTGTCATATCGGGGGCCGGTGGCAGTCTGACGAAGGTTGGAGGTGGCGCGCTGATCTTGTCCGGCAACAACACCTATTCAGGAGGAACCCAGCTGAACGCCGGCTCCTTGGTCATTGCCAACAACAACGCCTTGGGCAGCGGCACGCTCAATATGGCGAACGGAACGAGCCTCTCTTTCGCGAACACGGCCGACTTTGCAATCGGCAATGCGATTCAGCTCACGGGGAGTGGACATTTTGCGGCGCCGGCAGGCACGACGCAGACCATCCAGGGGACGATCTCGGATGGAGGTTCTGCTGGAACGGTGGTGTTCGACGGCGTCGGAACGATGGTGCTGGCTGCTGCCAACGCCTACACCGGGGGAACGGTTGTCAACGCGGGGACCTTGCGGCTTTCGGGCAGCGGTACGCTCGGTGCGGCTAGCGGATCAACGACGGTCGCAGGCGGAATCCTCGACCTTGGCGGGACCACTCAGACGCAAAATGGAGGTGTCTTTCTGACGGGTGGGTTGGTCAGAAATGGTGTGATCGCATCCAATACAGACTTTGTCGTTCAATCCGGCACTGCAAACCTCGATCTCAGCGGTGCCGGCGGTCTCACGAAAACGGGCTCGGGTACGTTCGTCCTCGCGGGGACGGCCAGCTACACCGGAGCAACGAATATCAACGGCGGCGTTTTCCAGGTGGACGGCGCGCTCACCGGGACGTCGGCAGTCAACCTGAATTCCGGGATGATAACCGGCACCGGGACAATTGATCCCCTGACGGTCAGCATCAATAGTGGCACCGTCCTCGCGCCCGGAAATGGTACAGCCGGGAGTTCGATGGCGATCGTGGGGAATCTCGCATTTCAATCTGGCGCGATCTATCTCATTCAGCTCAATCCGACAGCCTCGAGTTTCGCCAGTATCAGCGGCACGATGACGGCGGGCGGGGCAACGGTCGAGGCAATCTTTGCTGCGGGCAGCTACGTCGCCAAGCGCTATACGATCTTGACCGCCGGTGGCGGCGTCAGCGGGACGTTTGCCTCCTTGGCGAATACCAATCTCCCGGCTGGTTTCAAATCCGCCCTCAGCTATGACGCAAATGCTGCTTATCTCGACCTATCGCTTGATTTCGTTCCGGCAAGCGCGCCGAACTACGGTGGCGGCCTGTCCGCGAACCAGCGGAATGTTGCCAACGCACTGACGCGGTTCTTCGATACGACGGGCAGTATTCCGCTCGTGTTTGGCACACTTTCGCCCTCGGGACTGACCCAAGTATCGGGAGAGCTCGCGTCAGCTCCGCAGCAGGCCACGTTCAATGCGATGGGGCAGTTTGTCAGCCTGCTCGGGGATCACGGTCAGGCCGGGCGCGACGGCGTTGGCGAAGTTGCCCCGCTGGCCTATGCCGAGGCTGACAGGACACCGAGCCGGCCGGCGGGGAACGCGTTTGCGTCGATGAGCAGGCAGCCAGAATCGCTCGAGCCGCGCTGGAGTGTTTGGGTTGACGGATTTGGCGGGTCGCAGTCGACGGATGGAAGCGCCGGAGCCGGATCAGCTCGCTCCACCAGCCGCATCTACGGCACTGCGGTCGGGGCAGACTATTTGTTGACGCCGGCCACGGTCGCGGGATTTGCTCTCGCGGGTGGCGGCACAGGTTTTAGTGTCAACGCCCTCGGAACAGGGAGATCTGATCTGTTTCAGGCTGGCGCCTATGTTCGACACGTCCAAGGGCCGGCCTATCTGAGCGCAGCCTTGGCTTACGGTTGGCAGGATGTAACGACAGATCGCACCATAGCCGGTGTCGATCGGTTGAAGGCGTCGTTCAAAGCGAACGCCTATTCCGGACGCGTTGAAGCCGGCTATCGCCTGTCGGTGCCCTTGATCCGCAATTTCGGTCTGACGCCCTATGCGGCAGGGCAGGCCGCCCAGCTTGATCTGCCCCAATACGCCGAGCAGTCCGTCGCCGGCGCCCCGGTATTCGCCCTGAGCTATTCCGCCAAGCGGGTGACAGATTATCGGACCGAAATAGGACTTCGGACCGGCTTGTCCTTGGGGGACAAGGATGGCGTGCTCAACTGGCGAGGCCGTATCGCGTGGGCTCATGACTTCAATTCGGATCGCAGCGTCGCTGCAACTTTCCAATCGCTGCCGGGGGCAAGCTTTACCGTCAGCGGCGCGCAGCCGGCGCCGGACGCTGCGTTGACCACTCTGGGTCTCGAACGACATTGGAGCAATGGCTGGTCCGCGGCTGCCACCCTCGATGGAGAGTTCTCGAGCACCACACGTTCCTATTCCGGTAGAGCCTCCATGCGCTATGTCTGGTGATCGCGATTTCGCAAGAATCGATGAGAATCATCACGAGCGGCGGGATCATCGGGAACGAGTGGGAAAGAGTCATATCTCTGCGGAAGCTCACGATCCTTCGAATAGGGGTCGTGCTTGGCTCGCCTCGAGATGAAAATCGAGCGCGCCTTTTAGTCATTCCAATGCAGATTCCTCGATGAGTCCGTCGATCAGGAGGGGCGCGCATTCGCCTGATGATGGCGAGGGCTCAAGCGGCACTCACTTGACAAATCGGGGCAGGAAAGAACAAAAATAGAACGGGGTGGCCGCACCGTCAAGAGAGCCCAATGCCCACCCTCACCTCAGAAGGCCTGAAGGGCTGAACCGCGCTACGCTGCGCAACAGAAGGCATGAAAAGAGCGCCCCGGATGAAGCCGCAAGTTCTTCCTGTCTATTACTATCTCGATCATTTCACGGAGATGCTCGGCTTCGTGAAGAAGACTTACGGTGCTGTCCTGACCCCGGAGCACCATGTCTTCATCGAGCAATTTGACGGTCTTCCCAGGGATGCACAATGCCTTCTTGTCCGCATGGTCAATCGGCGGGGAGCGATGTTCAATCGCACGCTCTTCAAATATCCAGAGATTGCAGATGTTGAAGCCGCGGCTCGGCATCTGCTTGCCAGCGCCCATGCTCGTGTTCTGCAGGTCGACGATTACGCCGCTTTCGTAACATGCTTGCCCAAAGACACCCTTGTGACGGCGGCGCATGCATCCGGAAGATCCGATATTCGTAAATCCTGGTCGAAGTCCAAGCTCATCGAATACTTTCTCGCCAATGTTCCTTTTGAGGTCGCTGCTCAGCATTGTGGCGGGAAAAACTTCATCGCGCTTCACAACACGAGGCCGATCGAATTTCTGCTCTATCTCTATTTTGGCAAGACGGAGCGGGATCTCAAGACCTTCGCGCTACGCGATCTCGGCATCATGCGCACCAACAGTGCGACCTCGTTCAGTGCACGCTTTGCGGATGGCGATGAAGCCCACGCCTGCTTTCACTATAGTAGCCTGCTCGACCAACTCGAGACCGAAGCCGAGGCGATCTATCGCCAGGGAGTGGTCGACCTGCTCGGCGGACCGCCAGGTCCGACAGATTACGCTCAGGATCTGAGAAGCCGCGCGGCCTTCAAGCTTGGCCAGTTCTTCGAGAAGGGCGCCGATACTGCGCTCGCGCTTCAACTTTATCGTGCCGGTTCGTCCCCCGAATGCCGCGAGCGCCTCGTGCGCCTTCACTACAGTCTGGGCGCGAAAGGCGAATCTGAAACGCTTCTGCGCCAGATCATTGATGATCCGGCGAGCGACGAAGAGCACGTTTTTGCGGTTGACTTCTATGCGCGCAAGTTTGGCGGTCAGCGAACGGGGCTTTGCACGCAGCTCCTGCGCTCGGGGCGCGTCGTCGCGGTCGACGACACACATCGGGGCAACCCGGAGGCCGGTGTCGCTGGGGTCATGCGCCGTCAGGGCAGTCAGGTGTACTTTGCCGAGAACGCATTGTGGCACACCCTGTTCGGCCTTCTGTTCTGGGATGAGCTGTTCGAATCCGGTCAATTGCACAGCGGCTTCGACTGGGTCCCGCAATGTCTCAAAGACCGCATGTTCATCCGATTGTTCAAGGCCCAGGTGGACGTGAAGCTTGCCGCCGTCCGATCGGGTGATGCCCTTCCGCTGATCCTGCGTGCGCTCGCTGCGCACTGGGGGCGGCCCAACGGCATCTTCAATTGGGATCGCTTTCAGATCGAGGCCGTCCGTACGCTTCTCGATCACGCCAGCCCTCACGGCGTTGCCGCGATCTTGCACGCGATGTGCGAGGATTTTCGTGCGATGCGCGACGGATTCCCTGATCTGATGCTGCTTCGCGATGGCGCGGTCTCATTCGTGGAGATCAAGGCAGAGGGTGACGTCATCCGCCGCAACCAGCTCACACGCCTGCGGCAACTGCAATCAGCCGGGCTCCAGGCAGAGATCTGCAGGGTCGAGTTTTGCTTCGACCCCGGGCAGGATTACATTGTTGTCGATATCGAGACGACCGGGAGCTGGGCCTCTGGCGACCGCATAACCGAGATTGGCGCGGTCAAGATCCGCAATCATCAGGTTGTCGATGAGTGGCACTCCCTGCTCAATCCTCAGCGTCCCATTCCGGCAAATATCACCCGGCTCACGGGCATCACAAACGAGATGGTTCGCGATGCTCCGGTTTTCGCATCTGTTGCGGACAGCTTTCTCGAATTCATGGGTGACGGCGTCTTCGTCGCGCACAACGTCAATTTCGACTATGGCTTTATCGCTTACGAGTTCAGCCGTCTCGATCGAAAGTTCCGCTTTCCAAAGCTTTGCACCTGCGCCGGAATGCGACGGCGATATCCCGGCCATAAGTCCTACGGGCTCGGAAATCTGTGCCAGATCTATGACATCGAACTCGAGAGCCATCATCGCGCACTCTGCGATGCGAAGGCTGCCGGCCAGCTGCTCAATCTGATCAACAGGAAGCGCGAAAGTGAGGGCCCGCTGGCGGAGGAACAGGCCGCTTAAGGATGCGATGCTGTCCCCAGGGAGGCAATACGCGTGTACAGCTCACCATCCCGGTGGACGTCAAACGGCGATGTCCTCCCGGAAGCTCCGGAGGGAATTCATGGGCCGTCCGCCCTGGATGGGCGTGAAGCTCGTTGAGAGCAAGAGTGCAGGCCGGGTTGGCCGTGACGGGTTGGAAGTGGCGAGAGGGTTCCGCCGCGCCCGTCGCGGAGATCCGCGATGCAGGGACGGAGACTTGGTGCGCGCGCCGGCGAGAGCCGGGCGAGCCTCTATGAGGAGATCACGAGCAAGATCATCGGTGAGCTGGAGGCTGGCCGGGTGCCCTGGGTTCGGCCATGGGGGACGCAAGCGGCGAAGGCTCAGCTGGCCTTGCCACGGAATGGGGCTACGGGTCGGCCGTACTCGGGGATCAACGTTCTCATCCTCTGGGGGGCAGTCATCGAGCGCGGGTTGACGGGCCAGAGCTGGTTGACCTTCCGGCAAGCTCTCTCGCTCGGCGGTCATGTCCGCAAGGGCGAGCGCGGCGTCTCTGTCGTCTACGCCGACCGCTTTGTGCCATCGGATGAACGGCAACGTGCCCGCGAGGTCGGCGAGGAGGCGCAAGCCATTCCGTTCCTGAAGCGGTTTACTGTATTCAACACCGACCAATGCGATGGTCTGCCAGATGATATCGCAACCGTGGCACCGCTTCCGCCGCCGGGTGTCATGGAGCCTGTGGTCGAGACCCTGATTGTCAACAGCGGCGTCGACTTCCGGATCGGGGGTGATCGTGCGTTCTATGCGCCAGTCGAAGATTTCGTGCAGGTGCCACTGCCAGCGGCGTTCTTCGAGCCGATCAACTGGTACCGCACCGCTTTGCATGAGCTCGCCCATGCGAGCGGTCATGCCTCGCGGCTGAATCGGGATCTCTCGGGTCGGTTCGGCAGCCGCAAATACGCCTTCGAGGAGCTGATCGCCGAGATCGCAGCCGCCTTCAGCTGCGCCGCGCTCGGCATCGTGCCGACCGTGCGCCATGCCGACTATCTCGGCTTCTGGCTCGACGTCCTGCGCGAGGATAGTCGCGCCATTGTCCGGGCGGCAAGCCAGGCGAGCCGCGTGGCTGACTATCTCCTCGGCTTTGCACCGAGTGCTGCTGGCCTCGCCCAGCCAAGCGCTCCGGATCGCGTACCCGCGTGAAGCCTGCACGCTTGGGCGAACAGAGGAGAGGGAGAGGGCGAGAGGTGCTCTGCGACGGGTTGAAGGCCTGAGAGAGAGGCTCCGGGCCGCCCGTCGTGGAGAACGAAGACATGACCAAGGCCGCTCACAAGATCACGCTGTCGCCATCGCGCGACATTCCTTTCAACAAGCTCGTGCTCAGCCAGTCCAACGTGCGCCGGATCAAGGGCGGCGTTTCGATCGAGCAACTGGCCGAGAGCATCGCCGAGCGGACGCTGCTGCAAAGCCTGAACGTTCGGGCTGTCCTCGATGCCGAGGGCAGGGAGACCGGGATGTTCGAAGTGCCCGCGGGCGGCAGGCGCTACCGGGCGCTGGAGCTCCTGGTGAAGCAGAAGCGAATGGCGAAAACGCAGGCTGTGCCTTGCGTGGTGCGCGATTCCGGTTCGGCCCTGGACGACTCGCTCGCCGAGAATGACCAGCGTGTCGGCCTGCATCCCCTGGATCAATTTCAGGCGTTCCAGGCCCTGCGTGACGGCGGCATGGGAGAGGAGGAGATCGCGGCGCGGCACTTCGTGACCGTTGCGGTCGTCAAGCAGCGGCTGCGGCTGGCCGCGGTCTCGCCGGCGCTTCTGGACGTCTACGCGGCCGACGGCATGACCCTGGAGCAGCTGATGGCGTTTTCGGTGACGTCGGATCATGCACGCCAACAGGAGGTCTGGGACAAGGTCAGCCGTTCCGGCGGCGATACGCCCTACCAGATCCGGCGGCAGCTCACCGAGCAGACGGTTCGGGCGTTCGACCGCAGGGTCCAGTTCATAGGGCTGGCTGCCTACGAGATGGCCGGTGGCGCTGTGCTGCGGGATCTGTTCGAGGCCGACGATGGCGGCTGGCTCCACGATGTCGCGCTGTTGGACCGGCTCGTGGCGGAGAAGCTGAAGGCGGAAGCGGAGCGGATTGGCCTTGAGGGCTGGAAGTGGATCGCGGCCGCCGTCGACTTCCCTTTCGGGCATACTCATGGCTTGCGCGAGCTTCACGGGCAGCCGGCAGAGCTCACCGCCGACGAGCGGGCGACCATGGAATCGCTGCGGACCGAGCAGGCCAGGCTCGAGGCCGAACACGGTCAGGCCGATGAACTGCCTGAGGATATCGATCAGCGTCTCGGTGAGATCGAGGCGGCGCTGCAGTCGTTTGACGAGCGGCCGATGATCTTCGATGCAGCCGAGATGGCGCGCGCTGGCGCGTTCGTCAGCATCGACTCGGAAGGCCGACTGCGCGTCGCCCGCGGTTTCGTCCGACCCGAGGATGAGGCCGTGGTGTCGGAAGATGAGCCGGAGACCGAAGCTGGTCACGACAGGGGCACTGCGACCGCCATTCCGGATATGGAGGGCGGGGTGCCGGCGGCGACAATCGTCATCGGTCACGGCGAGCAGGAAGCGCCCGCCGACGCGGAGGATGTCGAGCGGCCGCTCCCCGACCGGTTGATCAGCGAGCTCTCGGCGTATCGCACGCTCGCCCTTCGTGAGGCACTCGGCCGAGAGCCATCCATCGCCTTCAAGGCGGTGCTGCACACCTTCGTGCTCGCGGCCTTCTATCCCTACGGGTCAGTCTTCTACTGCCTGGAGATCTCGCTGCGCACCCCGAGCTTCCCGGCGCAGCCGCCGGGCCTGCAGGACAGCGCTCCGGCAAAGGCGATCGCCGCGCGTCATGCGGCCTGGAAGGCGAAGCTGCCGGCCAACGACAAGGACCTCTGGGCAGCGTTGACGACGATGGACGGAGCGGCCCAGGCAGAGCTGTTCGCCCATTGCGCCGCGCAAGCGGTGAACGCGATCTTTGAGCCGGCCAACCGCGTGCATCAAGGCCGCCTGTCCGCCCACGGCGTCCGCGGGCGCCTCGAACAGGCCGACCATCTGTCGCGCGCCGTCGGGCTCGACATGATCAGCGCCGGCTGGAAGCCAACTGCCGCCAACTATCTCGGTCGCGTCACCAAGCACCGCATCCTGCAGGCCGTGCGAGAAGCGAAGGGCGAAGCGTCGGCGCAGCTCATCGAGCATCTGAGGAAGCCGGACATGGCGCGTGAAGCCGAGCGGTTGCTTGAAGGCAGTCGCTGGTTGCCCGAGCCGCTGCGTGGCGCGGATGCCGAGGTAACGCAGGCGGCCGATGGCGTCGATTCCGCTAGCCTGCCGGCGTTCCTCAGTGAGGATGAGGAGGCGACGGAAGGCGCTGACGACGTGGAGGAGATAGTTGCCGCGGAATGATCAGCTTGCCTTCGCGGCCGATCCCAACCTGAAGAAACCGAAGTGCAAGCCCGGTCAGATCGGCCGGGCTTTTTTCATGGAGGTCACTGTCTCGTCGAGCAGCTCGAGAGTGAGAGAGGCGGAGCAGCGCGATTGAGTCCGCCGGACCGGAGAGAGCGTTCGGCGGAGCTCTTCCGTGTTCCGCTCTCCTTGAAGGTTCCTCGACATGATCACCGAGACGAACTGTCCGGCTGCGCCCTTCGCGCTGCTTGCGCGCGCCAAGGCCGTCCTTCGTGCAGCCGAGCTGCTGCTGCCAAGCCTTACCCGTGGCGAGCGGATCGATGCCAGGTGCCTGCGCCTGGCCATGCAGACCGCATTTGGCGCCAGTGACGCCGATGGAAGCTGGGATTGGAAGACGGCCTACGACGCCTGTGAGATCGCCTCTGTCCTATTCCTCGTCAAGCACGGTCCAGCGATGATCAAGGCCAGCAAAGGCACTCCCCCGGCCATGCTGCCGATGGTCGCAAAGGTCGCGGCCCTACTTCCGAGCCACACCAGGCGCTCACTCGAGAGCCAGAGTCTTCAGCAGTTCTCGACCCCGCTGCCATTGGCGTTCGCTGCGGCCGCGGCGGCGCAAGTGACCTCGGCCGATCGGGTGCTCGAGCCATCGGCGGGGACAGGAATCCTGGCCGTCTTTGCGGAGCTTGCTGGCGGCTCGCTTCTGCTCAATGAGCTCGCTGCAAGTCGCGCAGCCTTGCTCGATCTGGTGTTCGCGGGTCTGACCGTGACCCGCTTCGACGCCGCGCAGATTGATGATCATCTCGATGCGGCCTTCGTTCCAAGCGTGGTTCTGATGAATCCCCCGTTCTCGGCGACCGCGAGTGTGGACCGTCCGCTGGCCGATACGGCGTTGCGCCATGTGTCTTCGGCCCTCGCACGTCTTGGAGACGGTGGGCGACTGGTCGCAATCACGGCCGCCGGCCTTGCGCCCGACAATCCGACCTGGACGGATGCCTTCGTGCATCTGCAGGAGCGCGGTCGTCTGGTGTTCTCCGCGGCGATCGATGGCACTGTCTATGCGCGGCAGGGCACGACGACCGCCACACGGATGCTCGTGATCGACAAGCGCCCAGCGCCGGACGCTCGTGTGTTTCCGCAATCTGCCGGGGTGGCACCTGATGTCAGGACCTTGCTCGGCTGGATCACGGCGCTCGTGCCACCGCGGCCGCCGATGGCCAGCCGGTTTGTCGCTCAGGTGGGTCAGCGTGCAAAAATTCGTTCGAGACGGGATCTGGATCCCGCATGCTCCTCTCCATTGCCGACTTCCAGTGAGCCTGAGGGCTGCGAGCTTGCCTACGACATCGTGGATGAGGTCTCCGACGAAGGAACTCGTCTGACTGACGCGCTCTATGAGACGTATCAGTTGCAGTCGATCCGGATTCCGGGCGTGCAGCCTCATCCTACGAAGCTCGTGCAGTCGGCGGCGATGGCCTCCGTCGCACCGCCAAAGCCGTCCTATCGGCCGCATCTTCCGGCCAGGATCGTCACCGAAGGCGTGCTGTCCGGCGCGCAGCTCGAGAGTCTCATCTTTGCTGGCGAAGCGCATGGTGGATTCCTCGCCGGCTTTTGGACGGTCGACGAGACCTTCGACCAGGTCCGTGCGGTCGGCGAGGACACGGAGACGGCGGTCCGCTTCCGGCGCGGCTGGTTCCTCGGTGATGGCACGGGCGCCGGAAAAGGTCGCCAGGTCGCCGGCATCCTGCTCGACAATTGGCTGAAGGGCCGGCGCCGGGCGGTCTGGATCAGCAGGTCCGACAAGCTGATCGAGGACGCGCAGCGCGACTGGGCAGCGCTCGGTATGGAGCGGCTTCAGGTCACGCCGCTGTCGCGCTTCCGCCAGGGGGCGCCGATCCGGCTCGATGAGGCCATCCTTTTCACGACCTACGCCACGCTGCGGACCGACGAGAAGGCCGAGAAGCTTTCCCGCGTGCGCCAGATCGTCGACTGGGTGGGACGGAATTTCGATGGCGTGATCATCTTCGACGAGAGCCATGCGATGCAGAACGCTGCAGGCCACAAGGGCGATCGGGGCGATCAGGCGGCTTCACAGCAGGGCCGCGCCGGATTGCGGTTGCAGCATGCGCTGCCCAATGCCCGCATCGTCTACGTCTCGGCGACAGGCGCGACCACCGTTCACAATCTGGCCTATGCCCAGAGGCTGGGACTGTGGGGCGGCGCGGATTTCCCGTTTGCGACGCGGGCGGACTTCGTGGCGGCGATCGAGCAGGGCGGCGTCGCGGCCATGGAGGTGATGGCGCGCGATCTCAAGGCCCTCGGGCTTTATGCGGCGCGCTCGCTGTCCTTCGAGGGCGTCGAATACGAGCCGCTCGAGCACCGGCTCACGGACGAGCAGGTCAGGATCTATGACGCCTATGCCGAGGCGTTCGCGGTCATTCACAACAACCTCGAGGCCGCGATGCAGGCGGCCAACATCACCGGCGCAACCGGCACGCTGAACGCCCAGGCCAAATCGGCCGCGCGCTCGGCCTTTGAGTCGGCCAAGCAGCGCTTCTTCGGGCACCTCCTGACTTCGATGAAGACGCCGACGCTGATTCAGGCGATCAAGCGCGATCTCGATGCTGGCCACGCCGCGGTCGTCCAGATCGTCTCCACAGGTGAAGCCCTGATGGAGCGCCGGCTGGCCGATATCCCGACCGAGGAGTGGGGCGACGTCCAGGTCGACATCACGCCGCGCGAATATGTCCTCGATTATCTCGCCCATTCCTTCCCGGTCCAGCTCTACGAGCCGTTCACCGATGGCGAAGGCAATCTGTTGTCGCGTCCGGTCACTCGCGATGGCCGGCCGGTCGAGAGCCGCGAAGCGGTCGCTCGCCGCGATCAGATGATCGAACATCTCGCTTCGCTCGCCCCGGTGCCGGGTGCGCTCGACCAGATCGTTCAGCGCTTCAGCACGGACATGGTCGCTGAGGTCACGGGCAGGTCGAGACGGATCGTCCGCGTCCGCGATCGGATGGTGGTCGAGACGAGGGCGACCTCTGCCAACCTCGCTGAGGCCGCAGCGTTCATGGATGATAGGAAGCGCATCCTGGTGTTCTCGGATGCCGGCGGCACAGGCCGCAGCTACCACGCCGAGCTCTCGGCGACGAACAAGCGGCTGCGGGTGCATTATCTACTGGAGCCAGGCTGGAAGGCGGATGCCGCGATCCAGGGGCTTGGCCGGACCAATCGCACCAACCAGGCGCAGCCACCGCTCTTTCGCCCTATCGCCACCGACGTGAAAGCCGAGAAGCGCTTCCTGTCGACGATCGCGCGCCGGCTCGACACGTTGGGCGCGATCACCCGTGGCCAGCGCCAGACCGGCGGACAGGGACTGTTCCGGCCGGAGGACAATCTCGAAGGCCCGCACGCCCTCGATGCCCTGCGTCAGTTCTATGGGCTGCTCGCCCGTGGGCAATTGGGGAGCTGCTCGCTGCAGCGGTTCGAGCAGGCCACGGGATTGAAGCTCACGGACGAGAACGGCCTTCGCGACCAGCTGCCGCCGATCACGACATTCCTGAACCGGCTGCTGGCGCTGACTATCGAGCTGCAGAACATCCTGTTCACGGTGTTCGAGCAGTTGCTCGCGGCGCGGATCGAGAGCGCGATCGCATCCGGGACTTTCGATGCCGGTCTGGAGACGCTGCGTGCAGAAAGCTTCGTCGTCATGGAGCGGCACACCATCAACACCCATCTGGCAACAGGTGCCGAGACGCATCTCGTCACCATCGCCCAGCGTGACCGCAACCGGCCGATGCCGCTGAACGAGGCCTTGGAGCGGCTGCTACAACGCCGCGCTGTTCCCGTGACCCATGTCCGCTCGGGCCGAGCGGCGATCCAGGTGCCGGCGCCGAGCTGGTTGCTCGACGATGGCGAGATCGAGCAGCGCGTCCATCTGATCGGACCGATGCGACGCCAGACTCTGCCGCTCGCCAGGCTGGCCGAGCATGATTGGGCCGAGGCAGACCGCGAGCAGTTCAAGGCCGGCTGGAGTGCGGAGCTCGCATCCATTCCGGAGTTCACGACCACCACGATCTACCTCGTCACAGGGCTGCTACTGCCGATCTGGAAGCGCCTCCCCCAGGAGTCCGCGCGGGTCTACCGGCTCCAGACCGACGCGGGCGAGCGTATCATCGGCCGCAAGGTGCCACTCAGTTGGGTCACCGCAGCGTCGACCGAGCGACCTTCGCTCGCTCCCGATGACGTGTTCACATCCGTGCTGCGTGACGGCTACGTACTCGATCTTCATGAGGGCTTGCAGCTGCGGAGGGTGCGCGTCATGGGCGCCAACCGGATCGAGCTCTTGGGCTTCCCTGCGGGCTTACGGGATTGTCTCAGGGCCTACGGGCTGTTCAGCGAGATCATCTCGTGGAGGCTGCGGATGTTCGTGCCGACCGATGCAGGCGGCCCGGCGATCCTAGCCAGCGTTCTGGAGCGGTTTCCAATTGCTGAGGTCCGCGGGCGGGAGCTGTCGTGATGTCAGACGACGCGTCTGAACTGGCGCGCCGCCTTGCGCGTGAGGCCGAGGCGGTGTGCCGTCACTATCTGTCCAACGGCAGACGTCAGGGACGTTACTGGTTGGTCGGTGACGTCAACAACACGCCGGGCCGATCATTGTTCGTGCGATTGCACGCCTCATCGAAGGGGCCGGCCGGCAAATGGACGGATGCTGCGACCGGGGAGCATGGCGATCTGCTCGACGTCATCGGCTCGGTTTGTGGCCTGAGCAGCTTTCACGAGGTTGCCGGGGAGGCGCGCCGTTTTCTGAAGCTGCCGGACTGGGAACGCAAGCCTCCAGTCGGTGCTGTGAATGCCGTGCGCCCCCGCGACTCCGCCAGAGCGGCTCGCCGGCTGTTTGCGATGGGGCAGCCGCTGTCTGGAACGCGCGGCGAGGCCTATCTTGCTCATCGCGGTATCGACCCGCGTGCAGGCACTGATGGTCTACGTTTTCATCCACGTTGCTACTATCGGCCGGACGATGCCTCCGATGTCGAGACATGGCCCGCGCTGATTGCCGCTGTGACGGACCTCGAGGGGCGCATCACCGGGGTTCATCGCACCTGGCTGGATCCCGATGGCTTCGACGATCGCAGGCTTGGCAAGGCGCCAATCGACACGCCGCGGCGGGCGATGGGCGATCTGCTTGGGCATGCCGTGCGCTTCGGGACCGCCAAGGACGTGCTTGCGGCCGGCGAGGGCATCGAGACCATGCTGTCGTTGCGGACGGTGCTGCCGACCTTGCCGGTTGCTGCTGCGCTCTCGGCCAACCATCTGGCGAATCTGCTGTGGCCGGCCACGCTGCGCCGGATCTACGTCGCTGTCGATGCTGATGCTGCTGGTATCGCCGCGGCAGAGACGTTGACGACACGCGCGCTGGACGCCGGTATCGAGGCGATCGCATTATGCCCTCACCTGGACGACTTCAACGAAGACCTACGCGTTTTAGGGACAGCCAAGCTCCTGGACGTCTTGCGTCATCAGCTGCTGCCCGAAGATGCCGAGCGCTTCGTGAGCGCGGCTGCGACCTAAACGTCGGCTCGACGCTGGAGAGTCGTTCGGCGCTCGCCGCACATTGTCGGGACAAGAGGATCTCGTCAGGGCGTCAGAGAGCCGCGCCGGGGCCTTCTGAGAGGCGATCGGACGGCAGGCGGTCCGGTCCGGCAATGGCGGTGCGTGGCTATTTTCCGCCGGCCCGCAGGCGGGCCTTTGCATCGCGAGGCAAAATAGCCGCGCACACCGCCATCCTCCGCTGTCGCTCCGGCCCGCTGCTCGAAGGGATCAGCGGGTTCTGGTCCGGTCCTCCCGCCGTCTTGGAGATCGCCATGGAAGGCCGCGATCGACGCGGTCACCGAACATCGACGAGGTCCCCATGTCCGACCAGCAAGACGAGATGCGTGAGCCGCACGATACGCAGTCGAGCACCGACAACGCCCTGACCGAACTCCAGCTGTACGGCTACCGCCCCTTCGACGATGAGCCTGATCCTCGGCCGCTCCCTGAAGGCAGGGTCATCGCCGGCGCGGTCGCCGATATCTTCGACGCCCTGGTCGCGACGCTCTCGGAGACGCGCCTCGAGCCTGAGCTGAAGGAGCTCTTGTGGTCAACGGTCAACCTGTTCCACCGTGCCACGATGCGCATCGAGCGCGAGCTCGACGACAACGAGCAGGCGCAGCGCTCGAGTCAGCGCGAGCAGAACGGCTCGGAGGTGCGCTCGGTCGAGCTCGAGCGCCTGACGTCGGAAGGACTGTCACTGGTCGAGCGTCGCAACGCCATGGAGCTGTTCCGCGATCTGGCCGCCGAGGCCTTCGAGCTCCATACGCGATCGCCGTGGCGGCCGCGCTCGGGATCGCAGGTCAGCCATCGCACGCTGACGGCGGCCATGATCGACTCCCGCGATTTCCTCGCTGCCAAGCATCGGGCTGAGACGGAGGTCATGCTGCCGCCAGGCCCCAAGATCGCGCTGACCGGCGGACCGGACTTCAATGACGTCGCACTCATCTGGGATCGTCTCGACAAGGTCCACGCCAAGCATCCCGACATGGTCCTCCTGCATGGCGGCTCGCCGAAGGGGGCCGAGCTGATCGCCAGCAAATGGGCATCGAACCGCAAGGTGCCGCAGATCGCGTTCAAGCCCGATTGGACAAGACACAATAAGGCCGCCCCCTTCAAGCGCAATGACGCCATGCTGGCGACGCTGCCGATCGGCGCCATGGTCTTCCCGGGCTCCGGGATCCAAGGCAATCTCGCTGACAAGGCTCGCCGCCTCGGCATTCCCGTCTGGACCTTCGGGCAAGGCGGCGCGTGAGCGCCGTCAACTGTGCAGGTCCTTTGCGTTCGTCCAAGCGGCTGCGGCGACATCCCAAGCGACTCCTGCGCTCGGCATCGACATGTATGTCTGCTTGAATGCGTCGGACCTGGTGGCGCAGAGTGCATGGTGGTCGCTGACCGCCGCGACGCTGTGCCGGCCTTGATGTGCCTTGCGATTGGCGGCACAATTGCTCGAAGGTCGAGCTGTCGAGTGAATCGAGGTTTGATGGTCGCGTGGGCGGCGCGGACGTGCTGGAGCTCGGCGCAGTGCCTCATGAGCCGCTCGGCCACTGAGCATCGGCCTATCGTCGGCGTAGCTCGGACGGGCTATGCCCGAACTTCCGCCGGAACACGGTGCTGAAGTGTGACGAGCTGCTGAATCCCAGCTGGTAGGCGACCTCAGTCACCGACAACGCGCGCTGCTCAAGTCGTGTCAGCATATCGTAGGACCGTTGCAGGCGCCGGTCGAGAATCCACTCCGACACCGACATGTCCGTGAGTCGAAAAAGATAGTGCAGGTGTCTGAGCGAGACCCCGTTGTTCCGTGCGATCTTTTCGAGCGAAAGGTCGTGGTCGGTGAGATGCTCCTCGATCCAAGCTTTGACAGAGCGCAGGCGGGCTTTCTGAGCCGTGGCGTCCTCGGAAAATTGGTCCTTGTCGCCCATGTCCAGGGCGAGAGCCAGAACATCCATCAACTCGTCGCCCAGCCGCGACCTCGCCGCTTCATCGACCGACGATGCTTCCGATGCCAACGTCGAACAGAATTCGGCGGCGATCCGGCCAAGACCGCGTCCGGTCGCAATAGTCATCGCAACCGGGATCCGGTTCTCGCTGAACCGCGACGAGAATTCCTTGCGCGGAATCTCGAGGTAGAGGGATCTAACCTTCCCGACGCACTCCAGATCGTAGGCTTCGGCCGCGGAGAAAATTGCGCCGACGTGCGGATTCGAATGCAGCGTATGGCCTGCCTGCAGGACGTTGATCTTGCCCTGTTGAACGAATTCGACGTAGTAGCAATCCTTGTCGAGCCTGGCGATATGCCGCTCCCGTCGTGATATCCGCTGCTCCGACAGCAATACGTCGGTCATCGTCAGCACGCCAAATCGTGCTTCTCGGATGAAGCCCTGATAGTCGGACCGTTGCTCGGCCTCGACGTCGACATGGACATAGACGTCGCAAATGGCGCCTTGCCAGGCAGCGTAGCGCTTGGAAGGCTCAAGGCTTTCCGTTGTGAACACGAGCTCCATCGGTCATCCATCGCGAGCAGCCCAAGCTGCATTTTGCATCGCACAAGGACCGTTCCGCAATTCTAGTTGCCCAGCGGCTCTACGCAAGCCAACTTTGCGCGGCCATGCAAAAGCTTTGCGCTCCGAGGCAAGCGTCACTCGGGGCGGCAAGCTAAGAGAACAAAAACGGGAGGAAGCAGTCGCGGATGCCGATGCGGGCGTGCGTGATTTGCCGTGCCAGGGACTGCAGCAATGGGGGGAGGCCTGCCTTCACCGATGACGACGAGGTTCACGCGCCCTGTCGGCTCCATCGCTGATATCGTGGCGCTGGAGCGGCTGCCATATGACGCCCTCGTACCTGCGCGAAATCTGTATCACCTGTTCGAGGCGACCGCCCGATTGCATCCGGATCGGCAGGCACTGACCGTTCTGACACCTCGTGAATCCCGCGAAATCAGCCTCACTCACCGTCAATTGCTTGCCGACATATCCCGCGCGGCGAACTTGTTCCGGGCGTCCGGCATCAGACCGGATGGACCGACCGTTGCATTCCTCTGCCCGAGCCTGCCGCAGGTCTTTCCGGCCTTGCTCGGCGCCCAGGTCGCCGGCATCGCGAGCTCGATCAACTATCTGCTGAACGAGGACGCGATCGTCGATCTCCTCGAAGCGCAGAATGCAGCGTTGCTTGTGATCCCTTCGGAAGCCGACGATCCGGCGCTCTGGCACAGGGCGAACAAGGTCGCCGCACGGGTCGGATCTTTGCAGAAGATTCTCGTTCTAGGCGAGAGTCGCGATGCGAACGGCCGAATGGCCGTCTTTGACGAAGCCGCTTCGAAGCACCGAGATGCGCTCGATTTCGAACCGTCAACTGATCGGCGGTCGGTGTGCGCGCTCTTCCACACGGGAGGGACGACCGGACGTCCAAAGCTCGTCCGCCTGACACATGGCAACCAGATCCACGCCGCATGGGGCTTCGCCCAGGTTCACGGGCTCGACGAGTTGGACATCGCGCTGAACGGGTTTCCGCTGTTTCATGTCGGCGGCACCATGACTGCAGGTCTGTCGATTCTCGCCGCTGGCGGCCACGTGATCATTCCGTCACCCTACGGTCTGCGAGTCCCGGAGGTCATCCGCGACTATTGGTACACCGTCGCACGACATCGCGTGACGATCGTGAGCGGCGTGCCGACCTCCATTGCGGCTTTGGCGGAGGTGCCGATTGGGTCCTGCGATATCAGCTCGGTCCGGATGGCGCTGACTGGAGGTGCGGTGCTCCCGAAGGCGGTTGGTGACCGTTTCAAGGCCAGGACGGGAGTGAGGTTGTTCGAGACTTACGGGATGACGGAGACCGCGGCGGCGATCGCGTTCAACCCGGGTCGCGGCGAGCCGCTTCAGGGCAGCGTCGGATTCAGGGCGCCGTTCTCGCGAACGAAGATCGTGGCACTGGGCGACCCGGAGCTGAGGAAGGAGTGTCCTCCGCTCACGAGCGGGCTGGTGCTGGCCAAGGGCCCGCAGGTATTCCCCGGATACGTCGATCCCACGCACAATGTCGGCGTCCTGACCGACGATGATTGGATCGTGACCGGCGATATCGGCTACCTCACCGCAGACGAGCGGCTGGTTCTCACAGGTCGGGAGAAGGACCTTATTGTTCGGAGCGGCCACAACATCGATCCCGCCGCCATCGAAGATGTCGCCAATGCATATCCTGGCGTGCAAATGAGCTCTGCCGTTGGCATGCCCGACGCCTACGCTGGCGAGGTGCCGATTCTCTTCGTTGTGCCGTCGCCTCAGCAGACGATCGAGCTCGCGCGGCTCTGCGACTACCTCGAGCAGAATGTCCACGAGCCCCCCGCGCGCCCGAAGCGCGTGGTGGTGCTTGACGCGCTTCCAGTCACCGCCGTGGGCAAGATCTTCAAGCCGACGCTTCGCGATCTCGCCGTGCGGGAGAAGGTCAGGACGGAAGTCGATCGGATATTCGGTCCTGAAACCGCGGCAGACATCCAGGTCAACAAGGACGACAAGCTCAACACGGTCGTCTGCATTGCGGTCGAAACGATCGACGAGGTCGCGCTGGGCCGGCTTGCAGAGAGCCTGTCGGCGTTGCCGCAGACCTATCGCATTGAAGCGACACCGCCACGCGGGCGGGCGTAGTTGGGAATTGGTGAGAGCAACGATGAAGCACCTTCGGCTTGGTCAACAGGAGATCGTGTTCGCCGTCTTCGCGACGCTGTTCCTGGCCTTCTCGATCTTCCTCAAAGGCTTCCTGACCGCCGACAACATGCTGACCCTGCTGCAGAACGTCGCCGTTCTCGGCATTCTCGGCCTGGCGATGGCCGTTGTCGTCATCGGGCGCGGCATCGATCTTTCGCTGATCGCTGCCCTCGCGGTCCCCGGCGGGCTCGTCCTGCAGATGGTGCAGAACGGTCACTCGTTGCCGGCCTCCTTGCTCGCCGCCGGCCTCCTGGCCGTCGCCATCGGTCTCGTCAATGGCTGGCTGATCGCCTATGCGGAGGTGCCGCCGCTGTTTGCAACGCTCGCGACCGGGCTGTTTGTGGCAGGGCTTGGGCAAGCGGCGTTGTTCCAGCTCGACGTCGTCCAATGGAGCGACGGCATGGCGGGATTCGAGCGGCTCGGGCAGGGCAGCATCCTTGGCATCCCGACGTCGATCGTGATGTTTGCGATCGCCGCAATCGCGGTGTTCGTTCTGCTGCGTCAGACCCGTTGGGGGGCCTTTATCTATGCGGTTGGTGACAATCCGTTCGCCGCACGGGTGACCGGCATTCCCTCGCGCCCGATTGTCGTGCTGCAATATGTGCTTGCGGCGGTGATCGGCTGCTTTGCCGGTCTCGTGATGGCGGCATCCGTCAACTCGATGCCCACCCGGATCTTCAACTCGACCATGATCTATGACGTGATCCTCGTCGTCGTGCTCGGGGGCATCGGATTGTCCGGTGGCCGCGGCGGCGTCGTGAACGTCATCATCGGCACCCTGCTGATCGGGACCATGCTGAACGGCATGACGATTCTGGATATTCCCTATGCCGGACAGAACCTGATCAAGGGTGTCGTCCTGCTGATCGCGGTGATCACGGATACGATCTTGAATCCGCGAAATGAAGAAACGGCCCAGCAAGGCGACATCTAGCTCAGTCCGAAAAATGAAAACATCAAACGGGAGAAAACGACGATGCGCACGCATAGCTTAGCACTTGGAAGTCTGGTGGCGGTGACGCTCGCGGCGGCTGCGGCGCCGGCGCTCGCGCAGCAGGGGCTTGACGAGCCCTTCCAGAAGACCTTTCGCGAGGCGCTTGCCGGCAAGACGGTCGCCTACGTGCCGGTCGCCATGAATTTCGATCTGACGGAGGGCTGGTACGCGGGCCTGAAGAAGGAGCTCGAACCCTACGGCGTCAAGTTCGAGATTCGCGATCCCAACTGGAACACCAACGCGGGGGCGCAGGCCGTCACCTCGCTGATCTCTGAGAAGCCGGCGGTCATGGTGATCCACAATCCCGACGTCCAGACCTATGCCAAGCTGTTGCAGCGCGCCGAAAACGAAGGGATCTACGTCATCCAGATCAACATGGGATCAGCCTATCGCAGCTCCGCGTTCGTCGGCGCGAACTGGATCGAGATCGGCGAACGACAGACCGAAGGGGTGGTCAAGGCCTGCCAGGGCAAGTCGAACAAGATCGCGATCATTCAGGGGGCGCTGTCCGCGGCCGCCAGTGCCTACACACTCAAGGGCGTCGAGAACGTTCTCGCCAAGCATCCTGAAATCAAGGTGGTGTCGAGCCAGGCGGCCGATTGGGATGCGGCGAAAGCCAAGGCCATCACGCAGACCGTCCTGAAGCAGAATCCCGACCTGTGCGGCATCGTGGGCTTCTGGGATGGCATGGATATCGGCACTGCCGCTGCGATCAAGGAGGCCGGGCTCACCGGCAAGGTCTTCCTGGCAACATCGGGCGGTGGAGAGCGCAAGGGCGCCTGCGAGCTCGTGAAGAACGGCTCGTTCGATCTGAACATGAGCTACGACGTGCCGACGCAGGCGGCGCAGATGGCCGGAACGATCAAGTGGCTGCTGTCCTCGGGGGTGAAGGCGGGCTCGGTCAAGGGCTTCGAATACAGCACGCTCATTCCGATCACCAAGGAGAACGCTGACTCCCAGACGTCGTGCTGGAACCTCTCCGATCTCAAGAAGTGACGACGCTCCGCGGCGCGCGTTCCGGCTCGGCCGGGACGCGCATCAAGACGATTGCATAGGCAGTACCCATGGAAGGCAGATGCGCGAGACATTGACTCGGCTGCGATATCGCTACTGGCCCGACCATCTCCTCGGCGAGATCTTGTCCAAGAGGTGGACCGAAACCGCCGTTCCTGTGCTTCTGCTCCTGATCGTCGGCTTCGCATTGAGCCGGGTCCTGGAGCACTTTCTGTCCCCCGCGAGTCTCGCCGACACCGCGCGCCAGGCCGGAGAGATCGGTTTCATCGGTCTCGGAATGGGGCTTGTGGTCATCGTCGGCGGCATCGACCTGTCGGTCGGGTCGATGTTTGCCCTGACGGATTTCTGCGCGCTCTATCTCCTGGACGTTCTCAATTGGCCCGTTCCGGCAGTGGTCGTCGCGACCATGGTCGTCGGCGGGCTGCTTGGCGCCGTGAACGGGGTCTTGATCGGATATCTGAGACTTCGCGCCTTCATCGCCACGCTGATCACGCTGATCATCTATCGCTCGGCGTTCGATCTGCTGATTCAACGCTATTCGAATGCCATCGCGTCATCGCTTCCAGATATCCCCTCGTGGGATTTCATTGGCGGCGGGGATGTTCTGGGAATCCCGAGCGTCGCGCTGCTCTATGTCATCGTCGCCATCGTCGGCCATGTCTTTCTGACGCGGCTGCGGCCCGGCTGGCACATCACGGCGATCGGCGGATCGCGCCGCTCGGCCTACAATTCCGGCATTCCGGTGCGGCGGACCATCGCGCTCTGCTACGTCGCGAGCGGCGTTCTGACCAGCATCGGTGCGTTGTTCTTTGCCGCCCGCCTCGGAACCGTGGGCGGCGACATCGGCGTCGGCCTCGAGGTGATCGTCCTGACTGCAACCGTCCTCGGCGGCATCACGCTCGGCGGTGGCAAGGGTTCGGTCGTCAAGTCGCTGGTCGGTGTGCTCATCGTCCTCCTGATGACCAACGGCTTGACCGCGATGAACGCGCGCGGCGGCGTCAACCGCATGGCGCTCGCGACAATCCTCCTGGCGGCCGCAATGGTCGATATACGCTGGCAGAAGAACCGTAACCGGATCATCAGCAAGGTCTACGTTGCCCCGACCTATCATGCGCTGCCGCCGCCCCCCCCGACCGAGATCGGCAAGGGCGGACCGTTCGAGCAGAACGACAAGCTTCGCGATGTGTCTCTCATCGGGCTCGGACGGATCGAGGCGCCGGAGGATGTCATTCTCGACCGCAACGACGTGCTCTATGCCGGCTCCCGTCACGGTGACATCATCCGGTTCTTTCCGCCGGACTACGAGCGGATGGAGGTGTTCGCCCATATCGGCGGCCAGCCGCTCGGAATGGCGTTCGACCGCCAGGACAATCTGTATGTCTGCATCGGCGGTATGGGTCTCTACCGCATCACGCCCGACGGAACCGTGGAGAAGGCCACCGACGAGACCAACCGAAGCCTGTATTCGGTGAATGACGACAGCCGTCTACGGCTCGCCGACGACCTCGACATCACCGATGACGGACTGATCTTCTTCTCCGAGGCGACCGTTCGCTACGAGATGGACGAGTGGCCGGTCGACGGGCTGGAGGCGCGCGGCAACGGTCGCATCATCTGCTACGACACGAAGAGTGGAACGACCCACACCGTGCTGCGCGGACTTAAGTTTCCGAACGGCGTCGCTGTTGCCAGCGACGGTCAGTCGATCTTGTTCGCGGAGACCTTCGGCTGCTCGATCAAGCGATACTGGTTCGCAGGTCCGAAGAAAGGCGCGGTCGAGACCGTCATGGACAACCTGCCGGGCTATCCCGACAACATCAATCTGGCGTCGGATGGCAACTATTGGCTGGCGCTGGTCGGCATGCGCAGCCCTTCGCTCGACTTGGCGTGGCAGATGCCGGGCTTCCGGCGGCGCATGGCCAAGCGGGTGCCGATCGACGAATGGCTATTTCCGAACATCAACACCGGGTGCGTCGTCAAGTTCAACGAGCAGGGCCAGATCCTGGAATCCCTCTGGGACCTCAAGGGCGTCAATCACCCGATGATTACCTCGATGCGGGAACACCGCGGTTATCTCTATCTCGGCGGCATCGCCAACAACAGGATCGGGCGCTTCAAGCTGGAGAACGCCGATCCCGACTTCGTACACTACGATACACGCTGGAGGAGGCATTCGTGATCGCCGCCATCCGTGAATTCGCAAACCGCTTGCTCGGCCGCGGCGATGCGACCATCACCGTTCCGTCGTTCGACGGGGCGCTGAAGGCCAATCAAGTGCTGGAGGCAGCCGAAACGCTCCTCGAATGTGAAGCACCGGAGGATATTGCGTCCGACGGCCGCTCCCTTCTCATCGCCGACGGCGCGCGACTCCTGCGTTGGGCCGGATCGTCGCCTACGGAGATCCGCAGATTCGCGCGGCCGATCTCCGCGTTGGCGATGCTTCCGTCCGGCGGTCTGGCCGTTGCGATTGGCGGTACTGAGGTTCATTTCTATGACGACATCACCGCCAAGACCCCGGTCTCGACATTTACCGGTGAGTTGCGCGCCGTCAACGCGCTTGCGCCTGCAGGCGACGGCACCCTGATCGCAACCGATGGTTCGTCATCGTATGAGGTCGGCGATTGGGCGCGCGACCTGATGGAGCTCGGTGATACCGGCCGTGTCTTCAGGCTCGATCCGCGGACGCAGACGATGCAGCAGCTTGCGGGCGGGCTTCGCTACGCCTTCGGTGCCGTCGCAAACGGCAACGACGTGCTGGTCAGTGAAAGCTGGCGGCACCGTCTGGTCTCGATCGCACCCGGCGGCACGCGCACGGTCGTGCTCGGTCACCTGCCGGTCTATCCCTCCCGGCTTGCACCGGCGCATGGCGGCGGGTTCTGGCTGACGGCCTTTATCGCCCGCACGCAATTGGTCGAGTTCGTGCTGCGCGAACCGGCCTACCGGCGTCGCATGATTGCTGAGATCGAGCCTGACTATTGGGTGGCACCACGGATCAGGTCCGGCCAGTCCTTCAAGGAGCCGCTGCAGGGAGCGCACATCAAGACCATGGGTGTCATGAAGCCGTGGGCTCCCCCACGGTCTTACGGACTCGTCATCCGGCTCGGTGCCGACGGACTGCCGGTTTATTCGCTTCATAGCCGCGCTGATGGCGTCAATCACGGCATCGTCGCTGCCGTCGAATTCGGCGGCGACCTCGTCATGATCGCAAAGGGGCCGGGCAGGGTGCTCAGGCTGCCCCTTGCAACCCTTGGCCGGGAGGTCCTTCCATGAGCGAGGTCATCCTGTCCCTGTCGAAGGCAACCAAGCTGTATGCCGGCGTGCCAGCGATAGAGGGCGTCGATTTCGAGCTGCGGCGGGGCGAGATCCACGCGTTGGTCGGCGAAAACGGCGCAGGCAAGTCGACCTTGACCAAGGTCATGGCCGGTGTCGTGGCCTTGACGTCAGGTGCAATGACGGTCGATGGCGTCGCGGTGTCTCCCAGAACGCCGCTGGAGGCGCGGCATCTTGGCATCGCAATGGTGTTTCAGGAAAACAGCCTGGTGCCGACGATGACCGTGGCGCAAAACCTGTTTCTCGGTCAGGAGCGATTCTACAATCGGCTGCGCGGCATCTACATCGCGGCTCAGCAGTTCCTCCAATCTCTCAATTTCGACGTCGCGCCGACGGCGACCGTCGGCGGCTTGGGCGCGGCCAAGAAGCAGATGGTCGAAATCGCTCGCGCCGTGCTGCACAAGGCGAAAGTCATCATCTTTGACGAACCCACGGCGACGCTTACGCCAGAGGAGAAGAAGTATTTCTTCGATTTGGTGCGGGATTTGAAGAGGCGCGGTGTTTCTATCGTCTTCATCTCGCACGCGCTCGAAGAAGCGTTGCTGTTGGCCGATCGCATTACTGTCCTGCGGGACGGCAAGCACGTCGTCACCGACGACGCCTCGGGATTCGATCGAGCGCGCATCGTTCAGGCCATGGTCGGACGAAACCTCTCAAATACGCTCTACGGTGTGCGGAAGGACAAAGTGCGCCCGGCCGGCAGGCGCGTGTTGACAATACAGAATCTCAAAATGGCGCCGATGGTCAGGAACAACTCATTGTCGGTGTTCGCGGGCCAGATCACGGGCGTGTTCGGACTGGTCGGCTCGGGCCGAACCGAGACGTTCAAGATCGTCTCGGGTATTCTGAAGCGTGATTTCTTTCACGGTGGAGAAATTCTGCTCAACGACAAGTCTGTGCGATATCGCGTGCCCGCGCCGGCCGTGAAAGCCGGAATCGCCTACGTCACCGAAGACCGCAAGGTGGAGGGCTTTTTCGAGACGGCCTCGATCGCGCGCAACATCTATTTGGGTCTGCTTGCCAAGTTTCCGGAAGGGCGAGCCTGGTTGTCGCGTCGTGAAAGAAATGAGGTCGGCAAGACCTGGATCGAACGTCTCAAGGTTCGCGCCATCGGCGACGAGGTCAAGGTTGTCGAGCTTTCCGGCGGCAATCAGCAGAAGGTTGTCATCGCCAAATCGTTGATTCAGGATCCGGAGCTGATCATCTTCGATGAGCCGACGCGCGGGGTCGATGTCGGGGCCATCGTCGAAATTCACGAGTTGATCAACAGGCTCGCCGATGAAGGCAGAGCTGTGGTCGTGATATCCTCCTATCTGCCAGAAATTATAGCGCTATCGGATCGGATCCTGGTATCAAGGCAAGGCAAGGTCGTCGAAGAATTCTCGGCGATCGAAGCGACCGAAGAGAAGATCATGTATGCCGCCATCCACTGAACTGCGCGCGGCCTCCAATCGATCAGATCCCTTCAAGCGCACCGACGCCATACCGGAGACACTCCCGATCGGTGTCACGGTTCTCTCCCGGCTCGGGGATCCAGGGCAACCTCGCCGACAAGGCGCTCGGGCTTGGCATTCCGGTGTGGACTCCTGGCCAAAGCGGCGCGTGAGCGCCGTCAATCCTGCAGGTCCTTTGCCTTGCTAAAGCGGCCCGCGCCGCTATCCCAAGCGACTCTCTGCACTCGTCATCGAGATGCATGTCTGCTTGAATCGCGGTGCACGTGGCGGCGCGGGAGCGGTCGTGGTCGTCTGACGCGCTGACCGTGCGACGATACCTGCAATCGGCAGCAATTGCTTCTCGTCACGGCCTCTTGGGCTGGTCTTGCCTGTCGGCATTTACGGCGTGGGTGCGAGCGCGGCGCGGTCGGAACATCCCTGGTTCGTGCTGCCGCCTTGCACCGGCTTTTCGTCTACGAACTGTCCCCGCCAGTCTCGCTGCAAGACGTGACCACGATCGGCCCCCGCGTTCAGCGTGGTCGGGATCACAGGAGCGTAGAGCTCTCGCTGCCCTCGTCTTCGAACAGGCTGGCGTAGATCGGAGCGTTGAAGGAAGGATCGTCGAGCTCTATCGGAGAGATAGTCGCGTCCCTGCTCGAACCGGCTGGACCCCCTTTCGGATCTCGACTGTCCCAGGCCTTTCGCCGGGCGTGACGGACGTTTGGCAGCCAGGGCACACATCGGCACACGCTTTTCTTCTCGGTGGCTTCTGATCTTTCGCCTGATCATCCCGATCTCTTGTGCAGCCTCAGTGCACCATGTCTCTCCCGTGAACTGATCAGGCAGTGACGCACCTTGCCTCGTGATGGCTTGATCTGGCCGAAGGCCGGCTGGGCCTCGATCGCCTGAGCGCAACGCCGCCGGCCAACTTTCTTCCCCTGGACGGAACGTCCATTCCTCGCGGGACAAGAAAGTTGGCCGACGCCGTCCTCCGCTGCCGCTTCAGCCCTTCGGGTGCGCCGTCGCTCGCCGTTCGTCCGATATGCGCCATCGAGGCCGCGGTGGTCGCGGCCCGAACCAGCCAAGGAGAGACAACATGGCTTCCATCGGTTCCTTCAAGAAGGTCGGCGACGATTTCCAGGGCGAGATCATCACCCTGAGCCTCAAGGCCAAGGGTGTACGCATCGTCCCCGAAGCCAACCGCTCCAGCGAGAACGCGCCCAGCCACCGCGTCTATGCCGGGCGGGTCGAGATCGGCGCCGCCTGGGCACGTCGCTCCGAGGAGGGACGCGACTATCTCTCGCTCAAGCTCGACGACCCTTCCTTCAACGCCCCGATCTACGCCAACCTGTTCGAGGACGAGGGCGGCGAGGGCTACACGCTCCTGTGGTCGCGGCCGCGCAAGACCGCCGAGTGAGCCGATCGCGCTCCGTCCGGAATTGCCGGGCGGGGCGCATCGCAGTCGGCCGGCCGTTCCGCTGGAACCGCGATCCCGTTCCGTTGGTCAAAAGCGGCGGATGACCGCTTTTCCTCCAATATCCGTTCAGGGTCGATTTCGTTGAAAAAGTCGCCAGTTGCGGCGCAGAGATATCGGTGATTCAGTCTGTCTAATTGGCGGGACTGAAGGTCATGATGGGGCATCGGCAAGTCGAACAGGCTGCGTTGTTCTAAGAGTTCTCGCTGGAAAGGCACATCCCAGCCGACCACCTGTTGCGGTCGATCGATAGGTTCGTCGACTTCGAGGACCTGCGACGGGAGTTGGCACCGTTCTACAGCAACATCGGCCGGCCCTCGATCGATCCGGAGCTGATGATCAGGATGCTCCTGATCGGCTATTGCTTCGGCATACGTTCGGAACGGCGCCTCTGTGATGAAGTCCACCTCAATCTGGCCTACCGCTGGTTCTGCCGGCTGGGTCTGGATGGAGCTGTCCCCGATCACTCGACGTTCTCGAAGAACAGGCACGGCCGCTTTCGTGAGAGCGATCTCTTCCGTCGCGTGTTCGAGACCGTCTTGCGCCGCTGCATCCGGGAGCGGCTGGTCGGCGGCGAAGGGTTCGCAGTCGACGCGAGCCTGATCAAGGCGGATGCCAACCGACAGAAGGGAATCGAAGGCGATAAGGGGCTTCCGCCGGAGGCCGCGGGTCGAGCGATCGACGAGTATCTTGCCGTTCTTGATGATGCCGCGTTCGGTGCCGCGACGGAGGTCACGCCCAAGTTCGTGTCGCCCTCCGACCCGGCGGCGCGCTGGACGGGAGCGCACGGCGGCCAGGCCTTCTTCGCTTACTCGACGAATTATCTGGTCGACGTCGAGAATGCGATCATCGTCGATGTCGAGGCGACCACGGCGATCCGCCAGGCAGAAGTATTGGCCGCCAAGCGCATGATTGAGCGTTCAATCGAAAGGTTCGATCTTTATCCAAGCCGGCTTCTCGGCGACAGCGCCTATGGCTCCGCTGAGATGCTCGGGTGGCTGGTCTACGAGCACGGGATCGAGCCGCACGTGACCGTCTTCGACAAGTCGGCCCGCACCGACGGGACCTTCTCGCGTGAGGCCTTCACCTACGACCATACCAGGGACGTCTATCGCTGCCCCGCTGGCAAACCCCTCACCACTACAGGGACGCTGGTGAACAACGACACGACGGTCCTCTACCGTGCGAGCAAGCGCGATTGTCAAGCATGCTCTCTAAGAAGCAGGTGTTGCCCCAACACCCCGGCCCGAAAAGTGCCGCGCTCGATCTACGAGGGCGCTCGCGACATGGCACGCGAGATCGCAAGCTCATGGGAAGGCCGCACTTCACGCCGGCTCCGCAAGAAGATTGAGATGCTGTTCGCGCATCTCAAGCGCATCCTCAAGCTAGATCGGCTGCGACTAAGAGGGCCGAACGGCGCACGTGACGAGTTCACCCTCGCTGCAGCCGCTCAGAACCTTCATAAGATGGCCAAGCTGATCCCGATGCCCGCGCTGACGCCCGCGTGAACCACAACGCGCCAATTCGTCCTCGAAACAGATGGCGTTCACGACGAAACTACTGCCGACTTTTTCAACGGAATCGGCCCATCCCGGACTTCCAGTCGACGCGGGCGATGTCAGCTCCCGGGGCACAACCGGAAGTAACCCACGGCGGGACCGAGAGGCGGCTTGGGACCCGAAGCGGACTACTTCCGTGGCTGCATCGTCCGGACTTCAAGTTCCCCTTTCGGGGCATTGTTGAGTTGTTTAGCCAGATCGATCACTTCTTGATCCGTCCAATCGCGATCACTGATCTGCCAGGTCCCGCCTTCCATGGGCTCTCGAATGACCGGGGTCAGAAGCGTCCGTCCCGCAAGACGAAGCTCAAGCGGCTGACCAAGATTGCTGTTGCCAAGAATACGCAGCGTTTCCTCGGACGTCTCCGCGAAGATCAAGTTCAGGATGGGCCGTCCTGTTCGCTCATCGTGACCTGCTTTTGCACTGCTGAGCACAACCACGAGTTCATCCGCCACGCATCCCGAAATCAACACAAACGTGGTGACAGCAATCAGTAGTGATCGGCATCTCAACGACTTCATTGCCCAGCTCCAAGGTCCACGCAGATCTGGCGTCTGCGTCATTGTAGACGAGAGCACTCACGTCGCCTACTGGCCCGTTTGAGACCTCTGGTCGGCGTCAAGGACATCGGCTCGCCGGGCCAGAGCAGAAGCCACATCCCAGGTCGATAAGGCCGGTTTTGACCCAACTGAGACGTCTCTGAGACACAAGCTGGTCGGTAAAGTGCATAGTAGCTTGACCGCTAGAGTTTGAATTTGATAGCCTCAGGATACGCATGGAGGCCGCGGGCCAGTGGATACTTCGTCCTAAACAGAGACTTTGGGCTTTCGCCTGAAGGCCCGCCCTGGGTAGCCCGCGCGATAGTGTCGGCCGCCGTTCAAGCGTCTGGACGAACATGCACGTCTCGAAAATCGTACCCGAAGCTCGCCTCGATGACGTGCGCGCTGCTCTTAAGACCGTGTTCGGTACTTGGAATGTAGCTGCTCTTCAGCCCCTGAAGGGCGGAGTTTCGGGAGCGCTGATCCTTCGCTTTGAAGTAAGAGAGCGAGATTATGTGCTGCGGATCGAACCTGAACGCGTCGCACTCCAAGATCGCCAGAGAGGCCTTTCATGCATGACCACAGCCGCCGCGGTCGGCGCTGCGCCTGCCGTACACTACTCAGATGCGGCGACCGGCCTGTCGGTTATGGATTTTGTACCAAACAGACCACTCGCGCAGCATCCTGACGGACTCGCAGGAGCGGTACGCGCTCTCGGCAAGCTCACGGCGCAGCTACAGTCGAGTCCACCGTTTCCGATCATGCTCGATTATCCAGAGCTGATTCAGAACATCATGATTAAACTCGTAAAGTCAGGACGCTTCGCGTCCGGTCAGTTGGACCGTCACGCTGAGGGGCTTGCTCTGATTCGCGCAGCGCTTCCGTGGGACTCGTCCTCATTGGTTTCAAGCCACAATGACCCAAACGTGCGAAATATCCTCTTCGACGGCAAGCACGTTTGGCTTGTCGATTGGGAACTCGCTTGGCGAAATGATCCGCTGGTTGACCTGGCGATTCTGACCATCGAAGTGGCGGAATCGGCGGAGCTTGAGGCAATTTTACTGGAGACGGCGTTTGGTGCAGCCCCCGATCGCCGCTTGCGCGCTCGACTGAGCGTTATTCGACTGCTTACGCGACTCTTCTACGGTTGCATCGTTCTCGATAGCCTTTTGGGGACACTGCACCGGTCGGCATCCAACGAAGATCTTGCAGGAATGACACCCATAGAATTTCGCGCCGCCGTAGCGGAGGGACGTTTGGCGTCTGGCTCACCTGATGTGGCTTACGCATTTGCGAAGATGTCGCTCACGGCCTTCATCACGGGGTTAGCGGCGCCCGGTTTCAGCGAAATGCTGGAAGTGGTGAAGCAGGGTTGACCAACTGACCATCCAGTGGAAGCAGGGCGCGACCCAGTTACATGGCACGCCGGAAGGTCTGCTGTTGGCCCGTGGCCGACCTCGGCCCAGAGCGCGGCGATGTCCGCTTCCGAGAGATGACTCGACCAAGGGCATGCTGGCTGCCGAGGGCCGCTTTTGACCGATTTCGTTGAAAAAGTCAGCAGTTGCGACGCAGAGATATCGGTGATTCAGTCTGTCTAGTGGGCAGGACTGAAGGTCATGATGGGGCATCGGCAAGTCGAACAGGCTGCGTTGTTCTATGAGTTCTCGCTGGAAAGGCACATCCCAGCCGACCACCTCGTGCGGTCGATCGATAGGTTCGTCGACCTTGAGGACTTACGGCGGGAGCTGGCGCCGTTCTACAGCAACATCGGGCGGCCCTCGATCGATCCGGAGCTGATGATCAGGATGCTCTTGATCGGCTATTGCTTCGGCATCCGATCGGAACGGCGCCTCTGCGATGAAGTCCATCTCAATCTGGCATACCGCTGGTTTTGCCGGCTGGGTCTGGATGGAGCTGTCCCCGATCACTCGACGTTCTCGAAGAACAGGCACGGCCGCTTTCGTGAGAGCGATCTCTTCCGTCGCGTGTTCGAGACCGTCTTGCGCCGCTGCATCCGGGAGCGGCTGGTCGGCGGCGAAGGGTTCGCAGTCGACGCGAGCCTGATCAAGGCGGATGCCAACCGACAGAAGGGAATCGAAGGCGATAAGGGGCTTCCGCCGGAGGCCGCGGGTCGAGCGATCGACGAGTATCTTGCCGTTCTTGATGATGCCGCGTTCGGTGCCGCGACGGAGGTCACGCCCAAGTTCGTGTCGCCCTCCGACCCGGCGGCGCGCTGGACGGGAGCGCACGGCGGCCAAGCTAACGCCGATCCACCGAGCCGCGCGCGGTTGTTCGGTCTCGACGATCATCACAAGGTCAGATCCGATTGGGAGGATGGCAGGCGCTTGCGCGGCTGGGTCGCGCGAACCGACGACATTAATCTGCTCACGGCAGCTTACGGCAACGAGGTCGGAGAGAAGGTGCCTCTGCCGCCAGTCAATCCTTCCTTTGATTTCGTAGTCCCAAATGACGGCTCGCTTCCACTGGATGGTGCGGTTCCCTCAATTATTAATAGGCGCGGCAAACCTAGGGCGATGGCCGCAATAGCTGATCTGGACGCGCGATTGGAGTCTTTTACGCTCGAACATCCGGACCCGGTAACCATACGGGCGCTGTATCAGGAGCTTAACGTTGATCGCGCACCTCAGGTCGCAAACGGCTCGAGGTTGCGCTATCGGGCACTCATAAAAACTCCCGCCGGCTATAAAGAACTAACATAAATTCGCGAGGTCGGCTCTGGGTCAATCACGGGCGTGGCCGCAGGCCGAGGGCACAGCCGGTCAGCTCTCAGCTCCGGAAATTCCCGTGCGTTCGGGCACTTGCGCTTCGGGCCAAAAGCGGAGATCGCCTGAAACTCAGGTGAAGTTCACGGCCGTTGTATTGCCGCCACTTATAATGACGCCGACCCTTTCTCCTTTCGATGGCTTATAGGTGCCGGACAGCAGTGCCGCGAAGGCGGCAGCCCCACCTGGTTCTGCCACGATCCGCAATCTTTCCCAAAGTGCCTTTTGTGATGCAACGATTGCATCATCCGTCACGAGCACGACACCGTCGACATATTTCTGAACAATTGGATAAAGGCGATCACCTACTCGACGCGGCGCAAGCGAATCGGCTGCGATACCCCCCGCCTCTGCATCTGTAGGACGTCCAGCTTCCAAGGCCTTAGTCAGCGTAGGCGAAGCGGCGGGTTCAACCCCGATAACTTTGATACGTCCAGCGTACCAAGCTGCGACTCCAGCGATCAGGCCCCCTCCACCAACAGAAACGAGCAACGTTTCTATATCGGCAGCCTGCTCTTGAAGCTCAACTCCAATGGAACCCTGACCGAGAATCGTCTGGTCCTGATCGAACGCATGCACTGGCAGCGCGTCGGATTTTCGTACCCAATTCTCACTTGCAACGAGCGCGTCGGCATACCGATCACCTTCGACCACAAGGTCGGCACCGTACGAGCGGATGCGTTCGATTTTGGACGGCGACGAAACAGTAGGGACAAAGATTTTTGCTGGGATCTTAAGCTGCATGGCTGCATAAGCGACGGCCGCACCATGGTTCCCTCCCGATGCTGCAGCTACGCCGGCTTTAGGGATATCGCGAGTCAGCAGGTTTGCGAATGCACCGCGGGCTTTGAAAGAGCCCGAACGCTGCATGAGCTCAAGCTTGAGCAAGAGCTTGCCAGCCGAGACGCCGACATCGGACGGGTCGATTTCGAAGATCGGCGTGCGCCGTATGTAAGGACGGATGAGCTGCTCACAATAGGAGATGTTTTCCCTGCTGAGCCCGTCGAACTGAACAGTCATCGCGCCTCCAAATGCCTTCACCGTTGAAAGAAGCATCGGTTGACATCTATCCAGATATTTCGTTAATTAGCAATATGCCTAAGTTATTGGATGATTTGGATGCGGCCTTGCGAGCACTATCCAACGATCGGCGTCGCCTAATTTTGGCGTGGTTGAAGTCTCCGAAACGTCATTTCAGGGCCCAACAGGATGGCGATCTCGTTGAGGACGGCGTTTGCGGTGTTCTGATCGCAGAGAAACTTGGCGTCAGTCAGCCAACCGTCAGCGAGCATCTGAAGGTTCTGTCTCAGGCCGGCTTTCTCCGCGCCAAACGTGTGAAACAGTGGACCTTTTACAAGCGCGATGAAAGTCGGATCGCAATTTTGAAGAAAGCGATCGTCGACGAAATATAGCCTGCTTGCGGTCAGCTTCGGGTCAAAAGCGTTCCTATGGTCCTTTGACGGCCTGCTTCCAGTCGGCTCCGGGAGCGGACGTCGCGAGCGCCAACCGAGAAGGTCCGCGAGGCGACGTCTCGAATCAGGCTCTCGGCCGTGCCATCTCAGCGCTCCTGAAATAGTCGCGCGGCGTGCCGTTGACGCGCACGCACTCGACTCAGAAAGGTGCCGAGGCGTCTATTCGTCGTCGACCCAAGCGCAACGATGCTAAGGGAGTCGCTTCAGTACCGTCCTCCCAATCGATAGGCGGCCGTCACTCATCATTGTGGGGCCACCGTCCTTCTCAGGAGCGACATTGCCTCGTCTCGGCTACGAGGGCACCGAATAGTGGCCATTAAACCAGAAATGGATTGGCTCCGTCGATTGCTCGGCCATGCTAGCGTACTGTGGATGGAGGACCGAAGCACGTCTGGCAAGGCGAACCGGGTTCGCATTCCACACATCCCGGCGCCCTGATCGACTCATAGCTTTGCCCTTCGAGGGCAGGATGGGTATGTCTGCCGAAGTCTATGGCTTGCTGTTCTGCCAGATCCCTGAGAGCGGGTTCGGCAGCGGGACATAATCGCGCGTGTTCTAAAGGGCAGATCGAGGGTGCAGATGGTAAAAGGGTCGCGCCGGCCGGGCTGTCGTGAACGGAGTCGCTAGCAAGTATGGACGCGTCTCCGCCATTCGGCTTTCATCCCTGGCGCATCATGATGGATCGCTCGCCGGGGGCAGTCGGTCCCGCGTCCCGGCTTCGCCGTCGCATGCTGACGCTCCTGCGACTGCCCTCTTGACCGGTCTCGCGATCGCAGTCGGTCCCGCGCCGCAAAGCGGCGCTCCTGCGGCTGCTCTTTCGCGCTTCGCGCCCCGGCGGCTGATCGCCGCGCCTTCTCTTCAAAGAAGAGCCCAGGGCAAAGAGGTTCCCAGGAGGAAGCGGCGCCTCGCGTAAGGCGGCTTCGATTCCCTTGATCTCTATCGTGGTAGGCGTTCGCCCCGCGGCGATCATTCATTCCCACCTCCGGCCGGACGCACGAGGTTGCGGATCGTGAGCTCGTCGTGTGGATGCCGAAATCTGGCAGGCTCACCTCCGCGATGCTTGGCCGGGCCCGACCACTTTGTGCGCGACCGATCGTCTTGCAGTCCGGCTGTCCGAAGCCGTGCCGCGTGGTCTAGAATCGTTTTCCTTTGGTTCCATCAGCTTCGCGGCAGCGACGCCACAACGCCACCCGATGACTCCACACGAGCGAGCGCTTCGAGTCTCGGACGCGGAAAAGGTTGTCGCCGGGAGCTGTAGGGTTGGGGCGCAAGGCGAGCCCGTCTTTGTGCAATCCGCCGGCTCGTTCAGGCCGCAGGTATATCTTCCTTGGCCGGCCCGCGTGCGACGATCTCGAGCGCGCCATCGGGCAATGGACGTTGCAGCTCCTTGGCCTCGTTCCATGGCGCACGCAGCCAGACCTCCCTCTCTTCTTCGGTCGTCAGGATGACCGGCATCGCCTTGGGGTGGACAGGTGCGACCACGGCGTTGGGCTCCGTGGTCAGGAAGCCGTAGACCAAATGAGGGCCTGGCAGCGGCTTGGATTTCGTGCCGCGCTCGCCTTTGAACTCGGTCCAGATGCCCGCGAAGCTGGTCAAGGGGCGATCATCAGACAAGGCAAACCAGACCACGTCCTTCTTCTTCGTCTCCGGGTTCGGCTCGGGCGCATATTCGGCGAAGCTGTTGAAAGGCACGAGGCACCGGTTCTCGGGCTTGAGCCAGCCGCGCCAATGCGGAGACGACGTGTTGCGGATGTTGGTCACGGGTGGCCCGCCAGTCCGCGGAGGTGGCGGCATTCCCCACCGCATCATCATCATCTCGCGGTCGTCTCCGGTGCCGCGAATGATCGGAGCCGGATAGTCGGGGAAGACGCCCGGAATCGAGGGGAGATTGCCCGCGAACTGGCGAGCGATCCGAAAAAGCGCGGCGATCGCGGCCTGGTTGGTGGTGATCGAGTAGAGGTTGCACATCGTCAAGATGATCCCGGAACCAAGCGTCTCGCGGTCGGCATGTGGTGAGAGTAGATGTGCTCGGTACTTGTCTTCAGGTCGATCACCGCGCCGCAGAAGCAGCGCGAGCGACCTGACTTGGTTTGGGTCGGCTGAGGACATCCGGCCTCCCGCATCTGATCCTTCCAGGCGACGAAGGCCTGGTGCTGGCGCCATTCGTCGAAATCTTGCTGTGACCGATTCGATAGGAAGACGTTCCATGCTGCCTGGAACGCGTCGCGCGCCTGCTCATAGGTGCTGGCGCGGCCGAGCTGTTGCTCGCCTGGATGACTGCCTGGATAGAAGCCGCAGAACCACTGCCAGACGGGCGAACCGGAGGGGCCTTCGGGGCGCTCTGCAATCGTTCCTGCCTCGACGTCTCCGAAGTAAATGCGCCAGGTCTCGTTTGGCGAGTGCGGATCGCGGCGACGGGTGAGTGTAGGCATGCCGCATTGATTCCAGTCCGGCGGCTGAAAGTGAAGCCGCTACGCCTTGGGTGCAACTACATCGCCGTCCTCAATCTCTGGGCCGGGCGGTTCGGGAACCTGAACGGGAGCGCTTGATCTTGAGCTCGATCGAGAGCTGGATTGCACAGCGCTGTGCGCTCCTGTTTGGTGGCGAGAGGTCGTGGCCACTCTGCCGCTCACGAAACTCCATTTGGAAAGACGGTTCTCAGATACCGATCGTCAGCCCTCCCTCCCGCGCGGGAATTCGCGAGCGTCGCCCGCGCTTTGGCAACATCGGCCGTGAGTATTATTCTCAAGATGAAATGTGGACGTGCGTCGGCTACACGAACGCAGGCTAAGAGCCAAGCGTGAGCGAGCGCTTGCAGCAAAACGCCTTGGATTAGACGCAAGCGCTTCATGGTGGCGGCAAAGACGCGTCGAATTGTCTTCTCAAACAGCTCCGGCTTTGCCGGCATTTCAACACGGACATCTTTCTCTCACGCGGGAGCGACAGCTGAAGACGTTTGGAAAGCGGTCTCGTGCCTGGATCTCGACGGGGTCCGTGCTGCTTTTTCAGGTCGACAGGTTGTGTTCGCTCCGAACAGGTTCTGACCAATGCCCATTCCGCCGCTCGATCCCGCTGTCGCCGACCTCGCGCCGACTGATTCCGTTCTGACAGCCTATGATGAAGAACATGCTGTGACCTATCTCCGCCTTCTGGATGCAGCATCCGAGGGCGCGGACTGGGAGGAGGTTGCCCGGCTCGTCTTGCACATCGATCCGGTCAACGAACCCCAGCGTGCCCGCCGCGCCTTCGATAGCCATCTGGCGCGGGCGAGGTGGATGTCTGAGAAGGGTTATCATCAGTTGCTACGCGGATCGGATCAGACGTAGCTCTGAGCTCCTGAGGCTGCGGCAGGCCCGCTTTGATTGGAAACAAGCCGCGGTCCGTCGCGAGCATGGACTGAACGGGCTTGCGAGATCATACGCAGGCAACCGAACTCAAGTTGCGGTAGAAGCGATCGAACGCATGCGGCGCAGCTTCAGCCAGCTTCGAAGCCGCCTTGCGGCATGCGCCGCGATCCACGGTCTTGGCCGTCACTCAGATCCTTCTCCAGGCGACTGAGGGTGTGGACAAGAGATCAGCGCGGAAGCCGCACGCGGAGCGTCCCTGGGTCGCGCCTGAGGCATCATCTGGCTGCCGCTCGCGCTTGATCCTGCAGGTGGGTCTGCGAGCTCGCCCAATGGCAGCGGGCGGGCGATCGCTATCCCAGGACAGCATGCCACTGATCGGCCTCCTATGCTCAGCCGCACCGGTCACTGGTGAAAAGACGGCTCGTGGCCGATAGGGGCTGTCACTAAGGCTGCGCCCGCCGCGGCAAAGACGAGTCGCTTCCTTGAGGCGAGGGGGTGCCGAAACCGCGCCCCTCGATCTCCGGCATCCCCCTTCGCTGCCCTGCGCGTCGATCATGTCCGTCGACGCGCCGAACGACCCGCGAGGGCGCGAACCTGTCCCGGAGGATGCTCGATGCCCGATCAGATAGCCGGTCCCCCGCCGCGCTTTCTTCGTACACCCGAAGCTGCGCGTTATCTTGGTCTGTCCGGCCGCACCCTGGAAAAGCACCGCACCTACGGCACCGGCCCCTTATATCGCAAGATCGGCGGCCGCGTCGTGTATGCGCTCGACGATCTGAAAGCCTGGGCCGATCGCGGCACCAAGACGTCGACGGCTGATCCCGGCCAGGGCACCGTTCTGCCGGCGAAGCGACATCCAGGTCTCATTCCCTATGCAGGGCAGGAGCGTCGCGCGTCGCGGGCTGGGCGGGCTTGAACGTGCGAGGTTTGCGCAAATCCGAGCGCGATCAGCTCGATCTGTTTCGCGCGCTGCCTGGCGATCTGGCGCCGCGCGATGCGCAGGATCTGATGGCCTATCCGTTCTTCTCGCTGGCCAAGAGCAAGCGCGTCGTGCCGATCGACTTCCGCGCGGGGCCTGTCGCCATTCGGGTCGAGGCCGTCCCCGAACATGGCATGGCGACGATCTGGGATGCGGATGTTCTGATCTGGGCGGCGTCACAGATCGTCGAGGCTCGCGACGCCGGACTGAAGACGTCGCGCCTGATGGCCGCCACGCCGTATGAGATCCTGACGTTTGTCGGTCGCGGCACCGGCGTGCGTGACTACGACCGTCTGAAGGCAGGACTTGATCGGCTGCAGTCGACGACCGTGCTCACCTCGATTCGTCAGCCGGCCGAGCGGCGGCGGCACCGCTTCTCCTGGATCAACGAGTGGAAGGAGACGGCGGATGCCCATGGCAGGCCGTCCGGATTGCAGCTGATCCTGCCGGACTGGTTCTATTCGGGCGTCATCGATGACGCGCTCGTGCTGACGATTGATCGGGCCTATTTCGCGCTGACGGGCGGGCTGGAGCGCTGGCTGTACCGCCTCGTGCGCAAGCATGGCGGCCATCAGGATGGCGGCTGGAGCTTCGATCTCCGCTATCTGCATGCCAAGTCCGGCAGCCTCTCGCCGCTGAAGCATTTCGCCTACGATCTTCGCGAAATCGTCCGCCGTCAGCGCCTGCCGGGCTACGAGCTGGTCCTCACCCGCGATCCAAACGGCACCGAACGGCTGAACTTCGCAGCCGCCGTTACTGACCCGGTCGCAAGGCGTTTCGCCAAGCATCACCCCTCGAGCTCCGCAGGGGACAAGCTGTGAATTGTCTCGTGCTATCGGGGACCGGAGGACGCGTGCCATCGAGGACCGGATCGTCGTGCCATCGAGGACCGAAGTCGACCCTAAGCCTTTGGTTTGGCGTGTCCTTTCCGCCTTCTAACATACCTAACCGCAAAATCCTTCGGATTTTGTCTAACGGGCCCGCGCTTTGGGGGCGGGTGCACGCTGGCTTCTCCTGCTGTCGACAGCGGAGACCGCGCGAGACGCCCCCGGTTTCCTCATTCCCGGCCCGCAGCGCCATCCAGATTTCGTCAACCTCAGAGTTTGCCAATGAGCGAGCTGACGCGTGTCCAATTGCTATGGCTGCAGGGAAAGATCGAAAACCGCATACGCTTCGGTCGAACCGTGCGGGAGCTCCGCCTCGACCATTATCGCCGGGAGGTCGCGTTCGCGCCGGGAAGCGTCTTTGCGTTCGTGCGCTGGTCGTCGAACGATTACGGCACGGTGCTGTCGCGGATCAACGTTCTGCAGGCCGTTGGCCCCGGAGAAGCCTGTGTGACCGTGCCCTTCGTCGCTCCGGGAGCAGCGATCCTGTTGCAGGTGTTTGGCTGGCCGAAGGTCGAGCGGGTGCTGCAGCAGATCGACGCGATCGAGGCGCTCGGCATCGATCCGGCGGATGTCGCACCGGATCATTGGTGGCACGTTCAGAACCGCATGGCCGTCGGACAACCGCCGCGTCCCTACACGGATCTGCGCCATCGGGCCTGGCTGCACCGAAGGACGATCATGCCATGACGAAAGGGCTTGCCATTGGCGTCGCGATACTCGCCGGGGTGTGGCTCGTGACGGAGGTCGGGCGACCAAGGTTGCGTCCGCTGCTCATCTGGAATGTCTCCGGCAGCGTTCCGATCGGCCTCTATCTGGTTCGGCCGGTCCGGCAATGGGTCACCAACGAGATCGTCGTTGTCCTGCCCCACGGCGTGTTGGCCGGATGGCTTGCGGACGAAGGCTACCTGCCCAGGGGCGTACCGATGCTGAAGCGCATTCTCGCTCTTCCAGGCCAAGCCGTTTGTCGTCACGAGCATGTCATCCTGATTGATGACGTCGAAGTCGGCATCGCGCAAGAGAGCGACAGACAGGGCCGGCCGCTACCGGATTGGCGTGGCTGCCGCATCATCGGCGGTGACGAGCTCTTTCTGATGAACAGGCAATCGGATAGTTCGCTGGATGGACGCTATTTCGGTCCGACGGCGACATCGGACGTCATCGGGCGTGCCATTCCCGTGTGGACGAGGCAGCCGTGATGATGCACGCGTTCTGCGCACGACCTGCGAACGTCGTGTCGACTTTGATGAGCAGCCGCTGCGATCGGAAACGGTCGTCATTGAGGTCGGCACGAGAGGCTTTGAATGACAAAGCCGACCGCAGCGGAATTCCTCGTGACGTTGTCATGCGGTGCGATGCGTCGGCCTCGATGATGATTGTCCGTCGCAGTCGTCACGGCCGCCGATGCTTCGCCACTGTTTCCGGCAGGCCGACGCGGAGCGTCAGACCGAGAGCCGAGGCGAGGGTCCAAAGCCAGCCGCAAGCTGCCGACGGTCGATCGCAAGATAAAAGCGGCTCGCCTGTTGATCGGCAAGCCATTGACATGGCTCGCGTTCAACCGTGCCGTCCGGTCGGAGCGCGTGTCGCGCTGATGCTCTTTCTCAACAACATCAATGCTGCTTTCGGCACTATAGCCTCAATCCTTGCCGCGGGATGCCGCGCATGAGCACCGGGGAGCGCGAATTCCGCATCCGTCCGGGGCGCATACGCCAGGCGCGTGAGAGGAAGGCCAGGAGCTTCATCAATCGCGTCCTGCGCGCGGCGAACGCCGCGGGGCACGTCACGCTGCCCTCGGTGATCGACGGACGCCGGCCGGCTCGCACCCATTCGACCTTCGGCCGCGGCCGTCTCGGCTTCAGTCGCGAGCGCCTCTTTGCCTCGGGCCGCCGCGTCACGGTGAAGGCCCGCATCGCAAGGCACAAGGGCCACGCGTTTCGGTCAGCGCCGCTGGCGATGCATCTGACCTATCTCAAGCGGGAGGGGGTCACCCGCGACGGCGAGCCGGCAAGGATGTTCGATGCGCGAGCTGATCACGCCGACGAGGCCGCCTTCGAGGCGCGGAGCAGCGACGACCGGCATCATTTCCGCTTCATCGTCTCGCCAGAGGACGCAGCCGACATGGTGGACCTCAGAGCGTTCACGCGCGATCTGATGCGGCAGATGGAAGCTGATCTGTCGACGCGTCTCGAGTGGATCGCGGTTGATCATTGGAATACGGACCATCCGCACGTTCATGTGCTCGTACGCGGTGTCGATCAGACGGGCGCAGATCTCGTAATGGCCCGCGACTATATCGGCCGGGGCCTGCGCTCCCGGGCCGAGGAGCTGGTGGCGCTCGAGCTCGGTCCGAAGCCTGAGCACGACATCCGCAACGCACTGGAAAGAGAGATCACCGCGGATCGCTGGACACGGCTCGATCGCGAGATCCGCATGGCCTGCGATGAGGTGGGGGCCATCGATCTCCGTCAGCGGGCGGCAGCGGGTCCTGATCCCGAGGTCCACCGCCTGATGCGAGGGCGCCTGCAATATCTCGAGCGCCTGGGACTGGCAGCGGCGGCCGGACCCAACGAGTGGATGGTCGAGCTTGGCGCAGAGCGACAGCTCCGCGAGCTCGGCACGCGTGGTGATATCATCAGGACCATGCATCAGGCGTTCGCTCGCCGTGGTGAGGAGCGGAGCGCTGCGGACTACGTCATCGACGGGATCAACAGTTCATCATCGATCATGGGGCGGTTGGTCGACCGTGGACTCCACGACGAGCTGACCGGCGAAGCCTATGCCGTGATCGATGGCATCGACGGCCGCGCCCACCACGTTCGCTTCCGCGGGATCGAGGCTTTTGCGCAGGCGCCTCAGCTTGGCGGCATTGTCGAGATCAGGCGCTTTGGTGCTGCGGAAGAGGCGCGGCCGACCCAGGTCCTGGCGACGCGCTCGGACCTAGCCCTGGCCGATCAGATCAAGGCCGAGGGAGCGACCTGGCTCGATCATCGGCTGGTCGAGCGTGAACCTGTCTCCCTGGCCCTCGGCGGATTTGGCGCGGAGGTGAGGAGCGCGCTGCGCAGCCGGGCAGAGTATCTCGCGGACCGGGGACTGGCGCAGAGACATGGCCAGCAGATCGTCCCGCAACGGGATCTTCTGAAGACGCTGCGCAGGCAGGAGCTTGAATCCGTGGGCGCGCGGCTGTCGGCGACCAACGGCGCGCCGCAGCTGAAGGTCGACCCCGGCCAACAGATTGCGGGCACCTACCGCCAGCGGCTTGTCCTGGCCTCCGGCCGCTTCGCCATGATCGACAATGGTCTCGGTTTCTACCTCGTCCCGTGGTCGCGCGACATCGATCACCGGCTCGGTCAGAAGGTCACGGGCCTTGCGAAGGCCACTGGCATCGACTGGCAGCTTGGTCGCAAGCGCGACCTCGGTCTTTAGAACTCGGGAGACACCACATGCCTGCGACGAGAATCCAATGGGCACAATTACTCGCCGTCGTGCTGATCAACCTGCTCGCGATATGGGCCGCGACCGAATGGACGGCCTGGCGGCTCGCCTTCCAGTCGCGATTGGGGACGCCATGGTTCATGCTGGCCGGCTGGCCAGTCTACTTCCCACCGACCTTCTTCTGGTGGTGGTTCATCTACGATGCCTATGCCCCCTCCGTCTTTGCCGAAGGTGGGGCTATCGCGGTCAGTGGCAGTCTCGCGTCTATTGCGGTTGCGGTCGGCATGTCGCTGTGGCGGTCGCGCGAGGCGAAAGCCACAGCAACTTATGGGTCGGCGCGCTGGGCCGAGCTGGGCGAGGTGCGCAAGGCGGGACTGCTCGGCGAGGATGGCGTGGTCCTGGGACGGTTGGGAGCGCGCTACCTGCGCCATGACGGACCGGAGCATGTGCTCTGTTTTGCACCGACGCGGTCTGGCAAGGGCGTCGGTCTCGTGGTGCCGTCTCTTCTGACGTGGCCGGGATCGGCGATCGTTCACGACATCAAGGGCGAGAACTGGCAGCTCACGGCAGGATTCCGCGCGCGGCACGGCCGCATATTTCTGTTCGACCCGACCAACCCGAAGGCCTCAGCCTACAATCCGCTGCTCGAAGTCAGGCGAGGGGCCTGCGAGGTGCGTGACGTCCAGAATGTCGCCGACGTGCTGGTGGATCCCGAGGGATCCCTCGACAAGCGCAATCATTGGGAAAAGACCAGCCATTCGCTTCTGGTCGGTGCCATCCTGCACGTTCTCTATGCCGAGCCCGACAAGACCTTGGCTGGCGTTGCCGCGTTCCTCTCGGATCCCCGGCGTTCAATCGAGGCGACGTTGATGGCGATGATGGCGACGCATCATCTGGGCGCGGTCGGGCCGCACCCGGTGGTGGCATCGACAGCGCGCGAGCTTCTGAACAAATCGGAGAATGAGCGCTCGGGCGTCCTTTCAACGGCGATGTCATTCCTCGGTCTTTACCGGGATCCGGTGGTGGCTGCTGTCACGGGGAGATGTGATTGGCACATTGCTGATCTGGTTGCAGGGGAGGAGCCTGCGACGCTGTATCTCGTCGTGCCGCCATCCGACATCTCACGTACGAAGCCGCTCATTCGTCTGGTTCTGAACCAGATCGGCCGGCGTCTGACCGAGGATCTCAAGGCAAAGCAGAGCCGCCATCGCGTCCTGATGATGCTGGACGAGTTTCCGGCGTTAGGCCGGCTCGACTTCTTCGAATCCGCTCTCGCCTTCATGGCTGGGTACGGCATCAAGAGCTTCCTGATTGCGCAATCGCTCAATCAGATCGAGAAGGCCTATGGGCAGAACAACGCCATTCTGGACAACTGCCATGTCCGCGTCAGCTTCGCGACCAACGACGAGCGAACCGCCAAGCGTGTCTCGGACGCGCTCGGCACCGCAACCGAAATGCGGGCCGTGAAGAATTATGCCGGGCATCGCCTGGCGCCATGGTTGGGTCACCTCATGGTGTCGCGCCAGGAGACGCCGCGTCCGCTCCTGACGCCGGGCGAGGTGATGCAATTGCCGGCGGCTGATGAGATCGTGATGGTCGCCGGCGCACCACCGATCCGCGCCAGGAAGGTGCGATATTTCGAGGATGAGAGACTGGTCTCGCGCATCCTGCCGCCGCCGGACATCGCCAGGACCAGAGCGTCTGTGGGTGCGGATGACTGGTCATCGCTTGCGCCCCTCACGCCCGTGCTCGCCGGATCCCGGCTGACGGTGCCCACCGAGACAAGGGACGAGCAGGCCAATGGCGGCTTGCGACGCGAGCCGGAGCTGCCGCAGCACGAAGCGATTGCGAGCGAAACGACGAGCGTAGATCCGGCGGACGAGTTTTCGGTCGTGTTCGATGACGATGATGGGATGCCGCAGCTGGTCGGCTCACGCGATGCGAGCGCGACGGGGATTGCGCGTCAGGCTGCGCTCGACCCGCGCGATGACATGGGCTTGTGAGGACAAACCAATGCGGGATCGAATGAATGTCTACTTCCCGCCGGAGCTGCTGCGGCAGATCGTAGAGCTCGCCGATCGCAGGAAGCTTTCGCGCTCGGCCATCGTCGAGGCGGCGGTTCAGTCGTTCCTGTCGCCGGATGCGGCTGATCGGCGCGAGGCGGCGCTCACACGCCGGCTCGACAGGCTGTCGCGGCAGATGCAGCGGCTCGAGCGTGATGTCGGCATCCTTGCCGAGACGCACGCATTGTTCGTTCGCTTCTGGCTCACCGTGACGCCCCCGCTGCCGTCCGAAGCGCAGGCCACAGCGCAGGTCAAGGGACGCGAGCGGTTCGAAGGCTTTGTGGAGGCGCTCGGCCGCCGGCTGCAGAAGGGGCAGAGCTTCCTGCGCGAAATCCCCGAGGATTTCGTCAGACCGCCGTCGAGCGAGCCCGGCTCCTGAGGCGGAGGAAGCGTCGATCGGGACCGTTCCAGCGCGCGGGTTGAGCTTGGCATCTACGCCAGAGTTTCTTTCCACCCGCCAGGCTTCGAACGTTCGAATCTTGCGCGTGCCAGGCCAGGCAAGCTGACCTAATCGACGGACCAGATGAGGTCCGAACGATGAAGAAAAAACTCACTTTGCAGCTATCCAGCGAGATTCTCGCCCGCCTTGCCGGCGCAGCCGAGGAAAGATGTGTGAACCGCACGATCGTCGTGGAAAAGGCGCTCGAACGGTTTCTAGCCCAGCCGCTGGACGGACCGATGCCGGCGCAAGATCGCCTGCAGGGCCTGGAACAGCAGCTGCAAACGATTCAGCGCGACATCGCGGCCCTCAATGAGACGGTCGCCCTTCATGCACGCTACCATCTGGCGGTGACGTCACTGGCGGATCAGGAGAGCACGAGCGCAGCAAGGGGCGGTGATCGTGATTTCGACCAGGCGATGCGGATTGGCGCGATCCAAAAGCTGCAGCGTGACTTGTCGGAAAGGCAGCGAGAGACGCGACCCGATGGCGCTGCGCGAGCCGGTCAAGTGAGCCAGCCATTTCCGGCTCAACTTCGCCGTGCCGAGCCTCCAATCGCCGAGGTGTCCTGGGGCGTGCCTGCCGCCGGGGAGGGCGGCGAGGATCCCTTTCGCCTCCCGCCTCAATCGAGCCGTTGAGCGCGCCCGCGAGCACGCGGATCACGGCAGCTCGTTGTCGGCCTACACCTTCGGCCGCAAGGGCACCGAAGCCGGAGAGCAAGGCCACCGCGAGATCACAGGCTGGCGGCTCGCCGCCCTGGTGTTTCTGCCCTTCGCAATGGGCTATTTCCTGTCCTATCTGTTTCGCACCATCAATGGACTCGTCTCTGCCAGTCTTGCCTCAGAGCTCGGGTTGAACGCGGCCGACCTTGGTCTGATCACGGCGGCTTACTTCCTGGTCCTTGCGGCTGCCCAGATCCCGGTCGGCATGATGCTCGACCGCTATGGCCCGCGCCGGGTTCAGAGCGCGCTTCTTGTCGTCGCGGCCTTTGGCGCGGAGGCCTTCGCAAGGTCGTCGGGGCCGCTCTCGCTGCTCCTCTCACGCGCCCTGATCGGGCTCGGGGTCGCTGCGGCTCTGACCGCGGGCCTGAAGGCCATTGTTCTGTGGTTTCCGCGCGAGCGGGTGGCGTTGGTCAATGGGTACATGGTCATGCTCGGGGCGCTTGGCGCCGTCAGCGCGACGCTGCCCGCCGAGGCGATCCTGGTGAAGACCGGATGGCGCCGCCTGTTTGACATCCTGGCCATCGCGACCGCTGCAGCGGCGATCCTGATCTATTGCCTGGTGCCGGAGCGCGAAACGCAGGCGTCGTCCGCGTCGGAAGCAGGTGGCTTGCGGAGCATTCTTCGCGACGTCCGGTTCTGGAGGGTCGCGCCGCTATCCGGAGCCTGCATCGGATCGGCGTGGTCGCTCCAGGGCTTGTGGGCATCCGCGTGGCTGGCCGACGTGGAGGGCATGACCCGCGCCCAGGTCGTGACAGCGCTGTGTCTGACCGCCCTGATGCTCAGCCTCGGTGCGTGGATGCTCGGTGCGTTGGCCAACTGGACGCGACGCAGGGGATTAGGTCCAGAGCATTTGCTGGCTTTGATCGCCGTGCTCTTCATGGCGGCGCAGCTGGCGCTGGTGTGGCGGCTGCCATTGCCGGCAATCGCGCCATGGCTGATCATCGCGATCGTCGGAGCCGCTACCGTGCTCAGCTTTGCGATCATCTCGGACTATTACCCGAAGGAATTGGCTGGCCGCGCCAACGGGGCCTTGAACGTGGTGCATTTCGGGTGGGGGTTTCTGGCCCAGTACGGGATCGGTGTTTTGCTGGCCCAATGGCCGCAATCCAATGGGCACTATCCTGTCATCGCCTATCAGGTTGCCTTCGGAGTGAACCTCGCGCTGCAGGCAGCAGCACTGATTTGGTTTGCCGCTCCACGAGAGCAGAGGCCGCGATCATCGGAGGCGAGCAGCGGGACCGAATTTGTCATGGCCGACATCGCCGCGACCTCAAGCGATCGCCCGGCTCCCGCCCGCGAGCCGCCAAGCCATGCCAGATGGTGAGTCGACGCCGCGGCGCCGGTGGCGACCTTCGCCTTCGCTATAGCAGTGTTCGCCGTCGCTCTCGGCCGCGAGGGGGCGGTGCTGCGGGCCCATGACCCGCGCTCTGAAAGCTGCTGCCCCGCCTTGGTGATCTGCTTGTCCCGCCCGAAAGAGCCCTCCTGTCTCTACGCTTTCCTGCGCCAGGCTACACCCGAAGCGCTGTTGGTCTTGCTGCTGCAGGAGGTCTGCATCTTTGATCATCACAAGCGATGCTGACCGCGCTTCAATGATCGGAGATGAGAGTGACCGGCTTCGTCCAGACACAGCGCATCACGCGTGGCACCCGCATGCTGCGGACGGCATTGGGGCCTGCCATCGCGCGTCATCTCGACGATCAATCCGTCGTGGAGATCATGCTCAATCCGGATGGCCGGCTCTGGGTCGATCGGCTCGCGTCTGGCTTGGCCGATACCGGTGAGAGCCTCGCTGCCGGTGATGGCGAGCGCGTCGTCCGGCTGGTCGCGCACCACGTCGGGCTCGAGGTCCATGCGGGCTCTCCGCGCGTGTCGGCGGAGCTGCCGACGACGGGCGAACGTTTCGAAGGCCTGCTGCCGCCGCTCGTTGCGGCCCCGACATTCGCCATCCGCAAGCCCGCGATCGCCGTCTTCACGCTCGACGACTACGTGGCTTGCGGGATTGCGACCGCAGATCAGGCCGGCGCGTTGCGGCGGGCTGTTGCCAACCGCTGCAACATTCTGGTGGCCGGCGGCACCTCGACCGGCAAGACCACGCTGGTCAATGCCTTGCTGGCTGAAGTGGCGATGACCGGCGATCGCATCGTGCTGATCGAGGATACGCTCGAGCTGCAATGCTCGGCGCCCAACCTCGTGACGCTTCGAACCAAGCATGGTGTGGCGTCGCTTTCGGATCTGGTGCGCGCCGCGCTGCGGTTGCGCCCGGATCGCATTCCGATCGGCGAGGTCCGCGGGCCGGAGGCGCTCGATCTCGTCAAGGCTTGGGGCACCGGCCATCCCGGCGGCATCGGCACCATTCATGCCGGGTCCGCACTCGGCACCCTCCGGCGGCTGGAGCAGCTGATTCAGGAGGCCGTCGTGAGCGTCCCACGCGCTCTGATTGCCGAGACGATCAACGTGATCGCCGTTCTCGCCGGGCGCGGCTCGCAGCGGCGGCTCGGCGAGCTCGTGCGTGTCGAGGGGCTCTCACCTTGCGGAGACTACATCCTCGCTCCTTTGGGAGATCAGCGATGAAGGCGCGACTGTCTTGCTGGTCCATCGCCACGATGGCGATTGCTGCAGCCGCAGTGCTTGTGGCGGTGGCGCCGGCGCATGCGGCGGGCTCGAACATGCCTTGGGAGCAGCCGCTCAACAAGATCCTGCTTTCGGTCGAGGGACCGGTCGCCAAGATCATCGCCGTGATCATCATCATCACGACGGGTCTGTCACTGGGTTTTGGCGAAACCTCCGGTGGCTTTCGGCGGCTCATCCAGATCGTCTTCGGTCTCTCCATCGCCTTTGCCGCCTCGAGCTTCTTCCTGTCGTTCTTCTCCTTCGGCGGCGGCGTGGTGTTCTGATGGATAGTGAGATCAAGGGCTTCAGCGCGCCTGTGCATCGCTCGCTGACCGAGCCCATTCTGCTCGGGGGCGCGCCGCGATCGGTCGCGATTGTCAACGGCACCGTGTCGGCGGCGCTCGGCCTCGGTTTGCGGCTCTGGTTCTTCGGCCTGCTGCTCTGGTTCGTCTGCCACATGGTCGCGGTCTGGGCGACACGGCGCGATCCATCCTTTGTCGAGGTCGTGCGCCGCCACCTGCGGATTCCCAATCATCTCAGCCAGTGAGGCTCGCATGTTCAATTTGGCCGAATACCGCCGCACCAATATCCGGCTTGCGGACTTCCTGCCCTGGGCGGCGCTGGTGGACGAGGGCGTCGTCCTCAACAAGGACGGCTCGCTGCAGCGGACGGCGCGTTTTCGCGGGCCTGACCTGGAGAGCTCGGTCGCATCCGAGCTCACAGCAGTCGCCTTCCGTCTCAACAACGCTCTGCGGCGCCTGGGGTCGGGCTGGGCGATCTTCGTCGAGGCGCAGCGGCATTCGGCCGGAGCCTACCCAATTTGCGTGTTTCCGGATGCCGCGTCCGCCCTGGTCGATGCCGAGAGAAAGGCACAGTTCGAGGAGCAGGCGGCGCACTACGAGTCGAGCTATTATTTGACGTTTCTGTACCTGCCGCCGCGAGAAGACGTAGCCCGTTCCGAACGCGTGCTCTATGAAGGCGCGCCGCAGCCGGAGGGCTCGCGCGGCCGCGACATCCTGCGAAGCTTTGTCGATCGCACCGACCGCATCCTGCAGCTCGTGGGCGGCTTCATGCCGGAATGCGGCTGGCTCGGCGACGACGCCGTGCTGAGCTATCTGCACTCGACCGTCTCGACCAAGCGCCAGCGGGTCCGCGTCCCTGAAATCCCCATGCATCTGGATGGGCTGCTCGCCGACCAGCCGCTGACCTGCGGCCTCGCGCCGATGCTGGGGGCGGTCAGTCTCCGCGTGCTCACCATCATCGGCTTTCCCTCGGCAACGACGCCAGGACTACTGGACGAATTGAACGGGCTTGCATTCGCCTACCGCTGGTCGACCCGCGCCATCATGCTCGACAAGCAGGATGCCGTGAAGCTCGTGACACGGATCCGCCGGCAGTGGTTTGCCAAGCGCAAATCTCTGGCGGCGATCCTCAAGGAGGTCGTGACCAACGAGGCGGCAAGCCTCGTTGACAGCGACGCCCACAACAAGACCGCTGACGCCGATGCGGCGCTGCAGGATCTCGGCTCCGATGAGATCAGCCAGGCCTATGTCACCGCGACCGTGACGGTGTGGGATCCTGATCCGGCGAGGGCTGACGAGAAGCTGCGCCTGGTGGAGAAGGTGATCCAGGGGCGCGATTTCACCTGCATGACGGAGACTGTGAATGCGGTTGAGGCCTGGCTCGGCAGCCTTCCGGGGCACGTCTATGCCAATGTGCGCCAGCCGCCGCTGTCGACGCTGAACCTTGCCCATCTCGTCCCGCTCTCGGCCGTCTGGGCAGGTGAGGTGCGTGACCATCATCTGAGGGCGCCTGCGTTGCTGTTCGGCCGCACCGAGGGCGCGACGCCATTCCGGTTCTCGCTCCATGTCGGCGATGTCGGCCACACGCTAGTGATCGGGCCCACCGGAGCCGGCAAATCGGTGCTGCTGGCGCTGATGGCGCTGCAGTTCCGCCGCTATCCGAATGCGCAGATCCTTGCGTTTGATTTCGGCGGCTCCCTGCGGGCCGCCGCGCTTGCCATGGAAGGTGACTGGCATGATCTCGGTGGAGCGCTGTCGGCCGATAGCGAGACCTCGATCGCGCTGCAGCCGCTGGCAGGCATCGGTGATGTGATGGAGCGCGCCTGGGCGGCGGATTGGATCGCTGGCCTGCTGGTCCGCGAGAAGATCGTGGTGACCCCGGACGCCAAGGAGCATCTCTGGTCGGCGCTGACCTCGCTGGCTTCCGCGCCAGCTTCTGAGCGGACCCTGACCGGCCTGTCGGTGTTGCTGCAGTCGAACATCTTGAAACGGGCCCTCAAGCCCTATTGCCTCGATGGCGCTCACGGACGACTGCTGGATGCCGATCATGAGCTCGTGGGCGATCGGTCGGTCCAGGTGTTCGAGACCGAGGGGCTGATCGGGACCGCTGCAGCTCCTGCTGTCCTCGCTTATCTGTTCCATAAGATCGCCCGGCAGCTCGACGGTCGCCCGACACTCCTGATCATCGATGAAGGGTGGCTGGCGCTGGACGACGCCGACTTCGCGGGCCAGCTCAGGGAGTGGCTGAAGACCCTGCGCAAGAAGAACGCCTCCGTCGTTTTCGCGACCCAGTCGCTATCCGACATCGACGGCTCGCCGATCGCACCCGCCATCATTGAGAGTTGCCCGAGCCGCATCCTGCTGCCGAACGAGCGGGCGCTCGAGCCACAGATCATGGGCATCTATCGTCGCTTCGGTCTCAATGATCGTCAGATCGAGCTCGTCAGCCGTGCGGCCCCCAAGCGCGACTATTACTGCCAGTCGCGCCGGGGCAACCGCATGTTCGAGCTTGGCCTCGGCGAGGTCGCGCTCGCCTTTGCCGCGGCGTCGTCCAAAGCCGATCAGGCCGCGATCTCGGACGTTCTGAAGTCCGCCGGCAGGGACGGCTTTGCGGCAGCGTGGTTGCGGCACCTCAAGCTTGGCTGGGCAGCAGACCTCATCCCGCGCCTCGACAATCTGGAGACGCGGCAATGATCTCTGGCAAGCGATGGGCCACGTCGTTGGCGCTGCTGGTTCTGACCTCGGCGGGGCCGGTGCGGGCCCAGCTCGTCGTCTTCGACCCCAACAATTATGCTCAGAACGTGCTGACCGCCGCACGTGAGCTGCAGCAGATCAACAATCAGATTCTGGCCCTGCAGAACCAGGCCGAGATGTTGATCAATCAGTCGCGCAACCTCGTCAACCTGCCGTATTCGTCATTGACGCAGCTGCAACAATCAATCGAGCGGACCCAGGATCTGCTGAAGCAGGCTCAGCGCCTGGCCTACGACGTGCAGCAGATCGAGCGGGCGTTCAGGACGATCTATGCGCCGGCAGCCGCCGGCGCCAGCGCCGCTGACCTCGCAGACAATGCGCGCTCACGCTGGCAGACGTCCGTGGCCGCGCTGCAGGATGCGCTCAAGCTTCAGGCAGGCGTGGTCGGCAATCTCGACACCATCAAGAGCCAGTCCGCCGTGCTGGTTGCCGCGAGCCAAGGAGCCGCCGGCGCCTTGGCTGTCAGGCAAGCCGGCAACCAGATCCTGGCGATGCAGGCGCAACAGCTCGCGGATCTGACGGCGGTTGTGGCCGCCCAGGGACGGGCGCAGAGCCTCACCATGGCGGAGCGCGCGGCGGCCCAGGATCAGGCACGCGAACAGCTCCGCCGCTTCCTGACGCAGGGTCAGGGCGACCAGCCCTCCAACGTACGAATGTTTCACTGATGATGACGAGCGTTCCGGACCAAATTGGCGGATCCCCCGCTGCGGCTCACCGGCAGCTCATGATTGAGATTGCCCGATGACAGGAACGGGAATCATCGATCAATTCCTGGAGACCTTTACCCGGACAATCGACAGCGGCTTTGGTCTGGTGGGCGGTGAGGTCGGATATCTCGCAACCACGCTCGTCACCATTGATGTGACGCTTGCTGCGCTCTTCTGGGCGTTTGGCGGCGAGGACGATGTCGTCGCCCGGCTGCTGAAGAAGACCTTGTTTGTCGGCGTGTTCGCCTACCTGATCGGCAATTGGAACAGCCTCGCCCGGGTCGTCTTCGAGAGCTTCGCAGCACTCGGCCTGAAGGCCTCGGGCTCGGCGCTGTCGGCGGCGGACTTCCTGCGCCCGGGCAGAATCGCGCAAGTGGGTCTCGATACCGGGCGGCCGCTCCTCCAGGCGATCTCGGGCCTCCTTGGATATGTGAGCTTCTTCGAGAACTTCCTGCAGATTGCGGTCCTGTTGTTTGCGTGGGTGGTCGTGCTGCTCGCCTTCTTCATTCTGGCCATCCAGCTCTTCGTCACCCTGATCGAGTTCAAGCTCACGACGCTTGCTGGATTCGTGCTCATCCCGTTTGGTCTGTTCGGCAAGACCGCCTTCGCAGCCGAACGTGTGCTCGGCAATGTCATCTCCTCCGGTGTGAAGGTTCTGCTGCTCGCCGTGATCTCAGGAACCGGCTCGACCCTGTTCGGTCAGTTGACCCAGGTGACGGGCGGCGATCCTCCGACCGTCGAGAGTGCCATGGCCCTGGTCCTGGCGTCCCTGGCGCTGCTCGGCCTTGGATTGTTCGGGCCCGGGATCGCCAATGGTCTTGTCAGTGGTGGACCGCAGCTTGGAGCAGGGAGCGCGGTCGGGACGTCGCTTGCAGCGGGTGGTCTCGTCGTGGCCGGCGCCGGCATGGCCGCTGGCGCAGCGGGGCTCGCAGGCGGCGCGATCTCTGGTGCAAGCCGTGCCGTCGCGCCGCTTGGCGCGGCGGCGTCCGGCGGCGGGCGCGTCAGCGGCGCTGCCGCCGAGGCAGCAGGAGCGAACGCGAGTCCCCTTCGCCAAAGGGCGAATGTCCAGGCTGGCGGCTCGGATCAGCCGGGTCAGGCCGATGGCTCGGGCTCTCCGATGTGGGCGCGGCGCATGAAGGCAGCGCGCGCCGTCCATCAGGGCGCATCTACAACGGCACAAGCCGTTCGCCATGCCGAGCGCGGCGGGCAGGGAAGCGCGGTCGATCTCTCCGAGGGGAAATCCTGACATGTTCAAGCGGTCATCTGTTCATTACGGCCGTACGCCCGAGCCGGTGACGCCCTATCAGAAGGCAGCACAGGTCTGGGATGAGCGCATCGGCTCTGCGCGCGTGCAGGCCAAGAACTGGCGGCTGATGGCATTCGGCTGCCTCACCCTCGCCGCAGGCTTCGCGTCCGCCCTGATCTGGCAGTCGGCCCGCGGTACGGTGACGCCCTGGGTGGTCGAGGTTGGCCATCTCGGCGAGGTCCAGCGGGTAGCGCCTGCGGTGGCTGACTACGTGCCGACCGATCCGCAGGTCGCCTTCCATCTTGCCCGGTTCATTGAGGACGTGAGAGGTCTGCCGGCCGATGGCATCGTGCTGCGCCAGAATTGGCTGCGCGCCTACGACTTCACGACCGATCGCGGCGCGGCTGCCCTGAATGACTATGCCCGCTCCAATGATCCTTTTAGCAAGCTCGGGAAGATCCAGGTCTCGGTCGAGGTCTCCAGTGTGATCCGCGCCTCGCCGGACAGCTTCCGGATCGCCTGGGTCGAGCGTCGCTACGAGAACGGCGCCTCGGTTGCGACCGAACGCTGGAGCGCGATCCTCACCCTCGTGTTCGCCATGCCGGACGATGCTGACCGCCTGCGCAAGAACCCGCTCGGCGTCTACGTCCAAGCCATCAACTGGTCGAAGGAGCTGTCGCAATGAGCAAGCCAATGGTCCGGAGGGCTGGAGGGCCAATGATGGCAGGGGCCGCCGTTCTGGTTCTGCTCTGCAGCTGCACAACGACCAATCTGCCCAAGATCAGCTATGACAGCGAAGCACCACCATTGCCGGCGCCGCCAGCTGCGCTGGATGCAAAGGTTCAGCCGCTTCATCTTCCGCCGCCCTGGAAAGTGTCCCTTGGTGGCAAGGCAGGAGCTCAGGAAGAAGCGGAGCCGCTCGACCGCGTCGAGATGGCCAATAGCGCGGCGCGGGTCGAACCGCGCAAGAAGGGCTACTTCAACGCGACGCAGATCTATGCCTACAGTCCCGGCGCGCTCTATCAGGTCTATGCGGCGCCCGGGCAGATCACCGACATCATGCTCGAGGAAGGTGAACAGCTCACAGGGTCGGGGCCCGTGTCCGCCGGCGACACCGTGCGCTGGGTCGTCGGCGATACCGAGAGCGGTGCGGGCGAACGCCGCCGCGTCCACATCCTGGTCAAGCCGACGCGTGCCGCGATCGAAACCAATCTCATCGTCAACACCGACCGGCGGACCTATCTGCTCGAGCTGCGCGCTCGTGACAAGCCGTATATGCCCGCTGTGGCCTGGTACTATCCCCAGAATGCCGAGACGAGAGCGCGCCAGCTCGTCTTGAGGCCGGAGCTGCCCAATCCGGCGCTGCGACGCTTCCGCTATCGCATCGAGGGGGATGATCCGCCATGGAGGCCGGTCAACGCCTATGACGACGGTCGCAAGGTCTATATCGAGTTTGCCCCTGGCATTGTGCAGGGTGAATTGCCGCCCTTGTTCGTCATCGGGAGCGATGGTGCGCCCGAGATCGTCAACTACCGTGCCTTCCGCAACATCATGATCGTCGATCGGCTGTTTGCCGCGGCCGAGTTGCGCCTCGGCGGCGAGGAGCAGCGCAAGGTCAGGATCGTCAGAACCGACGGAGCCTCAGGGTGAAAAACGAGGAGGATGAGGCTTCTGCGTCTCAGGCTCCGTCTGCAGCCGAGAAGGCTGAGCGGCGCACGAAAAGAATGCGCCTGAACGGAGATCTTCCGCCGGTTACGCGGCTGTCGCGCAATGTCCTGGCCGGCGGCAGTGCAGTTGCGCTCCTGTTGATGGGAGGCGCCGTCGTCTGGACATTGCAGACCAACAGGCCGAGCAAATCGGGTCCATCCGAGCTCTACAGCACTGATCATCACGACATCGCGGACGGGGTTTCGGCCCTGCCGCGTGACTACGCCGGTCTTCCCAAGAATCTCCCGACAAACGTCCCAGTGATCGGACCGCCGCTGCCCGGGGATCTCGGCAAGGCGATTGTCGCTGCGCAGGGCCAGGCACTTGCGGTCACCCCCGATCAGGAGCAGCTCCGCCATGAGCAGGAGCGGGATGCCGCTCGCTTGAGCCGCCTGTTTGCGACGGTCAATGTTCGTGGCACCGAGGCCGCGGCGAGCGGGCCTCAGACCAGCGAACGCGCGGGCGCGATGTCCAGTCCCGACGACGCATTCGCCCAGAATGGCCAGGACCGCAAGCTCGCCTTCGTCAATGCCGCGGTCGATCGCCGGACCACGAGTGCCGACCGTGTCAGCCGGCCGGCCTCCCCCTATGTGGTTCAGGCCGGGACCGTGATTGCGGGCGCCCTGATCACGGGCATTCGCTCCGACTTGCCGGGGCAGATCACCGCTCAGGTCACCGAGAACGTGTTCGATTCGCCGTCAGGCCGCTTCCTGCTTGTCCCGCAGGGCGCGCGGCTGATCGGGATATACGATAGCCAGGTGACGGCCGGGCAATCGCGCGTGCTCCTGGTCTGGACCAGGCTGATCATGCCCAATGGCCGGTCGATCGTTCTGGAACGGCAGCAGGGCGCCGACGCTGCCGGTTATTCGGGTCTCTCGGACGAGGTCGATAACCACTTCAGGCAGCTGGTTGGCGCAGCGCTGCTCTCGACGCTGCTCTCGATGGGCAGCGAGGTCAACGCGGGCACCAATCAAAATACGAACAATGCCGCGATCATCCAGGCGCTCCGCCAGGGCTTCGGCAACTCCATGAGCCGCACAGGTCAGCAGCTGGTTGGTCAACAGATGAACGTCCAGCCGACTCTGACAGTGAGGCCGGGCTTTCCGGTCCGCGTGATCGTCAATCGTGACCTCGTGCTCGAGCCGTATCAGGGGTAGCAGTCATGGCGAAGCTGAAGATCTCGGAACTTCCCGATGAGAAGCCGGTCAAAATCACGGTCGAACTGTCAGCGAGCGTGTTTCGCGATCTGCAGGCCTATGCCGAAGCTCTTGGCCGCCATTCGGACCAGCCGGCCAATGATCTTGGTCGCCTGGCCTCGGCCATGGTGGCACGCTTCATGGCGACTGATCGGGCGTTTTCCAAGTCCAAGCGGACATCGGCCTTCAAGGCCAAGTAGAAGCAGAGCCGCGGATCGCATTGGCCTGCTCCGCAAAGCGTACAAGCCGGGACCGCCCCGGCGCTCGGGCTCGCAGTTGGCGTCCGTCGTCGAGGAGCAGAGAAGTTCAATCCCGAGCGGCATCGAGCAGCGGTGAGGGTTCCAAGAAAAGGGCCTGATGACGGCTGAAGCTCGTGCACGTGACCCTGGCATGGTTGTTTGGGTTGAAATGCTTCCATAGATTGCTGTTGCCGTGTTGTGAAATATTGGGAAATTCGAGGCGTAGCGGTTTCCGAGATCGGGTTGAGCTGCTCTGGGTTCGGGGAAACAGGCGGTTCGATGAGCATGATGCGATCAAAGTCGTGCATGAAGCCTCCGATCTCTGAAGCAACCGTTTTTGATACGGGTCACAACTATCGCGCCTGCAACGGTGATGGTCACCGCCCACGGTGATGCTGCATCTTCTGCAGAGACGCTCAATCGCGCTCAGGCCTGAAGCCTGATGCGAGCGCTCGGCTCGCTTGCGGATCCTGTGGCAGCAGGACGGCCGAAGCCTGCGGATCGCGCTCATTCAGCCTCGACGAGCCCTTCCGGCTCCGGGCTGCGGGGCAGTCCATCGGCAGGCTTCGATGGAGCATCCTCTGCCAAGCGCGGGGACAGTGCGGATGGGATCGGCTCAACAGGGGAGGGGCTCTCATGCAGGACCTTTGGGATGCCCGTATGCTGGCGAACCAATTCCAGGATGGCTGATGATACCCCGATATAGGCTGCCCCAATGTCATGCCCTTGCAACGGCAGCTTCGCTCCCAGTGGCCTCACCGGGCAGCCATGGGCAGCGATGACATTCTTGAAGATCCAGCTGGGCATGACCCCAAGATAAGACGAGATGCCGTTGGCGAGGCCGAATTCCTGACAGGCCTGTATGAGCTGCCCGATCACTCGGCGCCGTCCGCCGGCGCTGAGCGCGCGATCGCAGCCGAAGCGCGATGCTTCCCAGACAGCGTCCGAATGCGGCAGCGAGCCTTCGACCAGGTTCGGCCACAAGGACTTGACCATGTAGGGGCGTGTGGTCGGAATCAGCCGTGCAGTTCCAAGCGCCTGATCTTGCTCGTCCACCACCAGGATGTAGGTGGCTGCCGGTGTGTCGAACTCATCATATTCCATGCCCTGATAATGAGGCACGGACCACCCCTGGCGCTCGACGAACATCCGGTACCGCAGCCGATGATGCGAAATCCAGGCTTCACCATATCGATGGATGGTTTCCCACCTGATTAAAAGGGTACGCATGAGCATCTTCCAATGTGCCACGTGACAGGAAGGTGCAGACTAATCGGCACAGCGGCAGCGAGGCAGCTACCCAGTCGAGTAGCTCGCGCGTCTGTGGAGCGGCTGCTGTCCTACCGGCTGCTCAGAGGAAGACAACTGTCAGACATCGCCCCAATATCACCTACAATATGACGCAATTCTGAGTTGTGTTGTGGTGGAGTTCTTGGCTTTTGCAAGGCTCGTCCAGGCCCGTTTGAACGGGTCAGTGTGGGATGGCCGCGAGGCCTGACTTGCACGCGCTGCGTGCCGGGAAGAATGTCCCTAGTGCGCCCGATCCGATCGAAACTTAAGCCAGCAATCTCATGCTTGCTGGCACAAGTGCCGAAGAGCGCTCATCAAACAGGCACTTTGCTGCGCGATCTGGTCGCCTGAGTCGGCAAGATCGTCAGGGCCGCCGCTTACGGAGAAGGGCAATGTTGATGACATCGCGACTTCTGAAAAGATCAATCGAATATGATCGTCAATTGCACGACGAAGCGTATCATGGTACGGTCTACCTCAGGTTGGGTTGGTAGTTTGAACAAGCAAGCGCCTGCTTCTCGCCTTGATAGAGGCAGACGAGGGGACAAGGACGGACCGTCGACGATCGGGACATTCAGACGGATTCGTTTTCACGATCACATCTGGGCGGAAGTTTGCTGGGCGGAAGTTTGCGCAGCTTTGTCTGCCGTGAGGTAGCAATGGACCTCTTCAGCTTCATCGATTGTGCAAACCGCACGCAGTCGCTGTCCGACCTCTTCGATCTTCTCGTCGGTTCTGCAGCCGATGAGGGTTTCGGCCAAGTGGCTTATGGCGCCCTGAACTACGAAGAGTCGGTACGGCTGCCAGAGCATCCTATGCCGGCCGTCGCTCTCAACTTTCCGCTCGATTGGCGGAAGCACTATTTCGAGCGAAAGTATCACGAGATTGATCCGGTCGTCAGGCGAACGGCAATTCACAGCAGGCCATTCCTGTGGGATCACCTGCTCGAGCAGAAGCAGTTGCAGGACGGCGAGCGGTTGGTCCTCCGTGAGAGCCGCGAAGCCGGTCTCAAGCATGGGATGAGCGTACCGCTGTTTGGGCCGTCGGGGCGCATCTCCGTTCTATCCTTTGCATCCAGCTTCGACGATGCCGACCCGATCCGGCATATGAAGCATCTTCACGCCTTGGCGTGTCAGTTCCATGTCGCCTTTGGCGAGCTTGCCCCGCCAGCGATAGGCAAGAAGGCGATCAAGCTTTCGCCACGCGAACGTGAATGCCTGACGTGGACGGCGGAGGGCAAGTCCTCCTGGGACATCGGAATCATACTCAAGATCAGCGAAAACACGATCAACTTTCACATCAAGAAGGCGGCGAGAAAGCTTGGCACGAACAGCCGGACGGTCGCCGTCGTCAGGGCGATACGGCTTGGTCTGATCGAGGTCTCCGGACTATCCGGCTCATCTCCGCCGGCCTGGATGGATACAGCACCGACTGAAGCCGACCCCGATCAACCGTCGCCGTTCTGATATTTGCGAGCAGGCTCCGCTATTCTACGCGGCTCGGGCAAGGCGGCGATGGTCGCATGCAATCGCAAGCGCCTGAGATAAACCGCCTCCTTAAGCCCAATTACAGCGAGTCATCCACCGGTCGCCCGATGTCCAGGCCTGGGATTCCGCTCTGCTGGTTGAGCCGTCGCATTGCGGGAACTGTTTCGGGCGCATCGCCGTCCGATGCGACTGCCTTGGTGCGCCGCATTACCGAGCAGCTCGCGATCGCCCCGGTCGAGCTCCGCAGTTAGCCCATAACCATCAAGAACCATCAAGGACCATAACGCCCAAGAATAGGTCTCCTTGATTTCGGACTTTGACAGAGATGCAGGACTCTTCCAGCCTGATGCGTGGGCAACGGGCGAGGCTCCGGATGAAGTGCGTCTCTATGAAGTACATCTATATGTTGGCATTCTGCATCGCCGTCACGGTGAATGCGACCGGTGATGTGTCTGCGGCGGAAGCCGTGCCGGGGACCACCCTGCAGATCGGTGCCGGTGGATCAGACATTACCACGCTTGACCCCCATCGTGCGACAACCAGCACCGACAAGCCGCTGATCGGCCTGATGTTCAACGGCCTGGTTCGATTCAAGCCAGGGAGCGCGGACCCTAAGGATCTCGAGCCCGATCTCGCCGAGCGCTGGGAAACGTCCCCAGACGGACGAATCTGGACCTTCTTCCTCCGAAAGGGCGTCAAGTTTCACGGCGACTGGGGCAGCCTCACCGCAGATGATGTCGTCTACTCGCTGACACGTGCCGCAGACCCCAGCCGATCGAGCTTCGCTGCAGACTTCTCCGCGGTGGAGAGCATCGCCAAGGTAGACGGGTCCACCGTTCGCATGACCCTGAAGTATCCAGATCCGAATTTCATCGGCCGCTTGTCCAACTATCACGGCGGAAACATTGTCTGCAAAAGAGCAGTGGAGGAGCTCGGAGACAAGTTTGCCTCCAACCCCGTCGGTACGGGTCCGTTTGCGTTTTCAGAGCATGAAACGCAGCGGCATGTGAAGCTGGTCGCAAACGAGGGTTATTTCCGCGGCCGGCCGCAGATCAGCAATATCATGTACCGTACGATCCCCTCCGACAGCGCCCGCGAGCTCGCCTTTGCGTCCGGAGAGCTCGACGTCATCCAAGGCCGGCGCGAGCAACGCTGGGTCGATATGACCCGCCAGCGCGGCAACATGGTCGTTGATGTCTTCCGTCCAGGAGAGTTTCGAACGCTTCACATCAACAGCAGTATTCCGCCGCTCGATGACCTGAAGGTCCGACAGGCAATCGCCGCTGCGGTCAATCTCGACGATCTCGTGCAGTTTGTCGGTAAGACCGTCAGTCTGAAAGGCTGCTCGGTCGTGCCCCCGGGCTATATCGGAGAGGACTGTTCATCAGGGGCTTATGCTTACGATCCGGTGAAGGCCAAGGCGCTTCTGGCCGAAGCGGGCTACCCAAATGGCCTGACGCTCAAGGTCGTGGTGTCCAATATCTCGGCTATCCTGCCGACAATGGAAATCATTCAGCGCCAGCTCGCAAAGGCCGGTATCAAGCTGGATATGAGCGTTGTCGATCACGCCACGTATCAGAGCCAAATTCGCGGCAATGCCAGCGCTCTGGTGTTTTATGGCGCCGCCAGATTTCCGGTCGCCGACACGTACCTGACCGAGTTCTATCACTCGAGCTCGAGCATTGGAAAGCCGACGGCGGTTGCCAATTTCTCCCATTGCGACGTTGCGGACGCCGACATACAGGCGGCGCGGGTGGAAGGCAGTGTGGAGCGGCAGCAGGAGCTGTGGAAGGAGGCTCAGCGCAAGATCCACGACGCCGTCTGTTCTGTTCCGCTGTTCGAGCTTCAGCAGGTCTGGGGGCACAGCAAGCGTGTCAACTACGGCTATGAGCTCAAAGGAGCCATGAACCTCGCTCCGCCGATCACCGAGGCGACGACGCTTATGCCGCGCTGAGCGACTCCTGGGAGAGCCGTGCGGCCGTCGTGCGCGCCTGCTGGAGGAAGGCGTCGACCAGACTTGCATTGCGACTGTCGCGTATTCGACAGAGCTGGAAGTCGTAAGACAAAGCAGGCTCGAAGCGTCTGATGGCCAGACGGTCCTGAAGCCCGCTGAACATCAAAGGGTGCACCAGCGCGACGCCGAGGCCGGCTGCCACGAATTCGCACAGGGTCGGCGAGACATTGGCAACGAGCACGGTGTTGGGTCTGACGTTGTAGGCGTCGAACATCGTCGCAATGCACTGACCGGCCTGGCTCTCCGGATCGAAAGACACGAAGGGAATGTTGTCGAGATCATCCGGCTCCACAACGTTCTTCATGGCGAGAGGATGATCGGTCGGCATGATGCAGACGAGCGGGTGCTGGGTCAGCGGTTCGGCGATCACATAGGGATTGTCGATCCGCGAGCTGACAAGGCCGACATCGAGCTTGCGTGTGACCAGCCAGTCCACGATCCATTCCGAGCTGCGTGACTTGACCGAGCAGAACACGTTGGGATGCTGCTGCAGGAAGCCCATCGTCGCCTGCTGGATGAACGAACGCGACAAAGCCGGCATGACTCCGACAAGAAGCTGCCCCTGCTCCTCGCGGCGGATGGCCTCGACGGCATTCTCCACCTGGCGGACACCTGAAAAAATACGATCAATCTCCTTGTAAAGCCGCATGCCGCGCTCTGTCGGAGCAAGGCGGCCCTTGACGCGATCGAACAGGCTGAGCCCGGTATCCTCTTCGAGATGAGCGATCAGTTTGCTCATCGCGGGCTGGGAGATGTTGAGGATCAAAGCGGCTCGGCTGATCGAGCCGCTCTCGATCACCGCTTTGAACGCCTCGACCTGTCTGAGATTGATCTGACGAGCCATCCCATAACCCTGAAGAATACAGCCAGAGATTTTCGACTTTGACCAAATATCTCTTTTTGTCGTCATATTGGGCAAGAGGAAATCTGATGCATCCTGAGATAATAGTTATCGGTGCGGGCACGGTTGGTGCTGCGATCGCTTATGGGCTTGCGCGAAGACAACGCCGAGTGCTCGTGCTCGACGGTGACGATCGCGACCATCGTGCGGCGCGGGCCAATTTCGGCCTTGTTTGGCTACAGGGCAAAGGCCAGAACATGCCCGCCTATCAGCAGCTGTCACGCCGTAGCGTCGACATGTGGTCCGACTTTGCGTCGGAACTCACTGATCTGGCCGCGTTGGATCTTCACTATGAGCAGAATGGCGGTTTGGCGTTCTGCCTCGGAGATGACGCGTTCGAGAAGCGCCGCTTGGACCTTCAGCGGCTGCAGAACCAGCTCGGCGGAGCGGAGGCGGATTGGCGGATGCTCGATCGCGCTGAACTGGCCAAACTGCTTCCGAAGGTTCGATTGGGGCCTGATGTGGCCGGCGCCAGCTTCGGCCAGCGGGACGGGCATGCCAATCCGCTTCAGCTCCTTGCGGCTCTTCATGCCGGAATCCTGCGTCTGGGTGGAGATCTGCGCCGAAACGCTGCGGTGCGGCAGATCGTGCCCAGCGAGGCGGGCTTTACGGTGACGTTCGGAAACGAGACCGTCAGTGCGCCGCGCGTGCTGATCGCTGCGGGTCTCGGGTCTCAGGCGCTGGCGCGGCAAGTGGGTCTTGAAATCCCGCTGCGGCCTCAACGCGGGCAGATCCTGGTGACCGAGCGCCTTGAACCATTTCTGCCTCTGCCGACGAGTGGCTTGCGTCAAACCCGGGAAGGCACCGTGATGATCGGTGCTACCCATGAGGAGACCGGTTTCGATAGCTCCGCGACCGCGATCGCGGCAGCAGATCTCAGTCGGCGGACGCTTCGCATCGTGCCGGGGCTTGCTGAGGCAAAATTGGTTCGGCAGTGGGCTGGGTTGCGCATCATGACGCCTGATGGGTGTCCCGTCTACGCCCAGTCCCAGAAGCACCGGGGAGCCTTCGTGGCGTTGTGCCATTCAGGCGTCACGCTTGCAGCTCTGCATTCCACCGTCTTGGCCGATGCCATCTCGGCCGGCCAGTTGCCGGATTCGCTCGATATCTTTCATCAGAGTCGCTTTGATGTTTCGAAAGCTGCATGAGCCCGTTGAGACCGTGACTGTCTATGTCGAAGGCAAACCTGTCACGGCGGAGCCGGGCGAAAGCCTGGCAGCTGTGCTGCTCCGGCAGGCTGCCGTCTGGTCACGCCCCACGCCGGTTAAAGGGAGCGGGCGAGCTCCCTATTGTATGATCGGCGTCTGCTTCGACTGTCTCGCTCAGGTGGATGGAATCGCCTCGGTTCAGACCTGCATGACCCCGGTTCAGGAGGGCATGAAGGTTGAGCGCCAGCAGCGTAAGCGGTGCTTGCCGTCATGAGCACCACCGATCTTCTCATCGTAGGGGCTGGCCCTGCTGGCATGACAGCGGCCATCACAGCCCGCCGCTATGGAATTGACGTCCTGGTTGTGGACGATCAAAGTTCGCCTGGCGGGCAGATCTGGCGCTCGGTCGAAACCCAAGCGGCGACCCCGAGGGGAGCCATCCTTGGAAGGACTTATCAGGACGGAAAGGCTGCGACCGATGCATTCCGCGCCAGCGGCGCGCGGTACGAGCCTCGTACACAGCTTTGGCAGGTCGAACCTGGTTTTCGTGCCTTCGTGACCCATGATGGCAAGGCCCGGACGATCGAGGCGCGCGCCATCATCCTCGCAACCGGCGCCCAGGAGCGGCCTGCTCCCTTCCCAGGCTGGACACTGCCGGGAGTCCTCACGGTGGGTGCCGCTCAGGTCCTGTTGAAGACCGCCGGGCAGATCCCCTCCAAGCCGGTCTGGGTCGCTGGTTGTGGCCCGTTGCCGCTTCTCTACCTCGTTCAGTTGCTCAACGCCGGAGGTCAGATCGCCGGTTATCTGGACACGACACCGGCCGGGAGTCATTGGGCGGCGCTCCAACATCTGCCGAAGGCCCTGCGTGCCAGTGGGGCGCTCCTCAAAGGGCTCGCGTGGACGGCCGTCCTTCGACACCGGCGTGTGCCCGTCGTCCGTCATGTCATCGACCTCGTGGCGCACGGATCGGACCGGATCGAATCCATCAGCTATCGAACGGCCGATGCACAAGAGAAGACCGTTTCCGCGGATAATCTGTTTGTGCATGAAGGTGTCGTGCCGAACGTCCATGCACCGCTGGGGCTGGGCTGCGCGGTTGAATGGCGTGACGAGCAGGATTGCTACGTTCCGGTTCTCGATCAATGGGGTGAAACGACCAAAGCCGGTATCTTCATTGCCGGGGACGGCGCGGGCATTGCTGGTGCGAAGGCCGCGCAATTTCGTGGGGCGCTCGCAGCACACAGGCTGGCAGTCAAGCTCGGCTATGCGGGCGAGCAGATCGTGCTCAAGGAAGCGTTGCGCGTTCAAAAGAGTTTGGCTCGCGAACTTGCCTTGCGGCCCTTTCTTGACACCATGTTCAGACCCCACGGCAGGATTTTTAGTCCGTCCGATGAGACTGTCATATGCCGCTGCGAGGAGGTCACGGCAGGAGAGATCCGGGCGATGGCGCAGATCGGCGGCTCCGGCCCGAACCAGATCAAGGCCTTCACGCGTGCAGGGATGGGCCCCTGCCAGGGGCGGCAATGCGGTTATACCGTCACCCGCATCCTCGCGGAAATCCAGGATTGTCCTGCAGGGGAGATCGGCTTCTATCGAGTCAGGCCCCCGCTCAAGCCCGTGACTCTTGGAGAGCTGGCCACACTCGATCAAAAGGAGGAGGTGTTGTGAGGCACTTTCCTTGTCTGGAGAGAAGAGTTCAGTCCGAACATTCTGGTTTCTATTCGCGAATGTGCTGGGTGATCCAATGATCAGCTTTGCCTTCAAGCGGCTGCTGCTGGCCATCCCCACCTTGCTGGTGATGTTGACAGCAATCTTCGTGCTGGTGCGTCTCGTTCCGGGTGATGCGGCATCCGTCATCCTCGGCGACCAGGCAACCGAAGCCTCGCTTCGCGCGATGCGAGCCCGGCTCGGGCTCGATCAGCCGATCCAGGTCCAATATCTTCACTTTCTCGGTGAGGTGCTCACCGGAAATCTCGGGCAATCGCTGAGCAGCGGCCGGACTGTCGTGCAGGAGGTCCTGCTGGTGTTGCCCTCGACGATCCAACTCACCTTGGCGGCCATCGTGATCGGAATCGTCCTGGGTCTGCCGCTCGGAATCCTCGCCGCGCTCGGCCGCAACAGCTGGATCGACTACGTCTCGCGGCTGGTCTCGTTGGTCGGGCTATCGTTCCCAGCGTTTGTGTCAGGCATTCTGTTGCTCATCGTATTCGCGATCCAGCTGGGATGGTTCCCCGTTCTCGCGTCCGATAGCACGGATCCGATCGAACGGTTACGAAGCCTTGCCTTGCCTGCGCTGAATCTCGGCTTGATCCTGATGGCCTATGTGGTGCGTGTCACGCGGTCATCCATGCTGGGAGTCCTTGGCGAGGATTACATCCGCACAGCGCGCGCGAAGGGAGTGACTCCCACGCGCCTCGTCATGCGACACGCTCTGCGCAATGGCCTCATTCCGGTGGTTACCGTTGTTGGCCTCTACTTCGGTACGTTGATCGGAAATTCGGTGCTCACGGAGATCATCTTCAACCGGCCCGGCCTCGGCAAGCTCATCTTCGGGGCACTCAACGCTCGCGACTATACGCTGCTCGAGGGGCTGATGATCATCTTTGCCATCTGCGTCATCGTCGTGAATACGCTGACGGACATTACCTATGGGCTTATCGATCCGCGGGTGAAATACAAATGACGGTCGGGGTTGCATCGGTTGCAGTGTCGCAGCCTAGTCGATTGTGGTTGGCCTTCTCCAGAAATCCTCTCTTCTGGCTGGGTGCGCTGCTCCTCGCGCTCATCATCGTCGTGGCGGTGCTCGCGCCGGTGATCGCGCCTCATGACCCGCTGGAGCAGAATATCGTGGCCAGGCTCGAGCCGCCGTCAGCGGAGTTTCTGTTCGGAACGGACAATTACGGCCGAGATGTCCTGTCCCGTCTGATCTATGGAGCCCGCATCTCCCTGATGGTCGGTTTCGTCGCTATCCTGATTGCGATGACGATCGGCTGCACGATAGGAATCGTTGCGGGCTATGTCGGAGGAGCGCTGGATCAGCTCGTGATGGGGGTGCTCGATGTGATGCTCTCGTTTCCAGCTCTTCTGCTCGGCCTCATGATTGCGGCGATGCTCGGCGCCAGCCTTCAGAACCTGATCATTGCAATCGCAATCACGGAGATCGCGCCGTTTGCGCGAGTTGCCCGGGCGCCAACGATTGCCTTGAAACAGCAGGACTTCGTGATCGCGGGCCGAGCGCTTGGGTTCGGACCCGTCCGGATCATGGGGGTTCATATTCTCCCCAATCTCATCTCGGATGTCGTGGTGATGAGTTCACTATGGATGGCTTCCGCGATTCGCACGGAAGCATCGCTGAGCTTCATCGGGCTGGGCGTTCCGCCACCGACACCGACCTGGGGCAGCATGATCCGCGAAGGGTTCGACAACATCCTCGACGCCTGGTGGCTCGCGGTCTTCCCGAGCCTTGCGATCTTGTTGACCGTGCTCGCCCTCAATCTCCTGGGAGACGCTCTGCGAGACGCCATCGATCCAAAGCTGCGGGGGGAATAGCAGGCATGACATCGTTTCCTAGGCCAGCTCTCGACCTGCGCAATCTGCGGACCGAATTCCGAATCGGCGGCCATTGGTACCCGGCAGTACGAAACGTCTCGGTATCACTGATGCCAAACGAGACGCTCGCGGTCGTGGGCGAGTCGGGCAGTGGCAAGAGCGTCACGGCCCTGTCCATCCTACGGCTGCTTCCGCATGCCGGTGCTCGCATCCAAGGCGGAGAGGTGTTGTTCGAGGGCCAAGATCTGGTGACCTTGTCCGAGCGGGACATGAGCACGATCCGGGGCAATTCGATTGCGATGATCTTCCAGGAGCCGATGACCAGTCTCAATCCGACCATGACCGTGGGAGACCAGATCGCGGAGGCGATCCTCATTCATCGCGGAGGGTCGCGCATGGAGGCCAAGGCTGAGGCGCTTCGGCTCTTGGCGGAGGTCAAGATTCCATCGCCGAAGAGCCGACTAGATGAGTATCCGCATCAATTTTCGGGAGGGATGCGCCAACGCGTCATGATTGCCATGGCACTAGCCTGCCATCCGAGGGTTCTTCTGGCCGACGAGCCGACGACGGCACTCGATGTGACGATCCAGGCGCAGGTGCTGACTCAACTCGAAGAGCTCAAACAGGCCTACGGAATGTCGATGCTGTTCATCACGCATAATCTTGGCGTGGTTGCGCAGATCGCCGACCGCGTTGCCGTGATGTATGCGGGCGAGATTGTCGAGCTTGCGACTGTCGACGCACTGTTCGCAAAGCCCATGCACCCTTATACGGCGGCGTTGCTGCGCGCCATGCCGCGAGCTGACCGGGCCAGCGAGAGTCTGGAGCCGATCCCCGGCAGCGTTCCCGCCCTGTCTGCTGTTCCAGCAGGCTGCGCCTATGCGCCCCGCTGCCCGTTCAAGGACCGCAGCTGTACCGAACTGCACCCAGAACTCGTATCATCAGGTGATCCCGGACATTTGGTGCGCTGTCCCGTCAGACCGGTCGGAGGAGTGCATTGATGACGACATCCGTGGGAAGCGGCGACTTTGTTGTACGTCATCTTTCGAAGACCTTCGTGAGACACGGAGGTTCAGGCGCCAGATGCGTCCGGGCGATCGATGATGTGTCTTTCCGCATTCCAAAGGGGGCTTCCCTTGGCCTCGTGGGCGAGTCCGGTTGTGGCAAGTCAACGGTCGCGCGTACCATCCTTCGGCTCATTGAGCCCGATAGCGGATCAATCTTATTCGACGGCATCGATGTCCGCGCCGCCAAGGGGGCCACCTTGCGCGCGTTGCGGCGCCGGATGCAGATCGTGTTTCAGGATCCGTATTCTTCGCTCAACCCGCGCCGAACAATCCGGCAGACTCTGGAAGAACCCCTTCGTGTTCATCTGCGACTCTCGTCCAAGGACATCCGCGAGAAGGCGGAAGCCGCCATGCTCGAGGTCGGGTTGCCGCGAGAAGCACTGGAACGCTACCCGCACGAGTTCTCCGGCGGGCAACGGCAACGGATTGGCATTGCACGGGCGCTGGTCTTGGATCCCGAACTGGTCGTCGCAGACGAGGCCGTTTCTGCTCTCGATGTGTCGGTCCAGGCGCAAATTCTTCGACTGCTGGAGGGGCTGCGCGAACGCCGCGGCCTGTCGTTCTTGTTCGTTTCGCATGATCTCGGGGTGGTCCGCCATTTCTGCGACCGGGTCTCCGTCATGTATCTTGGGCGCATCATCGAAGAAGGGCCGACGGCAGATGTTCTTGACCGTCCGTTGCATCCTTACACCAGGCTTCTGCGCGACAGTTATCCAGTGCCGGATCCGAGGGCCCGCCGGCCTCTGATCCAGATCGTGGGAGAGGTTCCTTCTGCAGCCAATCCGCCTCCGGGCTGTGGCTTTCATCCGCGTTGCGCGCGAGCGGAAGGTCTATGTTCCGTCGAAAGGCCGCAGTTGGAGACGTCGGGGGACGGCCGATTCCGGGCATGCTACTTCCCGGAAACAAGCGAGATCGCGTGGGGGAGCCTGCGCATCGGAGCGCGATGAATTAAAGCCCCGCCAAAGGAGTTCATTGGCGAGTGTGCCGTGATCGTAGTCCAGTCGCCCAATTCCCTGGATTGAAGTCGACCGAGCGGAAGCTTCGCTGGAGGCTAGCGCGAGAGCCGCTCCCTGATCAGCGGCGAGCGGGGCTTATCCGATCCGATCGGTGCAGCATTCGCGCGTTGCTGACCGGCTCAGGTCGGGGAAGGTAGGTGGCAGGTCCGTCCGGGGCGAAGTCGAGCGAATAGCCCAATCCTCGCACCGTACGGATATAGTTCGGCTCGCCACGTTCACAAAGAGCCTTGCGAATCCGGCTGATATGAACATCGATTGAGCGAACGGCGTTCTCCTGAGTATGTGCTCGAATGCTGGATAGGATCTGCTCCCGAGAAAAGACCTTTCGGGGGCATTCGAGGAGCTGTTGCAAGATCCGATATTCGACGGGGCAGAGGCGAATGCAGCGCGCTCCTCGGGAGACGCGATGCGCGTCGGACTCCATGACAATGTCGGCAAATCGAAGCACTTTGGGACTGGAACAAGTCGATTCGCGCAGAAGACCACGCAGCCGGTCGATGAAGATGTCCGGAAGAAACGGCTTCAATATATAGCTTGTCCGATCCGCATGGACGCACGCCTCCTCGAGGTGAGGCGATACGCTTGCCATGATCAGCGTCGGGACATTCTGCGTTGCAGGGTCCCGGTGCAACTGTTCGAGCGCGAAGGCTACGCGATCCCCGCACGATACATCGTCCAGGGCGATCAAGCCGGGGCGCGCGGCGGTGGCGGAGGCGATCGCATCTGTCAGGGTGTCAGTCAGCATGCAGTCGAAGCCGTTGCTCTCGAGAATGTATTTGAGCAGGCTCGTGAATCCCTTGTCGCCGACCAGCAGGACGCGTGGTCTCGAAGGCACGGAGATGGAGCGGCCTTCGTCGCGGGCTGTAGAAGCAGGAGCAGACATCTGGTCGCATCCCGCCGCGGATTGGTCGACCCCCGAATCCGGTCTCCAGCCGGTCGCGAATGCAAGGCCCTTGTCCTGATTTTTAGCTGAGTTTGCGACACTGCAGAACTCCTCGGCAGGCTCGTCACTGCCAGCTAGGACTGCCTTGTGCACCATTCCCATCTCCATCATGTGTCTGCATCATCAGATGCAGTAGAGCAGCTTCCGGCGCGCGCGGAAGCTACCAAGCCGGATAGGGGGCCGGACGTGTACGGCTGCCGTCGGCAACCTTGGGACGGGTACGGATCCGTGAATGGTGATGCAATTCCGCATATGGCGGTCGTCGCTGCGGAACAAGAAGACTGCGCTCCGGACCGCGGACCTCTACCAGGGTTGGTAGTGGCAGTGTGTGGTCGGCCGCCCTATCTTTGCGGTGCAGGCTCTCCGTGCCGCAGCCGGTCGCAAGTCATCAAGCTTTGGCGCGTCCAGTCGAAGGATCCATGATATGATTTTCGGAGAGGCGCAGATGGTCAGCCGCATCGGATTCATGCAGGGTGATCTGATGGAGCCGGCTGACAAGAGAGGACGAGGCTTTCTCACGGATTGCTGGCGCGAGGAATTCTCGGTTGCCCAAAAAGTCGGCTTCGAACTGATCGAGTGGAGAATCGGTGACGAGCCGATCCTGATGAATCCTGTGATGTCGACCACCGGACGAGATCAGATGCGGCGGCTTAGTCGCGAGTGCGACATCTGCATTCCATCGCTGTCCGCCGACTTCATGATGCAATCCCCCTTCTACAAGGTCACCGGCCGTGAGCATTGGGCGAGGCTCGATCTGCTCGGTGCCGTGATCGAGGCGTGTGCTGAGATCGGCATCAAGCTCCTCGTGGTGCCACTCGCGAACGGCGGGCAACAGCTTTCCCCCCGCGAGGCGGCGGCACTTCGATCCGGACTGGATCGGCTTGCGCCGCTCCTCGAGGCTTGCGGCGTCGTCCTCTCCCTTGAGTCTGATCTCGATCCGCCGCTCTTGGCATCGCTGATCGAACCATACCCGGCAGACCGGTTCGGCATCACATACACGGTTGGATGTCGAGCTTCGACGAGCGCTGATGCGCATGGGGCCCTTGCCGCCTGCGGCAACCGGATCGTGAACGTCCACCTGAAGGACTGGAATTTGCACGTCAACCGCGCTTCGCCGTCTCGTCAGCGAACCAACCTCGCCGGCGCGCTCAATCAGCTGAGACTCGCAGGTTATCGGGGCGATCTTATTCTTCAATCGACCCCTGGTAACTGTCGAGCAGCATTGCTCGCCCAGTACGGTGCCATGGCTGCGACCTGGTGGAGCTTCGGTGGGCCAGATCATCTCAGTCTTGCTCCAGGGATGGTCGAGGCGAACGAGAACCTGCAACAGCTGTCGCATACGCGGTGAGCTTGGAGCTCGACGCCACGCCGAGACGAATTCCCTGCAGGCTGTGACTTCGCACCTCTCTGCATGAATTGGTGCGTCCCAGAGCTCGCTTTGGACGAAGCATGATCCTGGCGGTTGCCTTTGACCGAGCGAGGATGACGCCTCCGCGCGCGTGAACAAGTCGTGCAAAGATAAAGGCGATCTATTGACTGCAAAGGCAAGTCAATGCGCGCATTTATGCGTTTCATCGCCAGCCCACTATTAGTGTCCGAGGCGCGTACGTTAGCGAGATGCTTCCGTATGTTTACAGGATTATTATGTTGACCGGATCGTGCTGCTCCAAGAATACTTGAATCTACGTTAGGTTGCGTCATGGAGCAGCGACATGCAGACGTCGGTTTCGATCATTGGTGCCGGGAATTGCGGATGTGCGTTCGCGGCCGATCTTGCCAGTCGAGGAGCGAACGTACTGTTGTACGCGCATCCCGAGCATCGCCGGCACGCGGAGACAATCGACCGCAACGGCTATCTGGAAGCAGGCCTCAAGATCGAAGGCCGCTTCCATCCTGATGTCAGCTCGGACATGGCCGACGTCGTCCGGTTCTCCAAGTTCATCATCATCACGGTCCCGTCATATGGCCATGAGGCCGTCCTGAGCGAACTCGCAAAGTTCGACCTCAGCAAGCATGTCGTCATTTCGATCACGGGCAACTTCTTCGCTCTCATGGCGCGCAGACAAATCAATGCGCGTTACATCCTCGAAACCGCCACGGCGCCCTACGCCTCGAGAATGCAGGATGGCAAGGTGACGGTGATGGGCATCAAGAGCATCATGCCGATCGCAGCGATGCCGGTCGATGTCAGTGAAGCGTTGCGCGATGAGATTGGCGCGATCTTCCCGATGCCGCTGGAGTGGCGCAGCAATGTTCTCGAGATCGGCATGTCCTGCATTACCGGAGTGATTCATCCGACGCCGGCGCTGATGAACGCCGGATGGATCGAGACGCGAAGGGGCGACTTCTATTTCTATCGTGAAGGCATGTCGACTTCGGTCGCCCGCGTCATCGACGAAGTCGACAAGGAGAGAATGGCGATCGCCAGGGAATTTGGCTTCAAGCCGCAGTCTGTCGTGGCGATCATGAACAGCTACTACGACAGGGCCTTCGCCAGTTTCGGCGAGTTCGCCAGAGAGACGGTCGAACACAACACGACCAAGATGGCGCCGACGCACATGCGCGACAGATTTATTGTGCAGGACGTTCCATACGTTCTGGTTCCCTGGTTCGAGCTCGGCGTCAAGGTCGGCCTCCATTCCACCGCGATCAAATCGATCATCGATCTGGCCTCCATCGTCAACGAGACGGACTATCTGGAGACCGGCCGAAATCTGCGCAGGCTTGGACTGGATGCGGCTTCCAAGGGCCAGGTGATCGAGACATTCAGCGCACCGCTTGCGCCCTGGGACGATGAGCTTCGCCGTATCGCGTAGATCTTGGCCGTTTCTCGACCATGAGGCTTGTATGACGATCATCAGCAGCCGGCAGGACGTGCCGAACAGCTCGGTGTCATCTCACCTGCCGGCAATCGGCTATAAGGTGCTCTCGGCAGCGGTGCTCGCCGTCATGTTCGCCTTGATCAAGAAGTTGGGCGGCGAGTACCCCGTGGGACAGATCGTCTTCGTTCGGAGTTTCTTCGCTCTGCTGCCGATTCTCTGGCTTGTCCGGCGTCTCGGAGGTTATCGCCTGCTTCGCACCGAACGGCCGGGCGCTCATCTGCGCCGCTCCGTTGCCGGTCTTTGCTCCCTCTTCCTCAGCTTCACGGCGGTCGGGATGCTGCCGCTCGCGACCGCGACGGCGCTGGGCTACGCAGCACCGTTGTTCATCACGCTGTTTGCCATTCCCTTGCTCGGGGAGAGCATTCGCCTCCATCGTCTTGTTGCCGTCGTTTTCGGATTTGGCGGCGTGCTGCTGATGGCCCATCCCGATGGCCGGGGGGCTCTCCTCGGGAGTCCTGTTCGCGCTGGCCGGTGCGGTGGCTACGGCCCTTGCATTGATCTCCATCCGCAAGATGCGGGACACCGAGACGAGCATGGCCATTGTTTTCTACTTTTCGCTGTCGGGCACATTGGTGAGTGCAGCGACACTGCCGTTCTCTGCAGTCTGGCCGAGCGTGACTGACCTGCCGATCCTCGTCGCAATTGGTGTTCTGGGCGGCGCTGCCCAGATTCTGCTCACCAAGGCCTACCAGATGGCGCCGGCGAGCGTCGTTGCACCCTTCGAATACGCCACCTTCGTCTTTGCCTTTCTGCTCGGTCTCCTCGTCTGGCGTGAGATGCCGGTCCCGATCGAGCTGGCCGGGATTGCCGTCGTGATCGCCTCAAATCTCTTCATTGCGATGTACGAGCAGCTGGCCGGAATGTCGCCAAAGCTTCGCCTGCCCGGCAAGTGGCACCACACCGCGACGGTCCGCGCCAAAACCGACTGAAATGATCGGCGCGGATCCGGCTCAACCCCATAACTCCGACGAATAGGTGCTCGCAAAATTCGACTTTGACTTCCTGCTGCCATTCGCGCGGAAGATGCTCAAAGGCAGCTTCGTGCCACTTCGATAGAGTTCGGTTTGCCAATCATGAGTCGGACGGCTGCGCTACCTCACCTCGTCCGATCAGCACACATGCTGAAGATCCCTGGAGGCCCGCATGACATACACCGCTGCCGAGCTGTTGGCCGAATGGGTCAGCGCGAGCAAAGTTCCAGAAGAAGCCCGGATCAGCGCGGCGAAATGCGTGCTCGATTTGATGACCGCCGCGATAGCCGGCCATGAGACGCCAAATGCGGTGGCCGTGCGCCGAATAGCGAGCGCGACCTGGGGCCATGGACCGGCGGCGATGTGGTTTTCAGGAGAGCGGTCGACCGCCGCGGGGGCAACCTTCGTCAATGCGGCCTGCGCGTGCTCGCTCGACCTGGATGATGGCCACCGCGCCGCTTCGGGGCACCCCGGCGCAGCGATCATTCCGGGGGTATTGTCACTGCTCGGCAGTCCGTCCTTGGATGGGCAACGGGCGCTTGCCGCCATTGCCATCGGATATGAGATAGGCGTTCGTATTTCTGCTGCCCGGGATCTGCGAAGCGTGCCGACGGTGAACAGCGGCCTCTGGAGCGGTCAAGCGGTTGCGGCAGCGGTGGGTTGGCTGAGAGGGCTGTCGCAGAGCCAGATCGCACACGCGATCTCAATCGCTGGGACAACGGCACCGAGCCAGTCGGCTACTCCATACACCCGGTTCAGAGGCAACAGTGTCAAAGAGGGCATCCCATGGGGAGCTGCCAATGGCATCCTGGCGGCCGATCTGGCCAAGCAGGGCTTCACCGGACCGATCGACATTCTGGACAGTTCAGAACGTTACGATCGCGCGCGGCTTCTCGACGGGCTCGGAACGAGTTGGCTCATCAACAGCACCTATTTCAAGCCCTATAGTTGCTGCCGTTGGATTCACGCGCCGATTGACGCGCTGATCACATTGCTGAGCGATCATGACATTCATCCGGAAGCCATCATCAGCATCGATGTGGAGACCTTTGGGAGGTCGTTGACCCTGAGCAACGAGGTGGAGCCGCGTACGCTGGAAGGAGCGCAATACAGCCTTCCGTTCTGCCTCGGTGTCGCCGCGACCAGCGGCGCACCGGCGTTGCTCCCCTTGAGCAACGAGTCGCTGACAGACCAAAGAGCCATCGAGATCGCCGGACGCGTCCACATGACCGTCAATCCCGAATTTGAGCTGATGTTCCCGGCTGCGGTTCCCGGGCGGGTTCGCATCACCACGGCTTCGGGCACCTTTGAGCGGACCGTGTTGGCGCCGAAGGGAGAACCTACGAACCCCATGAGCTGGGACGACATCGGGTTCAAGTTCCAGGCCATTGCAGCTGGTCGCGCCGATGCTCGTGTCGCGGCTGGGATTCCAAATGCGATTGGCGCGTTGCGAAGGGGAGATGTTGCGCCGTTGCAATCGATGCTGGAAGCAAGGCTGTTCGCCAGCTCGAATGACGCGTCGCCCGTCGAGCGGCTTGAGGTCGCCCAGTAGGCCCAGCGAGCGATGAGACGGCGGCAAAGAGGCATCCTGGCAACAGGTCTATCAGATCGATTTGTCCCATCCCCTGGATAGGAGCGTGCGCGCGAAGCCGGCGAGGAGGGCCCGGCCACTCAGTTTCTGCATATCGGGAAATCCTTCAGTGCGGTGAAGACGACGCTACGGTCGCCGTCGACGTGAAAGCGCCATACGTCAATCGGATCGACCTTTAGTCTCTGTTTGAAATCCTGTTTTGAGCAGCGAGAAGGCCGGCATGGTCAAGACACCAGTTTTCATCGGACCTAGCGTCGCAACGGATGCTCCCTCCCTTGCACGAGCGGATACTGCCCGTTTGCTCTGTCCCCATCGGGCAGATTGCGGGACGAACTGGCGGGGATCAAAGGCGAACCTTGTGTTTGCAGCAAAGCTGCTCGGCTGCTTGCGTACAGGAACGTCGCCGCCACCATCTGCGCTCGAATGGTCCGGATTTGTTGAGCACTGGACTGTCATCGTTCGCGACGACATATGTGTGCTTGAGGGAACGGTATGGCGTCTCCCATTGTGCCAGGGCAGCTTGGCTGCACCTCTTTTGGCCATTGATCCTGCCGCAGGGTGGGCGCGCGCGCTCGGGGAATGGCTTACGATAGGGGCGCCTCACAAGAGCACCGGCGTAGCCGGACTTCGTCCGGAGCTGATCTCCGATCGTGCGGCACGATGGCTGGAACATCAGCTCGCCCCCGCAGATTGAGCTGTGGGCCAGATCGCTTGACCGAAATTGTCAAGGGCGGACGAAGCGTTTCTCAAACGGGTGTGAGCGCCATTTGAGAGCGCGCGTGAGCTTCGAGCGTAAGCAAACTTGATAGGGTCGCGCGACCGCCGTCGATCTGCTGAAATCCTTAGCAAAGTGGACCTGAGGCGAGGCTGGTATGCCGCAGACAGCAGCGGGGCCTCATCATCGCTGCCCGGAATCGCGCGATTTGAGTGAAACCGAACGTCCATGGAATACTCATAATCCACTGTGTTGCGCTCGATCGGTGCCAACTCCGCAGATTGATAGCCCCGTGCGGATCCCCCGTTGCTAGCCTCTGCAAACGTTGATGAGAGAGCGGCAATGGCAGGGACAAGTGTGTAATGAGTGAGTTCAACTGGAGGTCGTTCGAGTCTTACAAGAAGCTCGAAACAGCCGATGCGGCCGACTTTGCCTGGGAATGTCTACGTCGTAATCCAGACTATCGGCGAGATTACAGCGATCTGCTTGCACAAGACAAAGACGGCCCGACCGATCCTGAATTTAGGCGGCGATGGGGGCTTTCTTTTCGCGGCTGACCCAATGCGCCGGTTTGATGCTCAGGCCATATTCTGGGCGCCGGAAGTGCTGCCGACTGTGCTTCGGGTTGCTCCGACCTCGCAAGGTTCGCTCGCGCCATTCTCTCATCTCGACCTTCGCGGATCGCCCGGCGCCGAGCTGAGACGGGCGTCCGATGGCTGGTACGCGGTGCTGCAGTTGGGCGGCGCCACGCACCGGCTGATGCTCTCCCGGCTTCCGGCGAAGGGGACGGCCGTGGCTGTCGAACTGCCGCTCGACCGTGATTTCGATTTGCAGACGCGCGCGGCCTATCGGCTTTGGACGGCGCTGAGACGAGGTCCGATCCGGCTGCCGGCTCACACCGGGCCCATTCAGCAGCGGCGGCGCCTCGTTCTTGCGCTGCGTGCCTTGGATGGCCGTGTCGAGGGCCAGAATTATCGGGCGATCGCCGCGGTTCTATTCGGGTCCGAGCAAGTTGAAGGCCGGGGATGGAAAACGCACGACCTGCGCAGCCGGACCATCCGGCTGGTTCAAACAGGTCAGACGCTGATCCGAGGCGGTTATCGAAATCTGATGCGTAGCCAGCGCCGATCAGCATGATCTGCGCTCCGATCCGTCTCGCGGCCGCCGCGGAAGTGGACCATCGGTGCAGGGACCGGTTGCGCATGCCGGATGCCAAAACTCAGTCATTCGGCCTGGCTGATGTCCTTGAGCGCATCACTCGTCGTCGCGCGAGCGGGGGGTAAGCCGGCTTGCAATGCGTCAATTGCCTCGTAACTGGCAATTCGTGCCTTGGTCCGCGGCAACGCGGCACGGCATCCTTGCTACTGCCATTGCGCAATTCAGGCGCGACATGTTGCAGCCGCCGGCTCAACCGGGAGCCTTTGATTGCGCCGTGCCTTGATATGACGCTGATGAGATGGGACGGACGGCGCACAGCGGCCGCGAATGACCAACCTGGCACCGGCACGAATGGGAGATTGGCCCGTTCGCGCCGCAGCGTGCATTCTGACGCGCGGGCGTTGAGACTGACCGTGAGGCGGCTCGCGAGACATCTCGACCCATGATCTGGGAGATTGGTCGGATCGAGGCTCACTCTGGACGGCGGACCGATTGAATCCCTGTGTCGGCCTCCAAGTGTGCGTTCCGGCCAAGACGGATGCGTCCAACGCTGTGCCGAGCGAGGTGAACAGGCACTGCTACTCGCGTAAGACGCGTAGTGATGATAATGCCACGCAGGAATAGACCGCACAGCGACGCCGGACGAGCTTTCTAGCCAGTGACTCCGCCGCCGGTGAAGAACCACCAATTTCGGTAGCTCGCCAAGCACAAGCTTGCGTGGCATGGTCAAGCTGGCCGAGCGCAACGTCTTTCATCTCGGCACATCGCGTGAAATGAGTCGGCGTCAAGGACGACGTCGTTTCCCGCGCCGTCATGCGAGCTCTCCGCGTTGAGTCGTGACGACATCTCTCAGTATGGGACCTATTGATTTCGTCCTGCAACAGATATTGTATTGATGTTAATACGACTGGGCGATATCGTCCCACGTCGAGAAGGAGAGGCGACGGATCCGCTGGGTGCACGTCGATCCCTTGCCACCGGCCGGCTGTCGGCGACCTTCCACCGACTGTTTTCGGCCCGGAGTTCGGTGATGTCTCTTGATGAAACACTGCGGATTTTGGCAACTGTCGAGCCAGCTGGTCTGACGCTCGATGAGCAAGCCATCGAAAGCAATCCCGACGCCGTGCTGGTTGCCCTCGGCCGCAGCTTTGAAGCGCTCACCGCGGAACTCGCAACTCTCCAGCAGCAAGATGCGCAATCAGCTGCCGTCACCTGCGATGCCAAATCGCAGGTGACGGCCGTGGTCGCGCCCTGCGTAGAGCGCATCGAAGCGATCTTGAGCTCGCTTGACCCGATTGAGCGCGCCATCATGGCGATTCCAGCCAGAACGGTCGTCGGTCTGGGGGTAAAGGCACGACATGCTGCACATGTGCTCTCGAACTACTGGACGGACGTCCCCGAGAGGCTCGACTGGGATGCCCGGACAGTGCGGCATCTCATCGAATCCGCTTGTTCAGTCGCCGGTGTAGAGCTGAGCTAAGCTAAGCTAAGCTAAGGTCTTTTCTACGGGCCGTCTCCGTTATGGAGCGGTGCGATGACCCCTTAGCGGCTGGCGTGTGCCGGCGCTCTCGCCTCTGTCGGGGCGGCCAAGTAGGTCGATTCGGCAGGGAAGCTCGTCGGACTCAGCGGCGTTGCGCGATGAGGACTTGCGATTCAATGACTTCCACGACGCCGCCAGCCGTTGCGAATGGCGACATCTCCATCGTCAATTCCTGCGCGAGCTGACCTGAGAGAGCGCCCAGCTGTTCGGGCGAAGACGTCGACATCGATAGTGCGCGATCGATCAGGCGAGCGACCGGCACGAGACGCTGCTCAACGACGCCGATTCTGGTGAGTTGACTGAAGCGCGATTCCAGAAGGATCGTCTCGTGATGCAAGCGCTCGGGTGCGAAGCCGACACTCCTGTTGGTGAAGCGATCGACGACGTCCGAGTAGCGCTTGTACCAGGCGTTCTGCGGGACATCGGGACGTACGTCATTGAACAGCATGACTGCGCCGCCCTCCTCGATCAATGGGTCGAGCTTTCGCAGCGTATCGGCGCGATCCATCCAATGAAAGGCGCGCCCAATCGCCACGGCGCGAAAGCGGCCGAGTTGCGGGCTGAGGTCGAACGAGCTGCCTTCGATCAGCTCGATCTCGACGGCCGCCGCGGTGGCGATCGCCCGAGCAGCCTCAAGCATGGCAGGCTCCGGATCTACTCCAATGACCTCGCCGACCAGAGGCGCAAATGCGATGCCGAGCCACCCTGGTCCACAGCCGAGATCCATCAATCGGTGGTCCTTGGTCAGACGAAGGTGATCCGCCACGACTTGGATGAGCGCGGGTGCGTAATTCGGTCGCCCGGCCACGTAGTGAGGGACCGTCGATTGAAAGCGAGGGAATGAAGGAGAAACTGGTTCGGACGTCATCTGTGTCGTTCGGCCGCCGTGCAGAGGCGCATGTCTTGTGACGCCTTCCGGTGTGGGCCGGTCCGCTCACGGCGGGGCCCCATGAGATCGAGAGCGCTTCTCCTTTGCACGCCCACCGAACTGCCAGTTTGGACGGGCCGTGCTTGGGACTTGGGGCGCCTGCAGACAGGCTAGAAGTCTTTCAATGGCATACGAAGCTCGTAGGTTGCAGGTGGTGCTAGCAGCTCGAAGTGCTGAATCGGACGTCCGGCGCTGTCGAAATGAATGCGCACCACCTTCAAGAGCGGTGCGCCTATCGCGACATTGAGGCGTGCTGCGACGATGGGATCGGCTGCAGCTGCCGTCACAATCTGCTCGCCGGATGCGAATGTGATGCCGAAGCGCTGCAGAATCGCATAGAGCGATCCCCCTTCCATGTCTTCAGGAGCAAATTGCCGTCCGATCGATTCCGGAATGTAGGTCGTAACCTGCATGATTGGCCAGTCATTCATGTAACGGATGCGAACTGTTCGTTGGAAAAGGTCGCCTGACTGGGCTTGGAAGTGCTCGCGAACGTGACGAGGAGCCACCTTGAATTCGAATTCGACCACGTGAGCTCGCGTTGTGCGCACAATCTCCCTGTTTCGAGCAGCGAGGTCCATCATCGGCAGGGTGAGAGGCTCTGGCTTCGAGAGCTCCCGCACGAATGTGCCGATACCCTGGCGGCGTTCAATCAGTCCGAGCTCATCGAGGGTGTCCAAAGCTGCCCGAATCGTCACGCGCGAGACGCCGAAGAGCACAGCCAGATCCGCTTCCGCCGGCAACACTTCTCCAGGTGCATAGCGGCGCTCTGCGATTTCATCCTGCAGAACCAGGAACACCTGATGATGAAGCGGTATATCGCGCCGGCGTCTTGCGAGGATCGCGGGCCGTCCTTTTGGGGGCTGGGCCTCATCCGCCGAAGGCGTCTTTCGCGCCGTTTTCTTGACGACCGAAGCAGAGGCGTCCAAATGCCGCGGAACTCGGGGCGCCACAACTTAGCCTCGATCCCACAGTGCCGCAGGCGTGTTCATCGGCCCGAGCTCTCCGCGATGCTATTTCGATGCTAGCGTCTGGAGAGCCTTTTCGACGAATCTGTTGGTAAATGTCTCGGCGAGATCGACCTTCACGCCACGCAATTGTGGGTCGACGGTCGACAACACCTGAAATGCGATGCCCGCGCCCTCGGTGCTGAACCGTCCATCGGGGGAAAACATGTCTCGTGTGCCCCGGATGGAGGCGAGAAAGATGTTTCGATCGGGTTTGGTCCACTCCTCCGGAAGCGCATCGGCGATCTCATCGACGGATGCGCGATCGATCCACTGCAGGGCGCGCACCATCGCGAGAACAAAGGCCTGGAGTGTATCGGGATTGCGTTCGATGAAGTCCGACCGCGCGTAGATCGTCCCTGACGGATAAAGGCCGCCATAAATGCCGATTGTGCCCTCGTTGGTGCGAGCGTCCGCGACTAGTTTGACGTCACCTGCGGCTGTCAGCGTCGTAAGCGCCGGCTCTCCCGTGACGACCGCATCAACAGCGCCGTTGCGGATCGCTGCGACGGCACCTGTGCCACCTCCGACACTGACGAAGGAAATATCGGCTGGGGAGACACCAGCTCGCAAAGCCATGTACTCCACCATGAACTGCGTTTGGGACCCCAATGCCGTGACCCCGATCTTCATGCCTCTCAGGCTGCCTGGGTCGCGATATTCCGCAGCCTTCTCCTTTCGCAGAGCCAATGCGAATGTCGGATGTCTGCCAAACAGCACAACCCCGACGATCTTTTGTCCCTTGGCATGCATCTGAATCGTGTGGTCGAAAGCGCCAGCGGTGAGCTCAGCACTTCCTGCCACCAGAGCCTGGAGCGCCTTGGATCCGCCGCTCACGTCAAGAAGCTCCGGGTCGAGGCCCGCGTCCCTGAAAAACCCAAGGCGCTCGGCAAGTGTGACCGGTGCGTATTGTAGGAACGCCTTCCCGCCGATCGTCACTCTGACTCTGGACGTCTCGACAGAGTTGCCCGCCCAGGCCGAATTCGCCGAGCCACACAACGCCAATAGCGGAAGCCCGAGAAAACTACGTCGCTGTAACACTGGTCGGGTCTCGCGAGCGTTGGGAAGGGATGCGTGCCGGTAGTGAACTTTTTCTCACGATCCGATCACATTCGAATCATACGAGCGATCATCCGCACGAGCAAGGCAAAAGCTCGCCGAGGTTGCGCAAGTCGGATGCGCGCGGCGCGATAGTCATCAAAAACTGCCACCAAAACTTGTCGAAGTAGTTGATGGACGTCGATCGTGGCAGGCACAGCCGGCTGTGCAATGAGACCGAACTATTCCACGTGCTCAAAATCGCCCGGTTAGCCCTCGATTGAACTGCAAGATCGTGATCACCAGTCAAGTCCGCGGGCCGCAAAAGGAGGGGAGCCTGGAAGCCTTCCTGCGGTCGAAATTGCCGTTTATTGATCTCTCCGCCGGGAGATTTAAGGAGCTTTGTCCCGCAATGCAGGACCATGCGCAAAAGTTTGGCCGTCTTGCCGACAGTTCCGAGGCCAGCTGGCCGACTTGATGAAGATCGCGACGATCGCTGCTGTGGAGAGAGTGGTCTCGACCTTTCGCCGAGGATCCAAGTCGTTCGGCTTCTCTGGTGCGGCGAGCTTCGCCTGCTTTAGAGGAGACTGGCGGGTCGCTCCTGCGAGCGCCGGCAGCTTCGCATTGCTCGGAGCCTGACGGATCTTACGATCGGTCTCCAGCTTCGCAATCCGGCCTCGGGGGATTCGGCCGAGAGCGCCGCCGCCGGCTAGCCGCACCGGTACGGAAGCTGCCACGCCGTTGCTGTCCGGCGCGCTTCGCCGGCCAACGGCGATGAGACGAGAGCGGTCAGCTCAACAAAATGATCACAGTCCCGACTTCATCAGGCCATTCGATCGGAAGTCGCGAGCTGGCCGAGTTCAGGCGGTAGTCGACATCAGGCTGGGACGTCCGTCTTGCGGGTCACCCAGACAATACCGGCGCGCTTACGGCAGACGAACGAGAGGACCTCCGCGGCCGCTGGCAGGTGCGCGAGCAACGACAGCCCGGTCCATCCTGCGGACTGAATCCGGAATCCCATAAAGTCCGCCTCAGCGGAGGCTGGAGCAGCCCCAAAGGCCGATCGCCACCATCTTCGCAACTCACGCGGCGAGTAGTAGAAAACGTCAGTTTTGAGCTGCCGCAGCATAAAGTCAGCCCACTCTTTGCTGCTCTTGCCTTCCCGATAGTAGCCGAAGCCGAGCTGATGCGCTACTCGCATGTAGAGATGTGCCAATCGCTCAGGCATGTGATGCACGAAGTATAGTCCCACGTGTCCCTCGAACCACGACGTGCGGTCAGGAAACAAAGCCAGGAAAGCCCCTCCGGGCTTAAGTACGCGCGCGATCTCGGAGACCGCAAGCTCCGGGTCTCGCACATGCTCGAAGACCTGGTTGGATATGACAACGTCGAAGAACCCATCATCGAAGTCGAGGCGTCCATTGCGGAGCGCACGGAAGTGCTCAGGACGTTCCCAAGCCGCCGCATCGAGGTCCGCTCCGAAGAACTCGTAGCCCGCCTTTCGTCCACAGACCACCACCTCGCCGCGCCCGCAGCCGTAGTCCAAGACGCGGGGACGTTCAACGCCTGATAGCGAAAGTGCTCGTCGAAACACAAACTCGTAATTCGGGCTCATGGACGGAGACTTCGCAAAAACAGCGCGCCTCTGCAACACAATGTTTCCGTGTGTGACGGCAGGTTTCGAATATCGCTACTTTGAACGAGCCGGCCAAATTCCTGCTCCAAAGGCGCTATGGCGTCGGTCAGCTGCCAGGGATAATTGTTACCGATAGTGTATCCGCCATCGGCAGCCCGGATGCCCGAAGGGGCTAGGCATGTTTCCATCCAATCCGGGTTCATCTGTGTCGGATGGCCGATCAGGCGCACGATGCCGATATCCATCCTTGCAGCCATGTCAGGTGGGTTCGCCAGGCTGAAACACTGAAGGAAGACGCTGGCCAGGTTGGCGCTGCGACGCTGGCGGGGGCTAGCGGACCTGCGAAGCTCAACTCGCCAAAGTCTACTCCGCCTCTTCTTGATATGAAACAGTATATCCAGAATGCCGTCTGGCATCCTCTTGCTACGGAGAAGGCGCTAGTCACGCCCGTCGCCATTGTGCCCCATGCCCTCGCCGATATAGTCGATCTGGCTCCCATCAATTCCGTGTCGATGACCTCGAGCGCCAGCAGGCGCGGTCCCGCGCGCCCACGCGAGATGAAACGGCGGGCGTGGCGCTGGACGTGTCCACGCTCGCCGACTGGATCGGAGCGGCGGCTGCTTCATTGATGCCGCTGGTGGAGGCGATCCAGGTGCTTACGAACGTGCGCATCCATGCCGACGACACGGTGCCGGTTCCAGCCACGAGCAAGACGTGCAGCGGCCGGGTATGGACCGACGGCATCTTGCCGGCTATGCTAGACTAATGAAGGCGGATGCCTATGCCGGCTTGAACCGCCTATCCAAGGCCTCGCGCAAGCCGGTTCGATCATCGAGGTCGGCTGCCGGGTGCATGCAAGGGCAAGTTATTCGAGATCGTGCGGCTGAAAGCACGCGCCGATCGCAGCCCGAAGTGATCGCGAAGTTCGATGCGCTGTTCGCGGTCGAGCGCGAGATCAACACCCTATCGGCCCACCAGCGCAGGGCCTTGCGCAACAAGCGCAGCTGCTCGCTAATCGAGAAGCTTAAAGCTTTCCTCCGCGAACGCCGCGCCAAGACGTTCGGCAAGAGCGAGACCGCCAAGGCAATCGACTACAGCCTCAAGCGCTGTGAGGTTTCACATGCTTCGCCGATGACCCTTGGCGGAGCATGAGGAACAATTTGAGCAACTGCTCAGCAGCTAATCTACCAATCTCGTGAGGAGCAGGTCAATTCGGATGATCTTCGCTGCACCTACCTAGGTTGATAGTTGCATGCGCAAATCATCCTGTGATCGAAATGAATTCATGGAGCAGGGCTGCTTGTCGTCAAATCGGGAGACTGCTTCCCGCGGGCAATCGGCTACTCACTCGGCACGATGTCGCCGCGCAATCGAAGCGACTGCATATTGAGGAAAGCAGTGATGATCAGAAAATCGGTTCCGATCCCGCGATCTGCTTATGACCAGTCGTTTGGCCTGGCGCTGTCGGCCATTCGTATGCTCTTGCGACCGCACTCGCTCGATCGCAGCGTGGATCGTCCGAGCTGCTACCGCTACAGAGTCCGCAACGTCTGATAATACGATCGCCGGTGATCTGGAAACCAAATCAGATACTGCGAACCACATTCTACTTCTCGTGACTGGCTTAGATCTGGCGCCAGGAGATCCGGTTTTCACCGCTACTCGGACCCCCGTGAACGGCGGAGCTGTGATTGGATTGAGCATGTCGTCCGCGGTCGGCGATGGCCATTCGTTCTGTCTCCTTATGTCATATTTGCTTGAACAGTTGGCAGTCGCACCTCCGTCTCGTCTATCCCCAGAGCAAAAGCTGGATGAAATATTCAATTCTAAAACGCCAGATTCGTAGATCGAATCTGGACAACAGCTTCCGCGTCAAGCGCGCTTTCATCTTAAGCATTTCAGGCGCATCGCTACCCGCTTCGATAAGCTCGCGCGCAACTTCCTCGCCGCGGTCGCTCTCGCCTCAGCGCGCCTCTGGAAAAGAGTGTATGAGTCCACGCCCTAGTTATCTCTCCGCGCGGTATTCCAGCAGTCGAGCCAACTGCCATCGTGGAAGAGCTTACGAAGTCGGATGGACGATCGCTCGATTTGATCGAGATGCCGTCTCAAGGAATTCGACAGAAACCCTTGTCAGAGGATTATCCGGAAATAGGTGCTTGGTCGTTTTGCAAGGACAGGGATTTTGAGTGAAGGCCCGCCTCCGGATGGAGGAGGGGGCCACGACATAGTCCGCGCGCCGGTTTACGACGACGACTTCGCTGTAGCTGTATTCGGCGCATGGAACGCAAATGAATGAAAGCATTGCGGTCGCCGCACGCCGGTGATGCCCGTCCATGACGACATTTGCTGATAACTCAATGCGAATCGGATCGCTCAAATAGCTGAGGGACCGTATCAGATCCACGACGTCAATTTCGTGATCAGCAATAGTCGATTCGGATCGCAAGAGCTGATTGCTGGACCGCTCGCCTGAACAAGCTGCGTTGAATATCATTGATGCTACCAGGGTTGGTAGTATCGGCTTGCTGGCCTGGCTCGTACTATTTCGGCGGTGAGGCGAGATGCCGTGGCTTTGGGAAACGGGAGCGTCAGATGTCGTCGCTAAGGTCTTCGGCTCCTGTCCCTGGCGAAGACACAAAATCGTCGCTAGAAATGAGCCACGCTGAGAAGGGCGGGCTGAACGAACCATCGTCCAATGGGCCGTTCGTGGCAGGTCTCGACGCCAATAAGATACGCCAGATCGCGCTGTTTGACGGGTCTTCAGTATTGGCTGAATGTTTGCGAATGTTGAATGCCCAGCTCGTCTATTGTGTGCCCCTCGTACCGCCCGAACCATCGTTAGACCGAATAGGGGGTGGTCCTATCGAGGGTGGGGGAAGCGCGGACGACATGGCGGAACCGTCCGGCGATCTGGCCCGTGGCGCGATGTCGTCGGCTCCGGAACAATCGACTACTGAAGCCCGGCGATTCCTCACTTGCTTAGATCTGCTCATGGATTTGCGGGCTCAGCTCGTTTATCGGAACGCTCGGCGGATCAAGCTCGGTCCTCTGGAGTTTCACCCTCTTGAACATTTTCTCCGTCATGCCCGATGCGTGTTTTCAAGAAAAGAGCTGCTCAAATCGGTATGGGGGCGAAATCTCCACATCGTGACCCGCACGACGTCCATGTCGCACGTCTGCGCAAAGCGCGCAATGCGGCAGGATTTCCTGGCTACATGTGGACGGTCCAGACGCGCGGCTACTACTTGGACTATCCCGACTAGTGCGGCCGTTATCGGCGTTGCCCCCCTCGAGAAGGCGAGAATCCTCGTCGGTAAAGGGATCATCCACAATAAAGGCGGCACGCAGTGTCGGGAAGCGCGAGCGATGCACCTGAACGGTTAACGACATCATAAGGCGGTCTGCCATCTGCTGCGACAATCTATCGTCCAGAAGATGAAGACGGCGCCGAACCAGATTGACGGTCTGAGTGCTGGTTTCACGCACATCATCGGCTGTCGGACAGAGTTCGGCGCGTTTGTTTGACGCTTAGTAACAAACGGCTCGCTGGGTTATCGTGATGTCCGTCGGTGAGTTCATTGAAAGATCGGAGAGCGCAAGATCTCCAGCGGAGCTGTTTTCCCTTCTGGTTGGTGCGGCGGAAATGGAAGGGTTTGGTTTCGTCGCATATGGTGTGCTGACCTACCGGGAGCCAAAACAGTTCATGAAGCCGCTGCCGCCCTTCATCGCACTCAACTATCCGATCGGCTGGCAGCAGCGCTACGAAGAGCAGAAATATTCGGAGACTGACCCGATTGTCATTCACTCTCCTTATATTGGCCGGCCGTATCTATGGCGATATTTGTCAAAGTGGTTCTCTCTGGATGAGCTGCAGCAGCGAACGATGGACGAAGCGGAGGCTGCCGGATTGAAGAACGGAGTATGCGTCCCACTTCATGGACCCTGGGGAAAGGTCGCGGTGGTCTCCTTTGCTTCGTCGTTCGCGGACGCGGATCCCCAGGGCCGTCTTGGCTATCTGGCGGTCCTCGCGACGCAATTCCATGCGTCGTTCATCAAAGGGGATCATGATGTATGCGGTGAGCCGATCAGCTTGTCCGAACGTGAAAAAGACTGCCTGCTCTGGACGGCTGAGGGCAAGTCGTCCTGGGATATGAGCGTGATCATGGCGATCAGTGAAAGCACGGTCAACTTCCATCTCAAGAACGCGATGCAGAAGCTCGGAGCGGTCAACAGGACCACAGCCGTCGTCAAGGCCATCCAGTTCGGTCTTGTCCGAATGCCGAGCATCAAATGGGAGTTCATGCAGCCAAGCAGGGCCGGCCGAGGTCGCGTAAGATGACGGACCATCACCAACCGGGTTGATGCTCCTGAGCAGTTCCTCCCAACGGCAGATCGAGCGATCGCCGTCATCAGGGCGGACAGGGTGAGTTCCATCCGCCGGTGATCCGGCATGCCGCTGCAATTTCAGCCCAACGGATCCGAGACGCTTTCAGGCGCGGCCAGCGCTCGGGCACCAGCGGTGCGCCTCTGGGACTACATCGAACGGAATCGCCAGCTCTCGCGCACCTTCAAATTCTCATGCGTTGAGATCGAGACGGCGGTGTGGTTCAGAGACATCAATCTCAGGCCGGCAATCCTTTCAGGTCAGAATGCGCACGGTCGTTCATGCCCGATTCGTCCATGCGTGACGTCTCATCACCGGAACGTCGATCGTGCCCTATCAATCTTTATAGGTGTCACGATGACGTCGTCGACGTAGGCTGGCCGCCAGCATGAGGGTGTTAAATTGAAATCGTCGCATGACGGCTCTCTCGAAAAATCTGAAGCCACTCAAAACATCACGACAAAATGCATGGAGCGGAGACGTGCTGATAAACCAGGATATCGTGCTCGAGGACACCACCCTTCGCGACGGCGAGCAGGCGCCTGGCGTCGCCTGGTCCAAAGAGCAAAAACGGGAAATATTTGAAGCATTGGTCCGTGTCGGCGTGAAGTGGATCGAAGTCGGGATTCCGAAAATGGGCGGAGATGAGCTCCGCTTTCTCAGCGAAGTCGTCGAATATAAATCCGAACTGATGCTGGTCGCGTGGAATCGAGGCGTGCGGGATGACGTCAAGCAATCTCTCGATCTGGGATTTGAAGCCGTCCATATCGGACTGCCGACATCCGACGTTCATCTCAAGCAGAGCGTCGGCAAGAATCGGGCATGGGTGCTCGAGACTGCCAGCGATTTGGTCAACTACGCGAAAGATCGGGGTGCGTTCGTTTCGATCAGCGCCGAAGATGTCGGACGCACGGACGAAGCCTTCCTCGTCGACTATGCCGGGCGCCTGAGCGAATTGGGCGCGGACCGCATGCGACTGTCCGATACCATAGGGATCATGACCCCAGAAAAATACGCAAGGAAAATCGAGCTGGTGAAGAGCTCCGCTGAGGTCGACGTGCAATGTCATTGCCACAACGATTTCGGGCTCGCGGTCGCCAACACCCTCGCCGGGCTGAAGGCTGGAGCGAAATATTTTCACGTCTGCGTCAACGGGCTCGGTGAGCGAGCCGGCATGCCGGATCTTGCCCAGATGGTGATGGCGCTCAAGAAGCTCTACGATGTCGATTTGAAGATCGATACGCGCGGTCTGCGCAATCTCTCCGAGGTCGTTTCGCAGGAGACGAGGGTCAAATTGCCCCCGTGGGCGCCGGTGGTTGGTGACAATGTCTGCGCCCACGAGTCGGGAATTCACGCCAAGGGCGTGCTCAACGACAGCAATACGTTCGAGCCGTTCTCGGCCGACGAGGTCGGGGGAACGCAACGCATCGTCATCGGGAAGCATTCCGGGCGCGCTGCCGTCCGATCATGCGTGATCGATGCCGATCTGGTGCTGAATGACGACGTGCTTTTCAGATGCCTGGAGGCCGTTCGCGCGGAGGCCATTCGAAAGCAGAGCGCGCTCGACGCGACGGAAGTCGTCGCAATCTATCAGGAGCTGTTGGAGACGGCGTCCGGTCGTCCCGACTCGAACCACGAGGCGAACATCTAATGATGGTGGATCGCATTATTGCCAGTCGCGTTTCGTGTCGATCGATCGCGCCAGGAGAGATTATGACCGTCCCGGTCGACCGCGTCTATCTCCAGGATGGCAACTCCCCAACGATCGCGAAGTTGTTCGCAGACAACGGCCTGAACCGGGTGTTCGATCCGGCCCGGATCGGCGTGTTTTTCGACCATTCGGTGATCTGGCCGAACGCAAGCATTGCGGATCGGATCAGGGAGGCCATGGAATTCTCAAGGCGTTATGAGCTGAAGGTGTTTCGCGGTGGCGAGGGCATCAGTCATGTGGTGGCAATGGAGGCCGGGTGGTTTGCACCTGGTTCCATCGTGCTAGGGACCGACTCCCATACCTGCACGGGCGGTGCCAATGATTGCCTGGCTCTCGGCATGGGTGCTTCGGACGTCGCCGCCGCCATGGTCACGGGCACAACATGGCTGAAGGTTCCGGAAACCGTGCGGTTGGTGACATCGGGATATCCGTCGTCTCATGCCCGCGCGAAGGATGTCGCTCTTTATGCGCTGGCGAAGCTCGGTCAGGATCGCTTCCTGTATCGCTCGATCGAGTGGTGTGGCCCGTGGGTCGAGACGCTGTCATCCGACGCGCGCGCGACGATTGCCAGCATGGCCGTTGAGATGGGAGCCAAATGCGTATTTCTCGATGGTAGCCAACCACGAAAGCTGCTATCTGATCTGATGGAGACAGGCATTGCTCCCGCGGAGGAGATTGAGCTCGAACTCCACGATCTGCCTCCCTTTGTCGCCAGACCCCATTCGCCGTCGAACGCGATTCCCTTGCCGAGTTGTGAAGGCCTCGACGTAAATTACGTCTTCCTGGGATCGTGCACCAATGGCCGGCTTGAAGATATCGCGGAGTTCGCGTCAGTCGTTCGCGGACGTACCATTCACAGTCGAGTCCACTGTCTGGTGACGCCGGGATCCCGGCAGATCTACCTCGATGCGGCGAAGGCGGGCTACGTCGATGATATCATGACCGCCGGCGGCATCGTCACGCCTCCAGGATGCGGCGCCTGCCTGGGAACACAGGGCAGCATCCCCGCAGCGGGCGACCGAGTGGTCTCGACCATGAATCGCAATTTCATCGGGCGCATGGGAAATCGGGAAGCGGATATCTTTCTGACCTCACCATTGGTCGCGGCATATACGGCGATCCTCGGATGCCTTCCGCGTCCGTCGGACCTCGGCGCATAACTGCTTCTCAGATCTCGATCTCAAGGAGATGACTGTGAGCCTTCCATCCCGTGGGCGCATCCGGTTGATTCGCGGCGTGATATCGACGGACGACATCATACCCGGAAAGTACAAGCATATGTTTGTCGATCCGGGCGAACTTGCAAAGCACGTGTTCGAAAACAACTGTCCGGATCTCGGCGCCCGTCTGAGCAATGACGACGTCCTCATTGGCGACTCGATTTTCGGCATCGGCAGCTCGCGCGAACAGGCGCCGGCCAGTCTGCTGGCCGCCGGGGTGGCGGTGGTGATTGCTCCGCGCTTCGGCAGGATATTCTATCGAAACGCCTGGAACGTCGGCCTCCCGCTCATCGAGGCGTTTGTTCCGCACGACGAGACCGAGGAGGGCTCGTACATCGACATCGATTGGGAGCGTGGAAGCTTCATGACTGCTGCAAGGACGGGGCGATTTTTTCCGCCGTCGCCGCATTTGGTGGCGATCACGAGAGCGGGAGGCCTGATAGCCCATTTGAAAGCGAATTACGCCAACGCCGTTCGTTGAAAGGAAAAGGCATGACAACCGAGCATATGAAGCCTGGGCAGAAGCTGGTTGACCTTCTCCGCTCCCGCGGCATGCGATTCATCGAGGTTCACAGCGGATTGTCGACCTTGATTGCGTGTCGGGCTCGCTCGTTGCGGACCGGCCGCGGATTTGACGGTTTGTGGGTCTCCAGCCTGACCTGCTCGGCGTCTGTCGGGGTTCCGGATCTCGAGATGATCGGAATCGACAGGCGACTTGATACGATTCAGCAGATCGCGGCAATGGCGGATCTGCCGATCCTCGTGGATGGCGACACGGGCGGCTCGCTGTCCAGCTTGCGCTATCTTTGCACGACATTGCGGCGCGCCGGGGTCGGCGGCGTCGTCTTCGAGGAAAAGACGGGTGAGAAGCGCAACAGTCTTGATGCGCCCGATCAGAAGCTCGCACCGCCGGAGGAGTTCGCCGCGCGAATCCGGGCGGCGGTGGACATGGTCAGCGCCGATGAGCTGATGGTCTTCGCCCGGCTGGAAGGCTACAACGCCAGTCTGGCAACCAGGGAAATCGTCGAGCGCGCCGCTCTGTATGTCGAGGCCGGCGCGTCCGGAATCTTCATCCATTCCAAGAGCAAGCAAAGCGACCAGGTTCTCGATTTCGCGAGGACCTTTCGGGCGCTCGGATATAAGGTGCCGATTATTTGCGTGCCAACGACGTTCTACGCGACGACCGCGTCGCAGCTGTTCGAAGGCGGCCTTTCCGGCGTGATCTACGCCAATCAGCAGCTCCGGGCCGCTGCAGCGGCCATGACTGAAACGTGTGGGGCAATTCTCGAGAACGACGGCGTATTCGAGCTCGAGAACACGATCATGCCGACCAAGCAGATCTTCGATCTGGTCGGGTACACGCTGGAGATATCGCGCGTGGAAAAGCTCGCACGAGGCGCCGACGGGTTGGCGCCGAGTCTGAATTCCTGAAATAGCAGAGAGCTTGAAATGCGTGATGAACCATATGTCGCTGCACTACCGCCACGACGGGAGAATAGTCGGCGCGAGGCCGCGACATATCGAGGCCTTCAGGACATTGTCGGCTGCGCCGAGAGGCTGGTCGCGTCGACGGATTGGCAGGGGCAAATCCTGTTAGGCCAGGACGGCTCGCTGAGGCTGTCGACCAACGCCGGCCACGCGATCGAGCTCGCACCGCGATCCCTGGATGTTGCGTCATCCCCGTCCTACGTCTGGGCTCGCGACGTCGGCACCGATGCCGCCTGCTTTGAGGTCCCGTCACCCGCCGAGGTCGGATCGCAGGCCGTCCTGGAAGCCCTTTGTGGTTCGGAGGCCGACGTGATGGTCTTCGTGCCGGCGCGGCATGATGGACCGATCGATGCGATCGCCTTGACCTCTCCGCCGCGATTCTATCGATCGTCCGGACGATCGTGGACGACGCAATGCGTGCACGTGGCCCAGAGCCGTTGCTGGGTACTGCGAATTGTCTGTCCGCTCACGGAGATCTCGCTTGACGACATCGCATCTCGCCTTCGCCAGCATCGTTACCTGCATGTCGCAGACCAGGATATCGCGGACACGGCGCTGCTTTGCGAATTCATGGCCGATGTCGGCTGGCCGGACCTCTGGTTTCCGCAGGTTGTGGTGTTTTCCGCGCACATCTGCGGCACCGGCCGCAGCAGCAATGCCGTGGTCTGGGCCGCCGCTACGCCGGCCTGCATTGCGCTTTACCTGTGCGATGCCATTGGTGCCCTGGCTCATCCCGGCCAGCAAAAGACAGAGGTGGCGCGAGCGCTCCACCAGGCCCTTGAGCGGGTCCGGAGCGCCCATCGATGACCGGGCAGACGGATCGGCACATTGGAAAAAAGCGGATCGGGATTGTCGGTCTGGGCACGATCGGGCGTCGGGTCGCAACGGCGGCGATGTGGCAGCCGGACATGACGGTGTCCGGGTTTGCTGCGCCGCGGATGTCGCCCTATTTGAGGGCGTTCGCGCACGTGCCCACCTACTCCGTCGGCGCTCCATTCGAAGGCGCCGCGGATGGCGGCCTCGAGGCATTTCTCGACGGCGTCGATCTCGTCGTGGATTGTGCGCCTCGCGGCTCGGCCGAGGCGCGCAAGGATCATTATGTAAAAGCCGGCATTCCGGCGGTGTTCCAAGGCGGCGAAGGGCAAGAGCTCGCCGACATCAGCTTTTGTGCGAGCGTCAATTTCGCCCAGGCGCGCGGACTGCGCAGCGTCCGGGTCGTAAGCTGCAACACCACGGGTGTCGCGCGGGTGTTTGCGGTCCTGCTCGGCATCGCCGGAGCGTTCGAAGCAAGACTGGTCCTGGTACGATCAGCAACGGATGGCGACAAGGCACACAAGGGCGATGCGGTGGGACTCAGCGCCGAGCACGGGCTCTCGCATCATGCCGAGGATCTGCGCGCATTCTGGCCGACGCTGCCGATCACGAGTCTGGCGATCAAGGCGCCGACTAATCGCGGGCACCTCATCAGCGCGTTCCTACGCTTCCAAACGCCGCCGGATCGCGGCGCTCTGCTCGCCGCGCTCGCGGCGACACCGCGTATTCTGGTCGCGGATGGCGCGATCTCGACCCGTCGTCTTCGCGAATATTCGGCCGGTCTTGGCCGGTGCGATTGCCCGAGCGTCGTAGTCTGGGAAGCTGGATTGGTCGTCTCTGGGCATGATGTGGCGATGACCCTTGGAATCCACATGGAATCCATCGTCATACCGGACACGATCGATGCCTGCCGCGTGCTTCTGAATCCCGGCATCGCCGCGCCGGACTCGATGGCGATCACGGATCGGACGCTTGCCGTTCCAAGAGGCCGTGCGACATCGCACGATGACGAAGAGAGAGGCCAACCATGTTGATCGCAATGCAGGGCATCTACGATCCGCTGCTGCGGGAACGGCTTTCACAGCATCCGCGCGGCCTCGAGATCGGGACATTCGCGGAGGTCAAGTCGGAGCGACGGCTTGCGCAGATCGAAATTCTGGTCACGCGAAGCAATCTGACGCTGAACGCCGATTTGATCGACAGGCTGCCCGCGCTCCGGCTGGTGGTGAAGGCCGGCTCGGGTACCGACAATATCGACGTCGATCGTCTTGCCGCCCGTAATGTGCGAGTGATTGCCACCGGCGGTTCGGAGCGATCGGTTGCCGAGTTGGCGATCGGATTGTGTCTTGCATGTCTCAGACACATTCCACTCCATGACAGGGCGTTGCGGGCAGGCTCGTGGGGCTCGAAATCCGCCTTCGTCGGCAGGCTTCTGCAGGGGCAGCGTCTCGGTATCATCGGCTTCGGGCGGATCGGGCGAGAGACCGCCGCTTTGGCGCATCGGCTGGGCATGACCGTCATGGCGTTCGATCGGTCGCCCGATCGGCCGGAAAAGCAGCAAGCAGCCGAACAGCTCGGAGCGATGCTCTGGTCCGACCTGGCGCTGATGACAACCCATTGCGATATCGTCAGCCTCCATCTTCCGCTGGTTCCAGGGGCGCCGCCGATCGTCAGCAAGGAGGTCCTGGAAGCGATGCCCGCGCATGGGGTCCTGATCAACACGTCCCGAGCCGCGCATGTCGACCGCGCGGCGCTGTTTGCTGCCTTGCGGGCCGGACGGATCGCCGGCGCGGGGCTGGATGTTCAATATGACGAGGGCGGCAGCGGCGACATCGACCTGATCTCGCTGGAGAATGTCGTATCGCTGCCTCATGTCGGCGCGCAAACCACGGAGACCCTCCGGGCGATCGCGGAAAGGGTGGTCTCGATCATCACTGAATATCTGGCGGAGCAGGTCGAGGTCGAGACATGAAGATCGTCGTTTATCCGGGTGACGGGGTCGGCCCTGAGATTGTTTCGGCGACGCTCGTCTTGATCGGCGATCTCGACGCTCATTTCGATCTCGGCCTGCAAATCGAGCGTCACGACATCGGTTTGAGCACGCTGTCCTCCATGAAGACAACGTTTCCTCCCGCCGCTCGTGAGGTGGCAAGTCAAGCGGACGGCATTGTCCTTGGTCCTCTTTCGACTTCGGAATACCCAAGTCCCGAGTCCGGCGGCATCAATGCATCGGCATGGCTTCGCCAGAATCTCGATCTGTTTGCCAACGTGCGACCGGTACGCTCGATCAGAAGCCAGCGTCGCAGCATCGAGGATTTCGACGTCGTTCTGGTGCGGGAGAATACCGAAGGCTTTTACGCCGTCAGGACCATGCATGCGGGGTCGGGGGAATTCGCACCGGATGCCGATACGGCATTTGCCTTGCGGAAGATCACCGCGGCGAACTCCGCCAGAATCGCCGATATTGCGATTGGCATCGCGGCCGGACGGGGGCGGCGCGTGACGGCGGTTCACAAGGCCAATGTGCTGAAAATCACCGACGGTCTGTTTCTGCGAGAGTGCCGGGCGCGAGCCGCGGCGTCTGGCTCTACAGTCTACGGCGAGCTCATCGTCGATGCCGCCGCGGCGGCCCTGGTCTCGCGTCCGCAGGATTTCGATGTGGTGGTCACCACCAACATGTTCGGCGATATCCTGTCAAACCTGCTGGCGGCCATGGGCGGCGGGCTTGGCATCGCCGGATCGTTGAATTTTGGCGCCACGCGCGTGATGGCGCAGGCTGCGCATGGCTCGGCGCCGGACATCGCCGATCAGGATCGCGCAAATCCGACGTCGATGTTCTTGTCCGCCGCGATGCTGCTCGAACATCTCGGCAGTACGAAGCGCGCTCCGGACCTGGCCTTATCTGGCGTGCTGTTGCGAAACGCGGTCTTTGCGTGCCTGGAGGCGGAGGGGCGCAACGTGACGCGGGATCTCGGCGGTACGCTGGGGACGGCGGCCTTTACCGAGGTCGTGCGCCACGCCTTGTCTCGCTCATTGACGGCAGCTGCGGCCTTGACCCGTGAGCCGCCGGTTCGCCGAGGTGACGCCCTTGATGCCTCATCTACAGTGTGATGTCCCCGATGACCCGTCCCGTACACCGAATCAGTGGCTTCTTTCTCACATCCAAGGGAGTTCGTTTCGGCGAGCTGTGCCACCAGGGTGGAACTTTTATCTCCATGACTGCGGAGCCGCGAACGCCGGATGCCAGGGATGACATGTTTCTGCCGGGCTTCGTTGATCTTCACGCTGGAGGGTTCGACGTCATTCAGGGTGAGCGGGCAGGCGTCGACCGGTCCCTGCATCGCAATCTGCTTCATCATGACGCGCTGATGGCGGCCGCCGGCATCACCACCGGACTGACGACGGTCGCCCTCGACAATCTCGAAAACGACGGCACTGCAATCGAGCGGGCTATCGAAGCGATCGACCTGCTGAAGGAAGCGATCTCGTCCGAAGGGCTGCGCAGCCGTCACATGATACATCTTCGATGCGAATTGACGGATGACGGCGTGCTGGAAGCGGCCCTTCCGATCATCGAGACGTATAGAGACCAGATCGCGGTCGTATCCGCAATGGATCACAGCTGCGGCCGTCGCCAATTCCGATCCCGCGAGAAGTGGCGAGAGGCGGTTGCCGCCCGCCTGCGCCACGACCAGGGGCGAATTGCGGCGGCTTTCACCATGCGGGCGGAAGCGGCTGTGACGCTGTATTGGCAGCGGGCCGCGGAGCTGGCGGCGAGCGCCCGCTATTACGGTGTGCGCTTCATGACTCATGACGATGCGACCGCGCAGGATGTCAAACGATCGCATGCGCTGGGCAGCCAGCTTTGCGAGTTTCCGACCACATTGGAGGCGGCCAGCGCAGCCGCCGGGCTCGGCCTGCCGGTCCTCGCCGGCGCGCCGAATTTCGTGCGGGGCGAGTCTTATGTCGGAAACGTCTCGGTTCGCGATCTTCATGCCGCGAGCGCGCTGTCGATACTCTCCTACGACTACGCGCCGTTTTCACTGATCGAGGCGGCCGCCAAGCTGTTTGATTTGGGAGACGCTCAATCCATCGGCCGTTTCCTGAGCGGGGAAGCCGGTCGCTTCCTCGGCTTGCCCATCGATGACGGGCTGCAGGCAGGGCAGCCGGCCGATTTCATTCGTGTGCAGCAAAGGGGCGGTACGGCAAGGGTGGTCGAGACCTGGCGAGGGGGGCAGCGCGTGGCTTAGGCCCGAGAAGCATTGTCTACGAATTTGCAAGCGCAGCAACGTCCGTGACTGCCGAGACACATCTCGGTCGTCGAAAAACGAGGGAAGAGCGATGATCAATCTGGGTCACATAGATAGCGGAAACGCGTTCGACTTCGGAAACATTTCCGAGGATTATGCAAAGTTCCGCGACGTGTATCCGGAGGTCTTTTTCCAGAAGATCCATGACCTCGGCCTATGCAAAAAGGAGCAGACCGTGCTGGATTTGGGAACGGGCACCGGCGTCCTGCCACGCCACCTCGCCAGATATGGCGCCAAACTGATCGGCGTCGATATTTCAGAAAATCAAATCGCGCAGGCACGGAGACTGTCTGCGGGAATGAATATCGAATACATCGTCTCGCCGGCCGAAAAGGTCGACTTCCCCGACAAGACCTTTGACACCGTCATGGCCTGCATGTGCTTCACCTATTTTGACAAGTCCGCGCTGCTCTCTCGTCTCTTTCGAATGCTCAAGGACGATGGGCGCTTTGCGATCATGTCGCTCGTATGGCTGCCGGAAGAAAGCGCCATCGCCAAGAGAAGCGAGGAGCTCGTCCTGAAATATAATCCTGCATGGAACGGCGTGGGCTACACTCGCGCCAAGTTCGACAGTGACGGAGTTCCGACGACCTATGGCGTGGACATGTCGCTGGGATTTGAGGTGGATACGTCATTTGCATTCGACGTATTCCTCCCGTTTACGCGCGAGACGTGGCACGGGCGGATGAGGGCGACGCGCGGGCTCGCCGCATCATCGCTAACGCCGGAAAAACTCGAATCGTTTGAGCGGGAGCATCGGCGTTTTCTGAATGAACAGCCGGAATCGTTTGAGGTGCTGCATTCAGCGACCTTCTGCATCCTGAAGAAGCAGCGGTGACCCGACCGGAACTTCGGCTCACGATCAGCCGGATGATCGCGGCGTCGTGCTGTCGTCGCCTCGAATTCGGCTCGTTTTATCGTGAGCTCTTGTCATCGACGGCTGGCATCCGGCGGCAATCGAAATTTTGCCGCGGGATGACAACACGTGCGTTTTTCCGGCGGCGGCAAACGCATGTAGTCCCCGTAATTGAATTGCAAAAGGCCATCATGGTCCTTGATGCCGGAACCATATGATTTTCAAATCGGATGTCTTCCAGGTCCTCGAGCCACTTGATCGGATATCCGAAGGTGCGGCCCTTGGGCGTGGGAAAGGCATAAATTAGGATACGAACCAGCTTGGTTTCATCCCACCTCCTCGTGAGCTGACCTTGCCCCCAAGTTTTATCCAGATCTGAGTTCGTTCGGGCGGTTGGATGTGCCCATCTGGGCGGTGGTAGCGGCGGGAGCTGGCGCGGAGCTCTCGGCATAGCGCAGCGCCAGATCCCGACGCGGATTGCAGGTGGCGGCGAACTCGGAT